>JBIIRP010000205.1:0-3181 GCA_044341475.1 Flavobacteriales bacterium | reverse complement strand
CAACCTCAACCTCAACCTCAACCTCAACCTCAACCTCAACCTCAACCTCAACCTCAACCTCAACCTCAACCTCAACCTCAACCTCAACCTCAACCTCAACCTCAACCTCAACCTCAACCTCAACCTCTCTTCCACGTCCAACTCCTCGCCACCCACTGGGCCCTTTCGCCCGATTATTTCCCGAGGAAGCACGGGTTTACAGACCCTGTAACCCGTTTGGAACACGAAGGATGGGCCAAATACACCACGGGCAACCACGCAACCTACGCGGCGGCCCGCAGTTCGCGCAACGCCATCCGCGCAGACTACCGCTTCCCTGGCCCCTTCGTTACCGCTTCCCACCGCGGCCGACGCATCACCGTGCAAGAGGCCTTGCTGCTCACCCGACAAACTTGGACCCCAGAATGACTGCACTGAACTCCGACTGGCCCTCTGCAATGGCCGGTTACCGCACCTACCTCGAACTTGAAAAAGGCTTGAGCGCAAACTCGGTCTCAGCCTATATGCGTGATATCGAGCAGTTTGCACGATTTGCACGCTCGGAGGAAGGCGCCGCCACTCCGCGGGACATCACGGGGGCTACCGTCGAGCATTTCATGGGCTCGCTGTACGACCGTGGACTGGCCCGGAACAGCCAGGCCCGCATGCTTTCTGGGGTTCGCAGCTTTTGCACCTACCTCCGGATCGAGGGGTTAGTGGAAGGCGATCCGGTCGAGTTGGTCGAGTCGCCGCGGCCGCAGCGCAAACTGCCCGACGTGCTCAGCGTCGACGAAATCAGCCGCATCATCGCAGCCGTGGACGTGTCGCGCCGGGAAGGAATCCGCAACCGGGCGATGCTCGAAGTGCTGTACAGCTGCGGATTGCGGGTCAGTGAGTTGATCGAGTTGCGGCTGTCGCGGGTGGATTTGGTCGATGGCGTCGTGCGCGTGATCGGCAAGGGGAACAAGGAACGCTGGGTGCCCATCGGGACGTCTGCGGCGAACGCCATCGACGATTACCTCTCGCAATACCGCAATTCCATCGTGCCGGAACCTGGCCACGAAGACACGCTGTTTCTCGGGCGGCAGGGGCGCGGCATGAGCCGCCAAATGGCGTTCACGATGCTCCGCCGCGCAGTGATTGCTGCCGGCATCCGCAAAAGTGTCAGCCCGCACACCTTCCGCCACAGCTTCGCGACCCACCTGCTTGAGGCGGGAGCGGATTTGCGCGCTGTGCAGGAGATGCTCGGCCACTCCTCCATCACCACGACGGAGATTTACACCCACCTCGACCGCCGGTTCCTGCGCGACCAAATCGAGCGCTTCCACCCCCGCAGCAGCCGCGCTTCCCAGCCGACCACCTGATGCTCCGCGCGGTCGTCTTCCTCGTCGCCGTCGCCCTGCCGTTCGGGGGATGGGGCCAAACCGTCTCACGGAACCTCGTCTACGGCGTTCGGGGATCCGGCGATACGCTCCGGTACGACCTCTACCTCCCGGCGCCCCGGCTCGCACGGGCCGATGCGGCCGCTTGGCCCACGCCGCTGCTCATTTTCGCCCACGGCGGGGCCTTCAGCGAAGGCAAACGCAGCGATGCGCCCGTGGCCGAATTTGCCCAAGCGCTCGCTGAACGGGGGATCGCGGTAGCTTCCGTGTCGTACCGGCTCTCCCTCAAGGGCGTGGGCATGGGATGCGAGGTGCCCGCTGCCCGCAAACGCGCAGCCATCGATGCAGCGGCCCAGGACCTGCTCCTCGCCGTCGACTACCTGCTCGGCCCCGGCCTGCCCACCGGGTGCGGGCGCACGTCCGTGGTCATCGGCGGCACGTCTGCCGGTGCCGAAGCGGCCTTACGTGCCGCCTTCCGCTTGCGCCACACCCTGCCCGAGGGCATCAGCTCGGCACTCGACGGGGTGATTTCGTTCGCCGGAGCCCTCGAATCGCCAGCGCCCACGGGGTCGGGACATCCCGCGCTGCTGGCCATCCACGGGACCTGCGATGCGCTGGTACCGTACGGTGAAGCCCTGCATCGCTACTGTCCAGCGGCGCCGGATGCCTTGAAACTCTGCGGTGGAGGCGCGCTGCACGGTTGCCTGTCGGATGCCGGGTCGCCTTCTGCCTTGGTGAGCATGACGGGGGCGGGCCACGAGGTGGCTTCAAAGGCACTGACCGATGCGGCCATTTGCGATCGGGTAGCGGACTTCGTTCGGACCGTAGCCCGGGGCAGATCGCCCTCGTATTCGGTCACCCTCCCCGGACCGAAGGCCGCCAAATGTCCGCCCTACGCGATGCCGTGCAACTGAGCACGCCACCGTTCAATCGCCTCCGCGTACATCACGGATAGCGCATCTTCGGCCACTGCGCCGAGCCCGAGGTGAGCGAACACCTCGGTGAGCACTTCGTTTGGGGAACGCCCATCGACGGGTGGAGCGAGGGTTTGCTTGCTGAGCTTTTGGCCCGCTGCATTCCGTACGAGGGGCAGGTGGGCGTAGCGTGGAACCGGAAATCCACAGTGTTCCTGTAGCGCGATGTGGCAAGCCGTCGCATCGAGCAGGTCGGCACCCCGAACGATGTCCGTGACCCCCGCGGCTGCGTCGTCCACGACTGCGGCCAGGTGGTAGGCCCACCACCCGTCTGCGCGCTTGAGCACGAAATCGCCTACCTGAGCGGCACGGTCGTACCGCTGTTCCCCGGCCATCCGGTCCTGCCAAACCACCTCGCCAGCCCACACCACAAACCTCCACGACCGCGCGTCAACCGAGCGTCCACGGCACGTTCCCGGATACACCGCCGCCTCCCCCAGCTCCCGACGCGAACACGCACACCCGTAGGCGTCCCC
Organism: Flavobacteriales bacterium; assembly: GCA_044341475.1. GTDB lineage: Bacteria > Bacteroidota > Bacteroidia > Flavobacteriales_D > Sanyastnellaceae > CAMCYM01. The sequence goes on along the minus strand of JBIIRP010000205.1, from coordinate 370 downwards.
GGTGGACTTAAGCCGTTCGAGCACACCAGCATAGGCGTCGGACCGCTGGCTTTGGTAAACCGGTTCGCCATCGGGCTCGAGCTGGAAGCGCTCGAGGGTCCGGAAGATGGCGGCCGCCGCACCGGGTTGCTCCCGGGGCGGGTCGAGATCGTCCATCCGCACCAGCCAACGTCCACCGTGGGCCCGGGCATCGAGCCAGGACCCCACCGCAGCCACCATCGAACCGAGGTGCAGCGGACCTGTGGGCGAAGGCGCAAACCTCCCCGTGTACTCAGCCGCGGACAAGTTTGCGGTACTTCACGCGCTGCGGACCTGCATCCCCGAGCCGCTTGCGGCGGTTTTCCTCGTATTCACCGTACGTCCCCTCGAA
>JBIIRP010000035.1:0-11504 GCA_044341475.1 Flavobacteriales bacterium | reverse complement strand
ACCCTGCGGGTGAACCTGTCGAACACGACGGTAAATGCGGCAGGTGTGCACGTGGCCGGTGGTTTCCAGGGCTGGAACCCGTCCACGACGGCCGTTCCGTACCTCGGATTCGGGGTGTACGAGTTGACCGTGGTGTTGACGAACGGAAGCCACGAATACAAGTTCGTGAATGGCAACGCCTGGGGCCAAGACGAGTCGGTCAGCGGTTGCGGCAACGGAGGCAACCGCGTGGTGACGGTGAACGGCGCGAATGTGACGACGGTCGCGGCGTGTTTCGGAAGCTGCGATGCCTGTGCAGGTTGCACGGATCCCTTCAGCCTGGAATTTGATCCATTCGCCGGCAGCGACGACGGTTCGTGCACCACGCCGCGCGTCCTCGGGTGCACCTACCCGGATGCGACAAACTACAATGCGGCTGCAAACGTGGAAGATGGATCGTGCGTGATTGACGCTGCGAACCCATGCCCGGGCGATTTGAACGAGGATGGGGTCGTCGGCACCCCGGACTTGTTGGTGTTCCTCGCCGCCTTCGGAACGGATTGCGACTGATTTTGAATGATTCACACGAAAGCCGTCTTGCCCGCGTGGTGAGGCGGCTTTTCGCTTTCTTGATGTGTGGGGAACTTTGCCTCACGCTGCCCGCGTTCGGCCAAATCCACGACCCCCGCGACGCGGTCATTTACTTCGCCATGACCGACCGTTTCGCCGACGGCAACGTTGCAGCGAACGCGTCGTTCGGAGATGCCGCCTCGTGGGCCTACGATCCGACCCGGGACGATCGGTTCCATGGGGGCGATGTGGCCGGGGTCCTTGGGCGGCTCGACTACATCGCAGGCCTGGGGGCGACGGCGGTTTGGCTCACCCCGCCCGTGCTGAATGCGTCGTGGAACAGGGACTCGAGCTTCACCGGATACCACGGCTATTGGGCGCGGGATTTCCGCACCCCAGACCCTCGCTTCGGAACGTGGGCGGAATGGCGGCACCTCGCGGATGCCTTGCATGACCGCGGGATGGGCCTCATCCAAGACGTGGTCGTAAACCACACGGGCGATTTCTTCTCGGTCGAGGGGGAAGGTGCACACGACCCGCAGGAGCTGGCATATCCGTTCAGCTTGAACAATCCCCAGCTCGCTGCGCACCGGCGGGCGCGTATCTACCACTGGACGCCCGAAATCCGCGATTACAGCAACCGTCGGCAAGTCCTCACCGGCCAGTTGAGCGGCCTCGATGACCTCAATACGGCTCATTCCGAGGTGCGCCGCGCGTTGCGGTCCGCCTACGGTGTGTGGATGGACTCGCTGGCCCTCGATGGCATCCGGTTCGACACCCAGAAGTACGTAGAGCGGTCGTTTTGGCCGGATTTCCTGTGGGCCGACGGATCCGACCCGGGCATGGAGCGCAAGGCGGCGGTGACCGGGCGCGATCTGTTCACTTTCGGCGAGGTCTGGAACGAGAGCGGCCCGCGGGATGCTTCGGGCGAACGGTCCATCCGGCGCTACCTCGCCCGACCGGGCTACCGCGGCACAGACGCAGGCCTCAACTTCCCCCTTGCCCACACGCTGCGCGGCGTCTTTGCGCGCGGCGCGTCGGTGGAGGATTTGGCGTACCGAATCCGGGCGCAACACGCGGTTTTCCCCGCGCCCGAGCGCCAACTCGTGCACTTCCTCGACAACCACGACATGCCCCGCTTCCGGGCGGAAGGGAGTGAATCCGCGTTTCGGCAGGCCTTCCGCACGCTGCTGCTGTTCCCAGGAGCAGTGGTGGTCTATGCCGGTACCGAGCAAGGTGACCGCGAGGTGCGAGCGGACATGTTCGGCAGGCACGACACCACATCGGCGGATTACCGCTGGGTGCAAGCGGCGTTGCGGACCCGCGCGGAGACGTTGCCGTGGCGGCGGGCGTGGCCTGAAGTGGTGGTGGATGGGGCCGACACCCCTGGTGTTCTTGTGCTTCGTTCTGTTTTCGAGGGGGATACGGTGTGGAGTGTGCTCAATGCCACGGATCTTCCCGTTGCCTGGGCGGATGTAGCTGCATCGGGGATGCGGCCTGGCGAAGTCCTGACCGTGGCCCTGGAGGGTGAAGCGCCCCTGTGGCAGGCCGTAGAGGGTGGGTTCGCGTGGCTGCATGTTCCCGCCCGGTCCTGGATGGCGTTTCGCCTAGGCGGGTCGTCTGCGCCCGCCACCGCCCCGTCGCCTTCCTTACGTTCGGCGTGGACAGTTGAGGGCGTGTGGCAATCCGAACCACCAGTGAACTTGGCCCATGGGTCGCATCGCGTAGGCCGGTGGTCCATCGAACCGTCGGGTCGTCCGGTGGCGCTGGATTCTGCCTGGACGGTGCGTGTAGTGCAGCCGCGCGTGACGCTGGTGCACGAACGGGATGCTCGGGGAGATGATGGCGGACGCTCGGGGAGCTTGCAGTACCCCACATCGCCTGGGTTTTCGGGCCGCGCGGACCTACGGCGGTTGACGGTGGTGGAGCGCGGCGACAGGTGGCAGGTGGAGGTTCGGCTGCACCGTCGGCACTCGAGGGTGTGGAACCCACCGGCGGGGTTCGATCACGTGGAGGTGGGGGTGTGGTGCATCGTGGATGGCGGCGGATGGACCGCTGTTCCGGAGCTGAATGCGCAGTGGCCGGGTCCTGGAGCCATCGGGTACGGGTTCCGGGCTTCGGGATGGCAGCTCGTGGCGATGAACGGGAATGGACCTGCTGTGCCGCCGGTGTTCCTCGGTGCACAAGGCCGAACGCTCAGTTGGGAAATGCCGGCTGTGCCAGGCTGCCGGACCGTGTGGGTGACCACGTGGGATGCGGATGGAATGGGCGTGCCGCGGCCGTTAGAGGAGCAGCCGGGGCCGTATTCGTTCGGCGGGAAAGACGGGGAGAATGCGCGGATTATGGACGAACTTCACGGGCATGTTCGGAACCGGTAAGTGGAGTTTAGGGGGGATGCTCGTGGCCTTTGCCGTTCCGGCAACGGCCCAAACCTCCGCCGAGCCCGTTTGGGCCGACGAGTTCGACGGTCCAGGCATCTCTGCAGCGAACTGGACCCTCGAAACCGGCACGGGTGCGCAGTACGGACTCGTCGGCTGGGGCAACAACGAACTCCAGTACTACACGACCTCCAGCAACAACGCGTATGTGTCCGATGGTCGGCTGCACATCGTCGCCCGGCAGCAGTCGGTCGGTGGCATGGCCTACACGTCGGCGCGGCTCATGTCCCGCGGCAAGGTGTTCGGCATGCACGGCAGGATCGAGGCGCGCATTCGGATCCCCAGCGGCCAAGGCCTCTGGCCAGCGTTTTGGATGCTGCGGGAAAATGGGGTGTGGCCGGGGGAGATTGACATCATGGAAGTCATCGGTTCGGCGCCTCACCGGTTGCACGCAACCTGCCATCAGGGCGCGCTGCCGAATTTGTATTCTCTCGGAGATCATCTCGATGCGCCTACCGGGGTGAACTGGGCCGAGGACTTCCATGTGTTCGGGGTGGAATGGTGGCCGGGTCAGGTGATTTGGACGGTGGACGGCGAGCCGTACTATGCGGTGAACAAGGCAGATGTGTTGCCAAACCACGCGTGGCTGTTCGAGGAAGACATGTACCTGCTGCTGAATTTGGCGGTGGGTGGAAACTGGCCGGGTCCTCCGGGAGCTTCCACAGCGTTCCCGGCGCACATGGAGGTGGATTGGGTCCGGTGGTACGACCTGCCCACCGCAGCCCAACCGGTTACCTTCCGCGTCGATGCGTCTTCTCTGAATCTTGCACCTGGCGCAATCGTCCACCTCAACGGCTCATTCAACGGCTGGTGCGGTAGCTGTGCGCCTATGGTGAACAACGGAACGGGCCACTGGTCGAAGGTGGTGTGGCTGGCCCCGGGTCTGCACGAATACAAGTTCTCGGTGAACGGTTGGTCAGGTCCGGCGGACACCTTCGTTCCCGGTGATGTGTGCACCATCGCTACGTACGGCTCGGGCATTACCTATGTGAACCGGTTTGTGGCCGTCCGCGATGCGCCTGTTTCGCTGCCAGAGACCTGTTTCAGCAGCTGCTTCGCATGCAGCGGTGGGGTGCCCGTTCAGCCAGAGCCGGTGGTGTTCCGGATGCACCATGCCGACGTCGTGGGAGGAGAGGCCGTAGTCGTGGTCGAGGGAGTGGGGGAGGTGGCGATGACGGCCGGATATGCGGGGAGCTACCGTGCGCAAGCGTTGGCCCTGCCCGGGGCCGCGTACAGTTACCGCATGAACGGGGTGGATGAAGTGCTCGGGACAGGGTGCGGGCCCCGCCACGTGCCTGATTTAGGTGGCTTCCAGCCGTTTGCTGACTGTTTCGGAACCTGTGTTCCGTGTGGGCTGTGTGGTTTTGCGGGATCGGTCGATTACAATCCATTTGCCCACTTCTCCGGAGGCTGTTCCGAGGAGGTGTGGATTCCGGGCTGCACGTATCCCTCGGCGGCGAATTTTGTTCCAGAGGCGACTTTCGAGAATGGTTCGTGCACTTGGGGAGAAGGCCCGATGTGTCCGGGCGATGAAGACGGATCGGGGACTGTAGGAGTCACAGATTTGCTCATCCTGCTGGGGAATTTTGGAAACCTATGTGATTGAAATTCAATTTTTTGTCTTTCTTTGTGCAGGAAGTGTGGGGGTGATTTTGCAGGCAGTGTAGGGGTGTTTCGTGGACACATACGGAGGCAGTTTGAACGAAAATCCGTAACTTTATGTTAAATGAATTTTACGAAACCAAAAGTCATGCGTTTACTCTCTCTTCTTGCATGGTGTCTCCTCGTGTGCACCGTGTCAACTTCCGCTCAAAATGCGGTCACGTTCCGGGTGGACATGAGCGAATACACGGGTACCTATGTGTACGGTGGTGTGTTCGTGAACGGTGGATTCAACGGCTGGTGCGGTGGGTGTGCGCCCATGTCCGACGCAAACGGTGATGGCGTCTGGGAACTGACCATCGATTTGGCAGCCGGAGCACATGAATACAAGTTCACCCTCGACGGTTGGAATGGACAGGAGCAGTTTGCAGGAGGGGAACCTTGCACGACCACGAATTTCGGGTTTACAAACCGGTTGGTGAACGTCTCTGGTCCGGTAACCCTGGATGCTGTGTGTTGGAACACGTGTGCTACGTGCGATGCCCCAGCACCGGTCCCGCAACAAGTCACATTTAATGTAGACATGTCCACCTACGACGCTGGATTCGGAACGGTGAACCTGAACGGTTCGTTTAACGGCTGGTGCGGGTCGTGTGCTACGATGACGGATGCGGATGGAGATGATGTCTATTCCATCACGTTGACTTTGGCCCCGGGCACTTACCAGTACAAGTTCACGACTGACGGATGGAACGATCAGGAATCCCTCGTTCCTGGATCGGAGTGTACCTCCACCATGGATGGGTTCACGAACCGCTCCGTGGTCGTTGCAGACGCTCCGATTGACTTGACGGATGTGTGCTGGGAGAGTTGTGCGACATGTACCGACCCGAATTCAATTCCTGTGCCGGTGACCCTTTCAGTGGACATGGCCGGATACGGTGGCACCTTCGGCTATGTGAATGCAAGCGGCTCGTTCAATGGATGGTGCGGCGACTGCTGGCAGCTGACCGATGGTGATGGAGACGGCGTCTATACGCTTTCCACAACGCTTCTGCCCGGTACCTACGAGTACAAGTTTACCTTGGACAACTGGTCGCAGCAGGAGAACTTTACGCCAGGTGCTGCGTGTACATCGACCATCGGTGGCTACACGAACCGGACCTTGACGGTGACTCCGGGGTCGACGACCATTCCGGAAGTGTGCTGGAACAGCTGTTCAGCTTGTCCCTCGGGCGTGGTAGGCTGCATGGATGCTTCCGCGCAGAACTACAATGCTGCGGCGACCATCGCCAGCGGTATGTGCCAGTACCTGGTGACCTTCCGGGTCGACATGGCGGCAACGGCAGCATCCTCTGCTGGGGTGTACCTCGCTGGAGGCTTCCAGGGATGGACGGCAAATGCCACACCGATGGCGTACCAGGGATTTGATGTGTACGGGATCACCTTGGCCTTGACAGAAGGCGTTCAAGAGTTCAAGTACATCAACGGCGGTGCCTGGGGCGGTGACGAGAACTTCGGAGGCGCTGCTTGCGCTTCCCAGTACGGTAACCGTACGGTCAACGTGTCGGCGAACACGGTGTTGGATGTCGTTTGCTTCAATTCCTGCACGGCCTGCGCCGGATGCACGGATCCGTTCAGCTTGGAGTTCAATCCGTTTGCTGCAGAAGACGACGGGTCGTGCGCTACGGCCTTGGTGTTCGGCTGCACCTACGTAGATGCATCGAACTACAACGAGGCTGCAAACGTGGAAAACGGTTCGTGCACCTTTGAGTTGGGCAATGCGTGCCCGGGTGATTTGAACGACGACGGTGTAGTGGGAACCCCGGATTTGTTGGTGTTCCTCGCTGCCTTCGGAACGGACTGTCCGTAATCCAAATCGGCTTGATAGAACGCCCTTCCGGCTTGTCCGGAGGGGCGTTTTTGTTTCACAGCCTCTGGATGAACTCCTGCAGGTTCGCGCCTTTGTCTAAATCGAGGCGCTTCCTCAAGCGGAATCGGCTGATCTCCACGGCCCGCACGGAGACGAACATCAGCGCGGCGATTTCTTTCGACGACAGGTTCATGCGGATGTAAGCGCACAGGCGCAGATCGTTCTTCGTCAAATGGGGGAAGCGGTCGCGCAGGCGGGTTTGGAAGTCGACATGCACCCGGTCAAATTGCTGGGAGAATTGTTCCCAGCCGGCATCGAAACGCTCATCCTGCTGGATGACATGGATGAGGTCTTGGATGGATTTTTGCTGGCTGCGAGGGACTTCTGCTCGCAGGGAGACGAGGCCTTTGCGCACGGTTTGGAGGGCTTCGCCCTTCTCCATCAAATGCAGGGTTGCAGAAGCGAGTTCTTGGTTGCGCAATTCCAGCTCGGTCCGGGCCCGCTCTTCGCGTTCGTGGGTGAGTGCAGCTTGGGCATCGGCGAGTTCTCGCGCCGTGCGCAACCGTTCCCGCCGCCGTGCTGCCCATACCCCCGCTGCGGCGGAGCCGATGGCAGCAAGCAGATAGGCGATTCGCGCGAGGGTCGAGGCGTACCAAGGGGCCGGCACCTCGATGAGCAGACGGGTAATCGGTCCCGTGAAGGCCGGGCTGAGGACTGCACGCAACTCAAGCTCGTGGTCTCCGGTGCCTAAGCCCGGCAACGTGAGGGCGGTTGCCTTTACGGGTTCAGACCACACGTCAGACACCTCCGGAAACCTCCACTGGTACATCACGCGCCCGAGCCACCGGTTGCCTTCTGTTCCCAGGGCAAGTTGCAAGGCGTGGATACCGGATTTGAGTTCAACCTGTTCCGGGAAATGAATACGCCGTTCTTCGGCTGCGGCATTGAGGTGGGCAATGCGGTGAATGACCACCCGGGGAGCATCCGTGGAGCTAAGCATCTTCTTCGGATCGACAACAAGAAAGCCGACCGTCGTGGGGATGCACACCTGGCCGTCGGGCATAAACTCGATGTGTTCAAACCGGCTGATGGGCTCGGCGCCATGGAGCGGAAGGTGTGCGGTTCCTGAACCGGGCCGAAGTCCCGCGGTGGTCGGAGCGATGCGGCCTACGTGCCCGGGAGTAAAGTACCACACGGACCCATCGGGCGCAGATGCGACGTGGGTAAAGGGAGCGTTCGGGTCGAGCCCGTCGGCGAATTCTTCGATGGCTTCGACGCGCTGCGCTGGGGCGTTCCAGCGCAGGAGACCGCGCGAGGCCGTGAAGACGATTTGGTCATCCAACGCATGCACCCGCAGGTTCAAACTGTCCTGGAACCCTTCCTCACGGCCCATGAGCTGAACCTCCGCAATCCCCGCGGCATCGGGCTGAAGCCGGATGCGCCAAGCGCCCTTGTACGGATGCGTGACCCAGATGTGCGTGGCATCTTCCACGGCCACATGGCGGGCGCTTTCGTCGAATCCCTCGAGTTCCCGGATGACTTTCCAGCCGCTGCCCGTGTCGCGAAGAAGGAGGAGGCCTGAATACGTTCCGGCAATCCACGACGAGGTTCCGGGCACCGGCCAAACTCCCCAAACCCCGGTTTGCGTCCACACAGGCATGGCGCTGGTGCCGCGCAGCTCATACAAACCGCTGTGGTGTCCGAGCAATATGGACGAGCCGGCCCGTTGCACCGACCACGACTGCCCGGGGATGACCGTTGTTCGGCTCCCGGCGGCGCTCCAGGCCTCACACCCTTGGGAAGTCGCAAAGTAGCGTAAGCTCGGGGTGTGTAGCGAACCATATCCTGCGCTGCTGCGTCCCAGCAACTGGAAGGGATTGCGTTCGGGGTCTGCGAACGCCAAAAAATCCAGCCCGCCTTCCAGCCCGGCCCACACATTCCCGAGAGCATCCTTGCCCAGAGCGAGCACGGTTTCCCGGGCTAACCCCTGAGCACCACCGATGCGTCCTGTGCGGCGTTCAAAATCCGATGTGAGCAAAATCCCCCCGTCCGAAGTGCCGATGAGCCAGCCGGATTCGGTGCGCAGGATGCAATTCGTGCGGGATGTGCGGAGGTCCCGGTCGATTTCACCGGGCAGGTCCTGCCAACCAGAAGACGCCGACGACGCTCGATGCACACCGTGGGCATGCGTCAGTACTGTCCACGAATTCTCTGCGCTCAGGACGAGGGCCTCCGCGCGCCAACTGGCGGGCATCGGTGGACCTATGGCCTCGCCGCTGAGGGTTCGTAGCCGGTTTCCGGTTTGGAATACCCAGTGCTCGCCGAAAGGCAACAGGTTTTCAACGGGTCCGGAGAAAATGCGTCGAACGCTGCCTTGTTCTGTGCATTCCGCGACAAACGTGGCCCCTGACAGCACCACGCCACCGGGGATGGGGACGGTCCGCCACACATCTTCAAACGGTCCCACGGCCTGGACAAGCCGTGCGGTCAAATCGACATACTGGTAGGGACCCCAGTGGATGTGGCTTCGTGCAAAGTACCCGAAGGCCCCTTGCCCACCCACGAACAGTTTGCGCCCGACCCATTCAACCGATCGCACGCTGGTGCTGTTCGGCAGGGAGTGGACACGCCAACCGCTGCCGTCGTGGAGGAGCAGTCCGGCGGTATTCGCAACGGCGATTTCTCCGTCTTGTCCGATGGACACGTCCGCATGCTGCAGGCCTCCTCCGGTCGTAGACGGAGGGAAGTGGACGAGTACAGGCATGCCTGTGGGAGACTCCACACCATACCCCACGAACGCACAGCACAAGCAGCCGATGAAAGAGAGAATCCTCACAATGAGCAAGAATACGGAATCCTTAAGTGGTTGGTTTCTCGTAGGTAAGTTTCTCGGGTGTGAAAGTGATGTAGAAGAGAATGTCAGGGTGTGTAGGGCGTACATTGCGGGCATGATGCACCACCGATTTTTCGCACTGGTCCTCTGTGCGGTATCCACTGCGGGCCACGCTCAAGTCCTTCTGGACAACCACGACGACGTACGCCATGTGATGCACGGCGATCATGTGCCCTTTTTGAACCAGCTCGGGAACGGTTCAGGGGGTACGGTTTGGCCGGGGTGGCATGGAACATTGGTCGAGTATGTTCCGAATCCCTATCCGGATGCAGTGAATGGTTCTGCGCAGTGCATGAGCTACTTGCGCAATCCATCTGAGACCTATGACGTCATCATCATTCGGACAGATGGTTTGGCGGATGTCAGCGCATTTGTGGCAGGAACTGCCCAAATGCAGCTCGATGTGTTCAGTCCGGTCCCCGGTGTTGCCGTTGAGATTACCCTGGAGGATGCCGAGACCGTGGGCCCGTCGAACTATCCCGTGGGTCGGCACAGCAACTACCGCGCGGTGACCACCACAGGAGGCCAGTGGGAAACGCTGACCTTCGATTTCCAAAGCCAGCCGGACGCTTCCATCGGGATGGACGACGTCGACAACATCGTCATTCTGATGAATCCGGGGTTCAACATCAGCGAACAGTACTATTTGGACAACCTGCGCGGCCCGGCGCTTGACGCCTACGATTGCGAAGATCAACCGGGTACGGACCCCGATGTGGTCGCTGATTTCGACTGCCACCACGGCCTTGAGCGGATCTACAGCGACGGTCGGTTGTTCTTGTTCCCGAATCCGGCGCCTTCCGCAGACAATTCCTCTGCCAAATGCCTCGAGTATACACGCAACGGCGCAGTGACAGATGACGTGTGGGTAGGCCGGTTCGCTGGCGGTCCCCGTTTCCCGGAAACCACGATGACGTTGCGGACGTTAGATGCTTCTGCTCCGAGCACCCTCTTGATTTCCTTGCAAGACGACCAGGGGAACGAGTTGCTCCTCGTGGAAGGCACCACCACCCTGCCAGGATCGTGGGAAAACCACACGTTCAACGTGTCTTCTCTAGCGGGAATCCCGGTTCACCGGTTCGTCGTGCTGTACCGCCCTGGAATTCCTGAACCTGCAACGCTGTATGTGGACGATTGGACCATGGACGTGACGGTGGGGGTCAGCGAAATTCAAGCATCGCTGCTGACAGCCGTTCCGAACCCTGTGCAGGACGGCGCGGTTCGTATCAGCGGTTGCACTGCGGGTCCGGTGTGGGTGATGGGGCCGGACGGACGGGTGGTTTGGTCAGGCACGAGCACGAACGGAAAGGTGGATGTGCCGGTACAGGGCTGGAGTGCAGGTCTGTATGTCGTGCGTACCGAGCAAGGTGCGCGCACGCGGTTCGTGGTGGAATGACCGTTCGGGTGCTCCTTGCGGTACTTGCCGCAGCCGCCGGGGCACCTGCCGCCGCCGGAGATACGTTGGCCACGCCCGGTGCAGTGGGGGCGCCGACGTATGCGCTCGACCGACTCGATCCAGGCTGGAGTTTGACGGGCTATTACCGCCTGTTTGCGCTGGACCGGCGGCTGGAGAAACCTTGGCCCGTCCTCGCGGAGAATGCGTTTGCAAACACCCCACCTCATGTGATGGGGGTGGGGGACATCTACCGGGATCCGCCGATGATGCTGTTGCAAGCGGCAGTGCGTCCGGGGGGTGGTGCGAGTTTGGCCATGGACATGGCCCTCTACAGCCACTTTACCGGTTCAAATGGTCAAGTTCCCTTCAACCTCAACCTGGGCGTCAACCTGTACGGGACGGTGCCACTTCGAGCGTTTACTTTAGGAATTCAAGCGGGTGGTATCCATTGGACGGAGCTCAGCGGAATGACATTTAGTGCCTTTCCCGGATACGAGCGTTACAGCCTGTTCGAACGTTGGCCATGGGAAGGTGCCACAACGAGTGTGGAGCGGGCAATGACCTTTTTCGAAACGGGGACAATCAACCGCGATGTACGCTGGGCACGCCAAGCGTTTAAAGGGGCGGTGCTTGATGTCACCCGTTTGCCTGGGGGACTGGAGGCTCGGGTGTTGTGGGGAAAGACTCCGATGACCGCGGTGTTTGGCGATCCGACGGAGCGGTATTCGGTGGGTGGACGGTTGCGGTGGAAGC
>JBIIRP010000204.1:0-3224 GCA_044341475.1 Flavobacteriales bacterium | reverse complement strand
CTGTGGGCATTCATCCTCCGGGTACGGGCGTAGTCGGCGCCCGAGGCTGTATACCGTTCCACCAGCGCGGGAATGACATCTCCGGTTCCGACACCGCACGGCGCCACGGCGATGACCTCCACGGCCGCGGTCCAGGCCTGCAGCCGGCCAGAGGTCGATCCCGACGGGGCGCCGGACGAAGCCGCTTCCATCCGACTGCGGCCTAGTGCTCCTGCGACAGCAGCCCCGAGCGCACATCCGATCGCTAGCCCGAGCGCAGCACGGCGCCACGTGCGATTCAGGCCCAATCCCACCGCCACCGCTGCCCCCACGAGCAATCCCGCCTTCGACTGCAAGATCCCGAGGAGCACGCCCACCCCAGTGGATTGCGCCGTACGAGGCCGGGCCAGGATCCACCACACTGTGGCATACAGCGCCAGATAGCTCGGATGGAAGGGATGCGAAAGGGTGGCGTAGGTGAATTCCGGGAGGCCGGTTTCCACAGCGCGAAAGGTCGCGCGCAGGAGCGAGACACCGACCCGCACCGCAAGCGCAGCCCCGAAGACCTGAACAAGCAGCGGCCGAAGCCGACGGCGATCCGCCGCGTCGAGGCGCGCCCATTCCCAGCTTCCCAGCAAGGGAACGGCGAGCAGGCCCAACTTCACTTCCAGAGCAAACCACGCGTCCGCCGTATGCTCCGACCACAGCACTCCTGAGACGTGGAGGGTGTAATAGGCCGCAGGCCCAGCCACCCACAGTCCAGGAAAGCCACTGCGGGGGAAGCGCCGCTCCCGCACGGAGCGGAAGACGAAGGCGGCAGCCCACACGGCAAGCACAAGGGTCGAGGCACGCGGATGCAGCGGAAGGGTCGCGGCCAGCGCGACAGGAAAGAAGAGGCGCAGGTCAGCGCGTGAGAACGCTCGCACGGGCAGCGGGTTTGCGGCGCAGCAGCAGGAAATGAAGAATGCCCTCCCAGTAGCCCCCGCCGTAGCCGCCGTGGATGCAGGCAAAGGCCCAGACGGTGCCTGGAATATCACGAATCCGGTCTGCTTGGATGGCGGCCGAGGCCACTGCACCTGCGCCCCACAGGCCCGCGGCAGAGGCCCACATCAGGACAGGCAGGCGGTGCCACACGGTGGGCAACACGCCGGCGACGTCCGCGACGGCCAGGACGGTGAGCACAGCGAGCAGCAGCAGAAACAGCGCGGGAACGACCTGGCGCGCCGTGGTGACCGTGCCGTGCTTGCGGTTGACGAAGACCTTCCAGTAGCCGTATTGGCGGTATTGGGCCCAGAGCCGGCGGTAGCTCGATCGGACGAAGTAGCTGCTGCGGATGCGGGGGTCGAACCAAATCCGCCAGCCGGCCTCGAGCAGACGGAAGTTGAGCTCATCGTCCTGGTTGCGTACGAGCGTTTCGTCAAACAAGCCGATTTCTTCGAGGGCCGCCCGGCGGTAGGCCCCGAAGGCGACCGTATCGACGTGACCGGCGAGTCCACCCGTCCGGAATCGGGCGTCGCCGACCCCAAACGGGGTGCTCAGTGCCATGCCGATGCGCCGGGCCGTGGGCGTTCCGTGGATTTGGGACACCGTGCCGCCGACGCAGCCGCTCTCCGGATGGGCCCGGAGGGCTTCGGCATTGCGCTGCAAGAAGTCCGAATCGCACCGGGCATGGGCGCCGAAGATGACCACGGTCTCTCCCCGGGCGGCACGAATGCCCCTGTTCATCGCCACTGGCGTGATGCGGTCCGGATTGTCGATCCAACGGAACCGCGGGTCCCGCTCGCTCCACCCCTGCAACAGGTCCCGGGTACCGTCCGTGCTCCCGCCGTCCGCAACGACGACCTCAAACGGCTCGCCGGGATCCTCCTGGGCCGCGAGCGCCGCAAGCGTCGCATCGATAAACGCAGCTTCGTTCAGGCAAGGGATGACCACGGAAATCATGGCACGCAAGGTAGGGCCCTTCGCCGCAGGGCGTGGCGGTGGTGGTCCGTGTGCGCCGCAAGGAACGCCCACGTTGCGGCCACCGTAAGCCCTTCCGCAGCCGGATGATGGGCGATCAGCCGGTCTTCCGCGTCTGCAGGCAGTTCGGAGAGTAGGTCGGCGCAGGCTCCTGCTGTGTCCGGAGGGTCTGTCCCTTCGACCGGCTCCGGCACGCCCGGCGGGATGCGGAACCGGTTCGCCGAGCGCATGGCCTCGAGCAGGGCCCACTCCCGTTCGCACGAGCGGGTATCAGCGAATGGGAACTCATCCCAGCGGATCAAGTTTTTCGCAATTTGGCTGCGGAAGAACTCGGCGACGAGCCGGAGGTGAGTCGACGTTTGGCGCACGTCCCAGCCGCCGTCGTCGAACAGGAGATCAGCGGTTTCGATGCGGTACCGGCGCTCGGCCTCGGACAGGCGGTCGATGCCGCGCGCGGCAGGCGTGCCCGCCGCATCCATCGGCACATGCGGAATCCCATCCTCGAGATATCCGGGCCCTGACACCGCGAAGCCGAAGGTCCGGTAGAAGCCCTCGAGATGCGCCTGGGCACTCAGGTGCACCGGCCCCGGCGGACAAGCCGCTAACGCGCGCTCCATCAGCGCATAGCCCACGCCTTTCCCGCGCACGTCGGCCCGTGTGACCACCCGACCGATGACCGGCCCCGGCAGAACGCGGGCGCAGGCCACCACCCCGAGCTCGTCCTCCGCCCACACGTGCAACGCCTCGGCATCGCGGCCGTCCAGCTCGGGATACGGACAGTTTTGCTCGACCACGAAGACATCCGTCCGCAGCCGCAAGATGCCATAGAGGTCATCCCGACCGAGCTCGGACCACGCGCGCAGGTGCCACTTCATGCGGCGAAGGTACGCCCTACCTTTGGGGCGATGGCTGGAGGCACGAATGTCCTGTCCGCGGAAGGACTGGCGAAGCGGTTCGGGGAGCGATTGCTGTTCGACGAGGTGACGTTTGGGTTAGCCGAAGGCCAAAAAGCGGCCCTCATCGCCCGCAACGGCACCGGCAAAACCACCCTCCTGCGGGCCATCTGCGGCACCGAACCGGCGGACGCGGGACGGGTGAGCATCCGGGCGGGGGTCCGCTGGGCGCTGCTGGACCAGGAACCGGCCTTCGCCCCCGATGCAACGGTGCTCGACGCGCTGTATTCGGGCAGCATCACCGCCGTTCAGGCCGTGCGGACCTATGCTGCGGCGGCGGCCTTAGGGGACGCCGAGGCGCTGCAGCGGGCCACGGATGCCATGGACGCCACC
>JBIIRP010000162.1:0-3997 GCA_044341475.1 Flavobacteriales bacterium | reverse complement strand
CGCTCAGTGTGCGGTACCGGTTCTGAGGCTCGGAACGGCCTGCTCGACGGCCTGCTCGAGCTGCGCCGCGCTGTGCATCCCGGAGGCGCGCCAAACAAGCTCGCCGCGGTGGAACAGCATCAGGGTAGGCACGCCGCGGATGCCGTAGGCGTGGGCGAGTTGGGGGTTGCGGTCGATGTTGACCTTCAGCACCTTCACCCGTCCGGAGACTTGGTGGGCGTAGCGGTCGATTTCCGGCATCATGGCCTGGCACGGCCCGCACCAATCCGCGAACACGTCGATGAGCACCGGCGTTTCGCCGTGGATAAGCTCGTTGAAAGAGGTACCGCTCATGCGAGTCGGGCGATGCCGTCGTAGCCGCCGAGGTTGTACACTTCCTTGAATCCCTTCGACTTGAGGAAGCTCGTGGCCGCGCCGCTCCGCGCTCCGCTGCGGCAGTAGAGGTAGTGGGGCTTCGCCGGATCGAGGGTTTTCCAAGCGGTTTCCATCGCGCCAGCATTCCAATCGATGCACGTGGCCCCCGGCCAGGTGCCGCCCAAGGTTTCCATCGGGGTGCGGCAGTCGATGACGACGCCGCCTTCGGCTTTGAGTTTTTCGACGAAGGCAGCGGGCTTGAGGTCGGTAGAGGGTCCGAAGAAGAACATGTCTGTGGGTTTGAGGACACAAAGGTGCACCGCATGCCGGGCGCGCTGCGTGCCTTAGGTCACCGTGGCGCGCGGCCGAGGTTCTTGCGGTGGATGCTGTGGCGGCCCAGCTCGACCATCCCCTCCTGCTCCATGCGTTTGAGCAGCCGACTGATGACTTCGCGGCTGGAATTCAGATCCGTCGAGATCTCGGCGTGGGTCAGGCGCAGCTCGTCTGACCGGTGGGCATCGAAGGCGCGAACGAGGTAGGCCGCCAGCCGCTCGTCGAGCGAACGGAAGGCGATGGCATCGATGGTCTCGAGGGTCTCCTCGAACCGCCGCCGGTAGGTCGACAGCACGAACTGCATCCACGACGGGTGGCGCTGCAGCAGCACGTCCGCCACGGCGATGGGCACGGCGAGCGCCTCGACATCCTCCTCCGCCACGGACTTCAGGGCGGAGACCCGGTGCTGCGCCGCACACAGCATGCTGAGCGCGCATCCCTCGCCCGGATCGATGGTGTAGAGGTAGTACTCCGCGCCGTCGTCGTCCTCGCGGTACACCTTCGCCGCGCCGCTGAGCACCAGCACGGTCGCCCGCAGCGCCTCGCCGGTGCGCACGATGGGGTCGCCCGCCTTGAACTTGAGCCGCTCCCCACGCACGGCCAGCTCCTCGCGCAGTTCCGGCGAAAACAGCGGATACAGCGTGCCGAGCCGTTCGTACAGCACGAGTTGGCGCTCATTCAGGGTGCGTTCGCGGGGGCCTTCGGTCTCCATCGGGTTCGTTGCGGACGCTGCGCGCCCGCCCCAAATGTACACCCCGGAAATCCCTGCATTTAAAACTTTAATCCCACAAACGCTTCCCCTCCCCGCCCCCGTTCTCCCCCCATGAACCTCGATCCCACCTACCGCTACTCGGCCTCGGCTACCCTCCAAAAGGAGTTTGGCAGCCCCCTCGAACTCGCCCCCATCGACGACTGGCTACTGCACCTCACCCTGGGCCTCATCCGCCACTACCTTGCCGCCGACTGCACAGCCCACATCGACACGTTGTCCGACGAAGGCTCGATGAGCTCGATGTACGGCATCGGCAACTACGCCGAAGCCCGCACAGACCTCGAATGGGCGTGGGCGGTCCTCAATTGACGATGGCTCTCTCCTGGCACCCCGGTCCCGGCCCGTCCTTCGCGGACGACCTCTCGACCTACGATTTCGTCACGGACTCCTACCTCCACGGCCTGTCGCACACGCTCCGGGTCATGCACCACGTCCTGCGCATCGCCGCGGCGGGCGGCCCCGACCTGTTCCCAGCCCAAACGGTCCGCGAGGCCTTCTGCGCCGCCCTCCTGCACGACACGGCCCGCCGCCACGACGGCCACTGCGAACTCCACGGCCAGTATGCCGTCGCCGAAAAGCTCCCCGCCTGGCGGGACCGCTTCCTCGCCTGCGGCGTGACCGACGCCGGCCTCGACCGCATCGCCTTCGCCATCGCCTCCCACTGCCTCCCCCACCCTCAAACTAAAACTCGCCGCACCGCGGCTCAAACTCAAACTCAAACTCAAACTGAAACTCAAACTCCAACTGAAACTTCAACTAGCCGCGCAGCGGCTAAAACTCTCTCCCTCCTCCGCGACGCCGACGCCCTCGACCGCGTCCGCTTCATCGACGTCTGCGACCTCGACCGGCTCGATCCACGCCGCCTACATCATCCCTTTGTGGCCGACCTCGAACCCGCCGCACTCGCCCTATACCACCACCATCCCGAAGCCACCCACTGGGCCGATTTCGCCCACATCCCGCTCTAACCCTAACACCTCAAACCCAAACTCAAACATAAACTCAAACTTCAACCCAAACTCAAACTCCAACCTCGTTCTCGTCCTGCGGCGTGCAACGCCGCCCCCTCCCCTTAAAGGGAAGGCCGAAAAAAAAAGAGTCAAAGAGTCAAAGAGTCATCAATCCCGGACACAACGGACAGAAAAGCCGTCTCTTGAGTGACTTGGTTCTCGGAGAACACCGAGGGGCAAAGAGCCTAGACCTCGGAACCAAGCGCTGGTACCATTTGAAGAAGTAGACCACCAAAACCCCTCGTAACCATTGAAAGAACTAGTGAAACCGTAATAATAAAACCTCGCCCTTCCTGGAAGGCCTGTAAACCCACTTTGATTCGTTCCATTCCATGTTGTCACATCTATTGAAGATGATTTTAACGCACTTCCTGCTACTGCAAAACCGCCGAATTGATTTTCGAGCAACGTCCATTCTCCGTCGCTCGACACGTGCCACCCGGCCGGACACAACCCGCGACTGTCATTTACCGCATAGAAGTTGTACAGCTTGCCGTACGTCGCTCCGATTGAAGCTGAGTTATTGTAGTATGACCACGCACCTGTTGAAGTTGCTGCCCATTCAGCATTATCTTCCAATAGAAGGATTGCATCACCTGAGCGGTAGTTCGGAGTATTAAGGTTCTTCTTGAACCAGCACTGCTCGCCGATGGTCAGAATCGGATACGTCTCGCCATAGTACTGCACGCTTGCCCCCGGTCCGCAGCCCACTAAATAAATGCACGAGCCGTCGTACACGTTTGCCTGCGGGTCAAACTCTGCGAACCGGTTGTCCGTGCATCCGGGGAACGATGGCGTAGCGCACGACCCGTTGTTCACCGTTGCCAGCGGATTGTATTCGCTGAAGTTGATGTCCGTGCAACCCAGTACAGGCACGGCCCGCACACACCGCACCGCATGACCCCGCCGCATGCTGTGCTCTGCCGAGGAAACTGCTCCGGACGTGTGCACTACGCCACGGCTATTCCTCGTCGCATTGTAAGATGGACCGCTCGTCCACCACCACGCGGACTCGGTGAGGCCGGTGAATCCGACGGAGCCGACCACCCGTTCGCCGCCGGGGAGTGCCGTGAAGCCGCTGGAGTTCGTCGCCGCGGCGTTGGGCGCAGCCCAATGCCCTAAACCCGCCTCCTTCATCGCCCCGCCAGCCACCGCCACTCCGCCCAGCGCCGTCACCAGGCCGTCGAAATCGGCACCCGTCGGCACCCCCCAAAACTGCGGACACAGCGGCGCATCGTCCGACGCCGCATACCCGTTGTACAGCAGGCCATAGGTCGCCGTATTCGCCGCGTCGTTCGCGTAATGTGCATAAGCCGCCGTCGTCAATCCGTTCCACGCCGCCGCATCCTGCACCTCCACAAGCGCTGTCCCGTCGCGCCGCTGTGTCGTGTGCAAATTCTCTTTGAACCAGCATCTGTCGCCGATGGCGACCAAACCATACGCCACCCCGTGGTACGTATACGCCGTCGCTCCCAAACACGGATCCGACACCCCATCGAACACCCCATCGCCGTTTGTATCCACCAAA
>JBIIRP010000077.1:0-7575 GCA_044341475.1 Flavobacteriales bacterium | reverse complement strand
CCCGCGCAATCGCACGCCCCCGCCGGCACCCCTCCACACCCACACGCATACACCGCACCCGGACCATTGCACACCCCACACACATCGTACGTCCCGAAGCACGCATCTGCTCCTCCATCATCGCACACCCCATCCCCGTCCGCATCCACCGCACACGTCCCATTGCACACCCCCACTGCATCCGGCGTCCCCACACACGGATCCACCGCATCGCATACCCCGTCCGCATCCGCATCCACCCCACCGGCACAATCGCAGTACCCCGCCGGAATGCCAGAGCACCCGCACGCATAGATCGCCCCCGGCCCATTGCACACCCCACACGCATCCGCCGCCCCCACGCACCCATCTCCGTCATCGCAAATCCCATCCCCATCCGCGTCCGCACTGCATCCGCCACCGCAGTTGCCCAGCGCATCCTCCACATTGCCCGCACAATCGCAAGCCCCTGCCGGAATCGCTGAACAGCCACACGCGTACAAAGCACCCGGTCCTCCACATACCCCACAGGCATCCGGATACACGCACGCCGCCGCATACAGCACATTCGCCGCCGCGTTGAAATTGCACGCCGTCTGGTCCGTGCACCCGGCCACGGCCGCCACAGGGGCTTCCGCCACCCACGCCGTCCCATCCCAAACCAACGTCGTCCCCGCCACCAGCCCCGTCCCATCCGGCAACCCCGGCTCACCCGCCGGACCCGCCGGACCCTGCTGCCCAGCTGGTCCCTGCGGACCGACCGGACCTTGCGGACCCGGAGCACCATCTGCTCCTGCAGGACCCGCAGGCCCCGTCAACCCTTGAAGACCTTGTGGACCAGCTGGGCCTTGAGGACCGACAGGGCCATCCGCACCGGCAGGACCGACGGGACCTGTCAACCCTTGAAGACCTTGTTGCCCAGGAGCGCCATCCGCTCCGGCAGGACCCGCAGGACCCTGAGCACCTGTGTGACCTTGAGGACCTGCGGGCCCGATGGGACCTTGAGGACCAGTTGCCCCCGTCAATACTTGGGTTTGGAAGGACGTGGCGTCCGTAAAAACGAAGGTCAAGGATCCGTCTGTGTTGCTGATTACGGTAAAAATGCCACGACCAACAGGCCCGGCTGGACCTTGAGGGCCCGTTGCACCTGCCAGACCTGTAGGACCAGCAGGACCTGTCGATCCTTGAGGACCTTGAGGGCCAGCTGGGCCTTGGGGACCGGGATCGCCATCGACACCCGCAGGACCCGCAGGGCCTGTCAATCCTTGGAGACCTTGTGGACCAGCGGGGCCTTGAGGACCAGAATCGCCATCTGCACCGGCAGGACCAGCGGGACCAGTCAATCCTTGAGGACCAGCCGGACCTTGAGGACCTGGAGCGCCATCGACACCCGCAGGGCCAGCGGGGCCAGTCAATCCTTGTGGACCAGCTGAACCTTGGGGACCAGCAGGGCCGTCAACACCAGCAGGACCGGCGGGGCCCGTCAATCCTTGGAGGCCTTGGGGACCGGCAGCTCCATTCGCACCCGCAGCACCTGTGGGACCTGCCGGGCCGGTCACTCCTTGTGGACCAGTGGCGCCCGCAGGACCTGCAGGACCGGCGGGGCCTGTCAATCCTTGGGGACCCGCTGGGCCTTGGGGACCGGCAGCTCCATTCGCACCCGCAGCACCTGTGGGACCTGCCGGGCCGGTCAATCCTTGTGGACCAGTGGCGCCCGCAGGACCTGTAGGTCCGGCGGGACCTGTCAATCCTTGGGGACCAGCCGGACCCTGCGGGCCTGCAGGACCCGTCAATCCCTGGGAGCCAGTGGGACCTTGTGTACCGGGCGCACCAGCGGGGCCAGCGGGGCCGACGAGGAGCGGGGTGATCAGTGTGGTGCCGTCGGAGAAGAGGAAGGAGAGGGTGTTGTCGGGGTTGACGGTGACGTCCACGACGCCCCAGGTGCCGCCGGAAGCGGAGCCGAGCGCGGCTTGGAGGGCCGTGATTTGGTTCGAAAGGATGACGAGGTAGGCCTCGAGCGACATGCCGTCGACCGTGATCGAGCCCGGTTCGAATTCCGACGCGAAGACGGCAAGCAACTCGAGCAGGTCCTCAGTGCCGATGTTACCGTTGTTATCGCCGTCCGGATTGTAGGGGTAGTCGATGGTGATGGGACCGGGCGTGGGTGGGTCCGTTTGTGCCCAAACTGCGGTAGAGTACTGAATTACAGCAAGAAAGATTACAGAAAGACGCAGAAGAAGGCGCATCGGTGGGGCGGTGAGTTGATTTGGTTTACTAAAAGTACACAAACCACCCCGACCCCCAACCCAAACTCCAACTAAAACTCAAACTCAAACTCAAACTAAAACTAAAACTCAAACTCAAACTCAAACTTAACCTCCAACAACCCCATCCACCGCCGCCGCGAACTCCCGGTCCTTGCGCGTGACCACCCCGCCGTCCTCGTGGGTATGGAGCTCGAGGCGCACGTAATTCATCGAATTGACAATGGTCGGATGGTGGCGGGAAGCCTCGGCAAGCAGGGCCACCCGGGTCATAAAGGTGAAGGCCTCGGGGAAGTCCCGGAAGCGGAATTCGCGCACGAGGCGGTTGTCGCGTTCTACCCACATGCGGGCAAAATTATGCCGAACTTTCCGGCCATGGAAGTCCGGCCCATCGCCTTCGCACCCCCGCCCATCGATGAGGACAGCATCGCCGCCGTGGTGCGGGTCTTGCGCAGCGGTTGGATTACGTCCGGCCCGGAGCTGGCTGCGCTCGAGGAAGAAATCGACACGTGGATCCGGGAAGCGGCGCCGGACGGGCACGGCCGCGATCGGTGCATCTGCCTGTCGAGTTGGACGACGGCCTGCGAGCTGGTTCTGCGGTGGTGGGGCGTGGGGCCGGGCGACGAGGTTATCGTCCCGGCGATCACGTATGCGGCGACGGCGAACATCGTGCTGCACTGCGGCGCGACGCCCGTCCTGGTCGATGTCGGGAGCGACGGCACGGTGACGGCGGCGGCGGTGGCCGAGGCGATGACCGAGCGGACGAAGGTGGTGATGCCCGTGGACCTCGGGGGGTGGCCGGCCGACCTGGCGAACATCCGGGCCGCGGTGGAAGCCGCCCGCAGCCTGTTCCGGCCCGCGACGGAGGTGCAGGAGCGGCTGGGGCGCGCGCTGGTGCTGGCGGATGCGGCCCATGCGTTTGGCGGGCGCATCGGCGGCCGCAGAGTGGGCTTGCAAGCAGACCTCACCGGCTTCAGCTTCCACGCGGTGAAGAATTTTACGACGGCCGAAGGAGGCGCCCTCTATCTGAACCTCCCCCCCTCCTTCGATCCGGCAGAAATCGCCCGCTGGATCCGCATCCACAGCCTCCACGGCCAAACCCGCGACGCCTTCTCGAAAACGACGGGCACCTCGTGGCACTACGACATCGTCGCGGCCGGCTACAAGTGCAACATGACGGACCTGCAGGCCGCGCTGGGCCGCGCCCAGCTCCCGAAGTACGCGGACCAACTCGCTCGGCGCCAGGCCCTTGCCGAGCGCTACACCGCCGGCCTCGCGGGCGACCCCCGGTTCACCCTGCCGCCGCTGCACGACGGCACGCGCCTGTCCGCCTTCCACCTCTACCCGCTGCGGCTGCGCGGCTGCACGCCGGAGCGCCGCGACGCCTTCATCGACGCGCTGCGGGCCGAGCAGATCGCCACGAACGTCCACTTCATCCCGCTGCCGGAGCTGACGGTGCACCGCGAGCGGGGCGAGCGGCTCGACCGCTATCCAGGAGCGGCGGCGTGGTTCAGCGAGGAGGTCTCGCTGCCGTTGCACCTCGCGCTGAGCGACGCGGATGTCGACCGTGTGATTGCGGCCGTTTTGCGCTGGGCACCCGCGGCGCCATGAGCGGCGGGGCGTGGATCGGGCGGGGGGTTGCGGCGGTGGCGCTGGTGGCGCTGGTGCCGGTGCTGGTGCCGCTGGCGGTTTGGATTGCGCTGGACAGTCCCGGCGGACCCGTGTACCGCCAAACCCGGGTCGGACGCGACGGGAAACCCTTCACGCTCTTTAAGTTGCGGTCGATGCGCCAGCGGGCTGAAGCGGGGTTAGCGCTGACGCAGGGCGCCGCGGATCCCCGCGTGACCCGCCCGGGCCGCTTCATCCGCCGCACGAAGCTCGACGAGCTGCCCCAACTCCTCAACGTGGTCCGCGGCGACATGGGGTGGGTCGGCCCGCGCCCGGAGGTGCCCGCCTACGTCGCCCACTACACCGCTGCCCAGCGCGCCGTGCTCAGCGTCCCCCCCGGCCTCACCGATCCTGCCAGTCTCGCCGGATTCGACGAAGCCGAAGAAATCGCGCAAGCCGCCGACCCCGAACGCCATTACCTCGACGTGATTCTCCCGCGCAAGCTCGCGCTGCAGCTCGACTACCTCGGCCGGCGCACGTGGTGGACAGACCTCGGCGTCATCGCGGGCACGGCCCGCCGCATGCTCAGCGCGCGACGCGGCTGAACTCCTTCACGAGGGTGTGAAGGCACTGGGCATCAGCGCTTTTGCCGTGGTGCTCTTGCATCCACTGCAGGCTGCTGATCAGGGCGACCAGCGTATCTGCCGGCGCCATGGGCCGGACCGGCCCGGTCACCCCGAACTCCACGAGGTCGCCCGGCGCGAACACGGTCCCGCGGCGGCTCGGGTGCACGGCGAACAGGATTTCGCTTCCGCCATCAAACCAGCCGAGCAGCAGCGGATCCGCCCCCGCCAGCGGATACAGCGGGAAGCCTAACCTTTGGGCGCACGCCGCATACAACATGCTCACCCCGTGGGCATTGCCACTCCCGGTGCGCAGCAGGCCCTCCGGCAGTCCCTGGTGCAGCTCCACCGGCAGCACCGGCACGATGCGCACCTCGCGCACGGCGAACAGCACGTGGTTCAGCACGAGCACCTGCTCGAGCGCCGTCAGTCCTTCGTTGCATTCGAGCCAAACGTCCCGGCACAGCCGCTCGAACAGGCCCCGGTTCCCGGCGACATCCAGCTCCGGCCGCAGTCCGCCCTCCACCGCCAGCCACCCCTCGAACAGGTCGCGCGCCCCGCCTTCGATCCAGGCCCGCATCCGCCGCACCGCCTCCGCAGACCGCAGGCCCGCCATCAGCGCCTCGATGCGGTCGGCGTGCACCGCCCCGCGCGCCACTTCCTCGACCGGCCGCTGCAGCAGCGACAGCACCTCCGGGCCGCGGCCCATGAGGATGTCGTGAACATGGCGGTACACCCCTTCATCCGGGTCATCCAGCAGGTCGATGAGGGCGTGCAATTCCGAAGTGCTCATGGGCCCAAAACTACTCGCCCCCCTCCCGCACCCTCGGAAGCCCCGCGCGCACTTTTCACCCGCTCCGTGTTGATGGGCCGTACCTTTAGGGCCATGCGTGTACCCCGGCGGATGCCCATCCCGAGTTCGGTTCCCGACCGAGACCGCGTCTTCTACGCGCTCTGGACCACCGCGGCGTTCCTGGTCGTGATTTGGGGCGTCCACGCGCTGGGGGTGGTGTCCGGCGATCCCCTCTCCAAGTACGGCGTTCGCCCCCGCAACCTGCACCACCTCGCCGGCGCCCTCACCTTCCACCTCCTCCACGGCGACTGGGACCACCTCTGGAACAACACGGCCACCTTTTTCGTCCTCAACCTGCTGCTGTTCTACTTCTACCGGTCCATCGCCGCTCCGGTCTGGGGCCTGCTGTACGTCGGCAGCGGCCTGCTCCTGTGGTGCTTCGGCGGCCAAGGCAACCACATCGGCGCCAGCGCCCTCATCTATGGCCTCGCCGCCTTCCTCTTCATCAGCGGCCTCATTCGCTCCACCCGCCTCCTCCTGCGCGTGTCCATCGTCGTCCTCTTCCTCTACGGCGGCATGGTGTGGTGGATGCTGCCCATCGAGGACCACATCTCGTGGGAAGGCCACCTGAGCGGTGCCTTCGTCGGCGTGGTGCTGGCTTGGCTGTACCGGCACCGCGGCCCGGTCCCCGACCGCTACCTGTTTGAGGACGACCCGGAGGATGCGCCGCCGCCGGAGTGGTATGTTGAGGAGGGAGTTTGAGTTTGAGTTTGAGTTTGAGTTTGAGTTCTCGCGGCTGCGCCGCTAGTTTTCAGTTTGAAGTTTTCGCGGCTGCGCCGCTAGTTTGAGTTGGAGTTAAAGTTTGATTTGAACGCGCGGAGGCGTCTGCTCTCAACCTTGCTCCTCAACCTCGTCCTCAACCTCAACCTCGTCCTCAACCTCGTCCTCAACCTTGTCCTCAATCTCAAACTGCGGCGCGCAGCGTCGCACGTCCTCGTTCAGTGCGGCGCAACCGGAACCGTTCTCGTTCTCGTTCTCAAACTGCGGCGCGCAGCGTCGCCCGTTCTCGTCCTCAACCTGCGGCGCGCAGCGTCGCCCGTCCTCAATCAACGGCGGTTAGCCGTTGAGCATGACGGGCATGACGAGCATCAGGATGTCTTCGCCAGCTTCGTCGGGCTCGGAAGGGCGGATGATGCCCGCGCGGTTCGGGGCGCTCATCTCGAGGGAGATTTCCGTGGAGGAGAGGTTGTTGAGCATGTCGATGAGGAAGCGGCTGTTGAAGCCGATTTCCAAATCGTCGCCGGTGTAGGAGCAGCTCAGGCGTTCAATGGCTTCGTTTGCGAAGTCGAGGTCTTCCGCGCTGACGAAGAGCTCGTTGCCGGCGATTTTCAGGCGGACCTGGTGCGTCGTTTTGTTCGCGAAGATGGAGACCCGGCGGATCGAGGCGAGGAAGTCCGTGCGGTTGATGACCATCTTGAAGGGATTCTCCTTCGGGATGACGGCCTCGTAGTTCGGATACTTGCCCTCGATGAGGCGGCAGTGGATGGTCACGCCGTCGAAGGAGAACCGCGCATTCGATTCGGTGTAGCCCAGGGCGATGGTGTCGGCTGAGGCCGCAGCGGTCTTCAGCAGGAGCAACGGCTTCTTCGGGACGATAAACGACGCCGATTCTGCCGCGCCGAGGTCCGTGCGGGCATACCGCACGAGGCGGTGAGCGTCGGTGGCTACGAAGCGCACGGAATCTGGGTAGAACTCGAAGAACAGACCGGACATCACCGGACGCAGGTCGTCGTTGCCCGTAGCGAAGAGGGTGCGGGAAATCGCGCCGATGAGGGCGGATCCCGGGATATCCAGAGCATGCTGGCCCTCGAGTTCGGGCGTCTTCGGGAATTCATCGCCGTTCGCACCGGTGAGCCGGTACTTGCCCGCGTCGCTGACGAGCTCGACCGCAAACGTCTTCGGATCTGCCTTGATGGTCAGCGGAATATCCGGGAACGCCTTGAGGATATCGATGAGCATCTTCGCAGGAATGGCGATGGCTCCCGTGTCCTCCGTGCGCACTTCGATGCGCGTCGTCATGGTCGTTTCCAGGTCGCTGGCGCTGATCACCGCCTCGCCGGGGCCCAGTTCGAAGAGAAAGTTATCGAGAATGGGAAGCGCACTGCTGCTGCTTAAAACCCCACTCAATGCCGTCAACTTGCGCAGCAGAAGGCTGCTCGATACGATGAAATGCATGGTCCGAAGGTAGCGCGCGGCAAGGGATGGAACCTGCATTTTTGGCTCGCCTTTTTTCCACATTTGGTCAGAC
>JBIIRP010000203.1:0-3239 GCA_044341475.1 Flavobacteriales bacterium | reverse complement strand
CCACGGACGAAGAAGATGCTCCGCTCGTCGTTGTCCGCAAAAAAGGTCCCGTCGGCATCTTCGAACACGGACTTGCGCTTGAAATAGGCCTCGTTGTCGATGAAGTAGACCTGAATGCGCGCGGTCGGAATGGAGGCGACCTTGATGATGAGCGGGTGATCCGTGTCGTCCACGGACAAGTTCATGCCCGAGAGTCGAATGACTTCGTGGAGCTGGTGTCTGCGTTCGTTGATCTTGCCAAAGCGGGGGGTAAACACCCGGATCTCACGTCCCTTCTCATGCACCCCTTGCGGAAGATTCCGGCACACACTGCTCATTTGCGTGGCCGGGAGAAAGGGGACAATGTGCTGAGAGACGTACAGAATCCTTGCTTTACTCATGACCGCTGCGTTACAGAACGTGCGAAAACAGAGCAAAAGTACGGAATTTGGCGCAAAGTTCCAAGTCGCCCCTTGCGCAAAAACCTCTAATTACAGGCATTTCATGGACAAAGTCAAGGGAAAGAGCGAATTATCCAAACGGTTGGTCGAAAAAATTGCGGAAAAGGGCCCAGGGGCGATTGTCGGCTTCGTGCCCACCATGGGTGCGCTGCATGCGGGCCACACGGCCTTGATGGATGCCGCCCGTCGGGAATGCGATGTGGTCGTGGTGAGCGTGTTCGTCAATCCCACCCAATTCAACGACCCCCGAGACCTTGAGCTCTATCCCCGCACCCCCGAAGCCGATGCTGAACGGGTGGCATCGACCGGTGCCGATGTCCTTTGGATGCCTGAAGTGGACGATGTGTACGGCGGATCGGTGACAAAGGTGCCAGTCGATGTGGGGCCGGCCACTTCCGTCCTGGAGGCGGCTCGGCGTCCGGGACACTTCGATGGCGTCGTTGCCGTGGTGGGCCGATTGCTCGCAGCCGTCAGGCCGCATCGGCTGTATTTGGGCGAAAAAGACCTGCAGCAAGTGGCGGTGCTGCGTGCGTGGGCGCGAACGGCCCATCCCGAGGTCGAGATTCGGGTCTGCCCGACCGAGCGGGAACCGGATGGTCTGGCACGAAGCTCACGGAACCTTCGCCTTTCTGGGGCCGATCGCCAAATCGCACTGCACCTGTCGCGCGCCTTGTTTTCGTGTGCAAGCCGGGTGTCAGCGGACGGCGATGTCGCGGCGGCGATTGCGGACGGACGTGCTCAGCTTCAGCAGGTTGACGGACTGGAGTTGGAGTATTTGGAGGCGGTGAATGGAGACACTTTCCTACCCGGTTCGGGGGTAGCAGACGCGCCGGTGTACGCTGTGGTGGCCGGTCGGGTGGGCGGGGTGCGGTTGATTGATGCGCTGCGTTTGGCCTGATTTTTTCACACTTTTTTCACAATCACGCAAGGCGCTGTTAATCAGGTTGTTGTGCGTGATTCTTGCGAAGCGGTCGGACAAAGCGTGTCCGCGGAACGCACTTTCGTTGCACCTTGCGCCAAATTTTTTCCGCCATGGGCAAGTTCGGAATCACGGAAATTTTGGTCATCGCCTTCGTGGTGCTGTTGCTCTTCGGTGGACGAAAAATCCCGGAATTGATGCGGGGTCTAGGCCAAGGGGTGAAGGAGTTCAAGAATGCATCAAACGGCGAAAACGCATCGCCGAAGCGGGAAAACGAAACCAAAGCAGAATGAGGAAGGCAGCAATCCTGTTGGCGGCGTGCGTCGCTTGGGCCGGGAATGCCGGGGCCACCGCCCCTGCAGACTCTAGTGCAACTGCAGACTCGCTCGTCCTGCCTTGGGATGCTGCTTGGTACACCTGGTGCGCTGCATCAGATCGGTTGGATTCTTCGGTGTGGAACATCCGCGACCTGTCTCCCGGGGAAATTCCGCCGGTCGATGAGCTCGCCGTGCGCCGCCGCATGGCCGAACTCGACGCGCGGTCGCCGATGGAAATGACCTGGAATCCGGTGGTGCACAGCCGGATTGCCTACTTCGCAGAACGCCGCCGCAGACACATCGCGGACATGACGGGGCGTTCCGCCCAGTATTTCCCGTTGTTCGAGGAGGCCCTCGACCGCTACGGTTTGCCGCTCGAGCTCAAGTACCTCCCCATCGTGGAGAGCGCACTGAACCCGAATGCCGTCTCGCCCGCAGGGGCCCAGGGCTTGTGGCAATTCATGTACGGAACGGCGCGCCTTCAGGGCCTGCGCATCGATAGCTACATCGACGAACGCCGTGACCCGGAGGCCAGCACGGATGCTGCCTGCCGCTACCTCAAGCAGCTGTTTGAGATGTACGGCGACTGGCACCTCGCGCTCTCAGCCTACAATGCCGGACCGGGCAATGTGAACAAAGCGCTGCGCCGCAACGGGGGCAAAGGGAATTACTGGGACATCCGACCGTTCCTCCCCGGGGAGACCCAAGGCTATGTCCCGGCTTTCCTCGCCGTGGTGTACATGATGGAGTCGTTCGATGCCCATGGCATTACGCCCTCGAAGCCGGCCCTCGCCCATGCCCTCATCGACACGGTGCATGTCACGACGCAGGTGGATTTGCGCCGCATTGCCCGCGGCATCGGCATGCCCGAGGAGGAAATTCTGGCCTTGAATCCCATGTACCGCCTCGGGGTAGTTCCCGGCGGACAAGACGGCTGGCCGGTGCGGTTGCCGCTGGCGCTCGTGCCGCGCTACATTGCCCAAGAGTCCACCTGGATGGCCCCGGAACCGGTCCAGGAAGCCGTTGCCGTGGCGACACCAGCCCCCGCGCCGAAGCCGACCGCAAAAAAGCCCTCGGCCATCGTGTACAAGGTGAAGCCCGGGGACATGCTCGGGAGCATTGCGCGGAAGCACGGGGTGACCGTGGCGCAGCTGACCAAATGGAATGGCTTGAAAGGCACGACCATCCGTCCGGGCCAAAAGCTGACCATCCATGTGGCACGCGGCAACTGACCGCTCTCCGTTTTTCGTGTGGATTGCCCTGCTGTGGGCACTTGTCGGTTGCGACGACGGCGCCGGCAAAGGCGTTTCCTTGCCTGGCAAAGTGGGTCCGTCGGGAGAGTTGGTCGTGGTGTGCAGCTCCACAGAATGGAACGGCCCCATCGGCAAACGTGTCCGCGAAATCTTCGAGCATCCTTTCCCGCTCCTGCCGCAACTCGAGCCTTCGTTCGACCTTCAGCAACTCGACCGGGAGGCCTTTGACCGCTTTTGGAAGCCCCACCGCAACGTGGTGGTGATCGATGTGGCCGACCGCGTCGACACCCAAACCCCCTCGGTGGCCATT
>JBIIRP010000202.1:0-3251 GCA_044341475.1 Flavobacteriales bacterium | reverse complement strand
GCATCCAAATTCGTATGGAAGGCATGCAGCGCCACGCCGGCACGCACCGCCGCCAGCACGGTCCGCTGCTCCGGCGTCGCCCCGGTCAACCGCTTGAACGGCTTAAACATTACCGGGTGGTGTGCCACCACGAGCTGCGCCCCCCACTCCGCCGCTTCCGCCACGACCTGCTCGGTGCAATCGAGCGCCACGAGCACCTTCGTCACCGGCGTCGCCGGCTCACCGACGAGCAAACCGCTGTTGTCGTAGTCCTCTTGGAGCGACGGGTCCGCCCACCGGTGGAGGAACCGAACGACATCGGACACGGTGGCGGGGGTGGACGGCGTGCCGGGGGTGGGTGGCGTGCCGGGGGTGGACGGCGTGCCGGGGGTGGCGGCGGAATGTGCATCTTGCATCCCACGAATGTACACGCCTCGCCCCGTCCCTCCGCCCGCCGTGCACCGGTGGGCCCTGCCCTTCGCGCTGCTGTACGGGGTGGGCGTTTGGTTCCGGCATCTGCTGTTCGATCGGGGGGTGCTGAAGTCGGAGCGCGCGGTGCTCCGGACCGTCGTCGTAGGGAATGTGGCCGTGGGAGGGACCGGGAAAACACCGCTCACGTTGTTGATCGCGAGGGAGTTAGGTGAGGCGGTGGGGGTTGAGCGGGTGGCCATTTTAAGCCGGGGGTACCGCCGCACCGGCGAGGGGTTCAGGACCGTGGAGGTCGGGGACGGGGCGGAGGAGGTCGGGGACGAGCCGCTGATGATGAAGCGGGCGGCGCCGGAGTTCACGGTGGCGGTGTGCGCGGACCGGCTCGAGGGGGTGCGCCGGTTGAGGGCGGAGCATCCCGGACTGCAGTGGGTTCTGCTCGATGATGGGTTGCAGCACCGTCGGCTGCGGCCGGACGTGGCCGTGGCTGCGCTCGATGCGACGCGGCCGGTGCGGGGGGATGCGCTGCTGCCGGCGGGGCGGCTCCGCGACCTGCCGTCGCGGCTGCGGACGTGCGATGCGGCGGTGGTGACCCGGTGTGAGGAGGGGGCGGATGCGCGGGCCGTCGCGGCGGAGTTAGCCGAGGTGCCGGCGGAACTGCCGGTGTGGGGGGTGCGTGCCGAGCGGACCGTCTTCCCGGAACTGGGGGCGGGCGAGCGTCCGCGGGTGGTGGCCGTGGCCGGGATTGCTCGACCGGAGCGGTTTTTTGACGGGCTGGCGGACCGGTTCGACGTCTGCACAACCCTGCCTTACCGCGACCACGCCCGCTTCACGGCGCGGGACGTCCAGGTTTGGCTTGCCGCCTGCCAAACCCACCGCGCAACCGGCCTCGTCCTGACCGAAAAAGATGCCGTACGCCTCGGCCCGCTGCAGGACCTACTTCACGACCTGCCTATCTGGACCGAACGGCTGACCTTTGCCTGGTTGGACCCGCCGCGTGTGCGTCAGGAACTTCGCGCGCTGCTCGAGGCCGTTCCGGTGCGCGGGTCGACGTGAAAACTCCCGATATTTGCAGTATGAATATGGTGAAAGGGATTGCTACAGCCGCTGTCCTGGCAGTGGGTGCGTGGACCGGGACAGGATGTTCTGGTTCGGAAGTGGACGCTGCGAACGCATCTGGGGGCAACGTCATCACCGGCAAGATTGAAAACGGCGCGGGCGCGAAGGTGGAGCTTCGCGACTTGCGGGGCAATGCCTTTGTCACGGTGGCCGAGACCACTGTAGGCCCGGATGGCACGTTTACCCTACAACCGGAGTCAGGTCTTCCCTACGATTACCACCAGGTGATGTTCAACGAACGCCATCCTCTGGTCATCATCATGGACTCCACGATGGCTGTGCATGTTGAAGCCCGTCTGCCTGAAATGGGCTACGTGCAAGGCGCTCAGATTACCGGTTCGCAGTTCAGTCAGGATTTGGCAAAATATTACGAGAAAGCCCTCCCCTTGCAGGATTCGATCCGAGCCATTACCGCCCGACTTCAAGCAGAGGGAGATCCGGAGGGCCTCATCGCCATGCGCGCCGGGGAGTTCCAAATGCGTGCCGACCAGTGGTCGAAGGAATTCATCGAACTGCACCCCGGCTCCGACGCCATCCTCGGTGCCCTCGAGCACCTCAACCCTGCTGTGCATCAGTCCACCTTTAAGGAAGTCATCACCGCTACGCAGCAAAGTCTCGGACACACCGCCTACCACCAAGCCATTTACGGGGAGTTGCAACGCCAAGTCAATGCGCGCAATGTGCCTACAGCACGCACCCAGCCGGCAGGCGGTTTGTCCATCGGCGCGACTGCGCCGGACATCGTCATGAACAACAAGGACGGCAAGCCCATCAAATTGAGTGACTTGCGCGGCAAGGTTGTCCTCATTGACTTTTGGGCATCGTGGTGCGGGCCGTGCCGTCGCGAGAACCCTACGGTAGTGCGGGCCTACGAGCAATTCAAGGGCAAAGGCTTCGAGATTTTCTCGGTCTCGCTCGACAGCGACCGGAGCCGGTGGCTCGCCGCCATCCAGCAGGATGGGCTGGTTTGGCCGAACCACGTGAGCGATTTGGCCGGATGGCAGAATGCAGCCGCCGCCGCGTATGGCATCAGCAGCATCCCCGCGACCCTGCTCATCGACCGCCAGGGACAAATCGTGGCCACGAACCTGCGCGGGCCCGCTTTGGCGGCCAAACTCGCCGAACTCCTTCCCTAACCCGCTCCCATGTCCAGCGTGGACCCGTCGGACACTGCCTTCCCGTCGGACACCACCTCATCGGCAGCACGCGTCGCGCTGGCCTCTGACCTGCACCTCGGGGTCGATACCTCTGTTCCTTCCCGCGAGCGAGAGCAGCGCTTCGTGGCGTGGCTTGAGCGTGCGGCGGACGGGCGCTTCTTCAGCTCCGGTCTTCCCGCCACCGAAATTCACCTCGTCGGCGACCTGTTCGACTTTTGGTTCGAATACCGCCGCGCCGTCCCCAGCGGCCACGTCCGACTTCTCGGCACGATCGCCCGGATTGCCGATTCCGGGATTCCCGTCCACTTCCACGTCGGCAACCACGACCTCTGGACGTTTGGCTACCTCGAGCACGAACTCGGCATCACCGTCCACCGGGCCCCCATCCACCGCGAGTACGACGGCCTCCGGTGCCTCATAGGCCACGGCGACGGCTTAGGTCCGGGCGATGCCGGCTACAAACGCCTCAAGCGCCTCTTCACCGCCCGCTGGGCCCGAGTCCTCTTCCGCTCCCTACACCCCGACCTCGGCATCACCCTTGCCGCGCACTTTTCCCGCAGCAGCCGCGCC
>JBIIRP010000201.1:0-3257 GCA_044341475.1 Flavobacteriales bacterium | reverse complement strand
CTGCCGGGTGCGGTCTACTTCGATTCGGCCACGTCGTTCGCGATGATCCGCGGCCGCCACGTGCAGCTCACGGTCTTAGGCGCGATGGAAGTGTCTGAGAACGGGGATATTGCGAATTGGAAAATTCCCGGAAAAATGGTCAAAGGCATGGGCGGAGCTATGGACCTCGTGGCCAGTGCCGAGCGCATCATCGTGGCCATGATGCACACAAACCGCGAGGGCGAATCGAAGTTGCTTCCGGCCTGCACCCTCCCGCTGACGGGGGTGGGGTGCGTGAAACGGGTGGTCACAGAGCTCGCGGTCCTGGACATTCACGGTGGGGCATTCCACCTGCTCGAACGCGCTCCGGGCGTATCGGTGGAGCACATCGTCGCAGCGACCGCGGGCCGGCTGATCGTGCCGGACGTTGTTCCGGAGATGGTGGTGTAACGCCGGACAGACGTTACGCTGGTGCGAGAGCGCCGCGCGCGATGCGTTCGAGGGTTTCTTTTTTGCCGAGGAACTCGGCCAAATCAAACATGGAAGGCCCCCCGCCGACGCCCGTCAGCACGTGGCGAAGCGGCAACATGACCGCCCCCATCCCGACCCCGCGCTCGGCGAGGAATGCGGCGAAGTCGGCCTCGAGCACTGGCGCCGTAAAGTCCGCCAAGGCTTCCCACCGCGCGGCGAGCGCCTGAAGGTGGCCGGGCGTTTCCGCGTTCCAGCGTTTGGCCCGCGCGTCTGGATCCACAGACGGCGGGCTACCAAACAACCACGTCGCCTGCCGGATATCGTGCGCAAACACAATCCGTTCGCGGAACATGCGGTCCAGCAGCTCACCACGTTCGCCGAGCACAAAATCCGCCGGGAAATGCGCTGAAACCGCAGCAATCCAGTCCGCAGGGGACAGCGACCGCATCCACTGTTCGTTGAACCATTGGGCCTTTTCCGGATTGAACCGGGCCCCGCTGCGCACGACGCGGTCGAGGTCAAACACCTGAGCAGCCTCCTCGAAACTGTACACCTCCCGGTCATCGCCGGCGTTCCAACCGAGCACAAGGAGCAGGTTCAAAAAGGCCTCCGGCAGGTACCCCGCCTCCCGGTACCCGACGGAAGTCGCCCCGCTCGCCGGATCCGTCCACGTCAGCGGGAACACGGGGAATCCGCCCACATCGCCATCCCGCTTGCTGAGCTTGCCATTGCCCGAAGGCTTGAGAATCAGAGGCAAATGCGCGAACTCGGGGGCCTCCCAACCGAACGCCTTGTACAGCAACAGGTGCAGCGGGGCGCTGGGCAGCCACTCCTCTCCGCGGATGACGTGGGAAATGCCCATAAGCCGGTCGTCCACCACGTTCGCAAGGTGGTAGGTCGGCAGGCCGTCCGCCTTCATAAGCACCTTGTCGTCAATGACTTCGGTGGAAATGCTCACCTCTCCACGGATGCGGTCGGTGAACACTACAGCATGTGCTTCTTCGGGTGTCTTGAACCGCACCACCGCGGGTGTGCCTGCTGCCTTCAGGGCCTCGATTTCGTCCGCTCCGAGTGCGCAGCTATTCCGCATGGCTCCGCGTGTCGAGGCGTCGTATTGCCAGGTCATCCCGGCGGCTTCGGCGGTCTTGCGGCGCGCCTCGATTTCTTCCGGGGTATCCCAAGCGAGGTAGGCGTGGCCGGAAGCCAGGAGCCGCTCCACGTGTTCCGCGTAGATGGCGGTCCGCTCCGATTGCCGGTAGGGCCCGCAATCGCCTCCGGCCCCAAATCCTTCGGTGGGAGGGATGCCGCACCAGCGCAGCGCATTCACGATGTAGTCTTCGGCGCCTGGGACGAGCCGGGTTCTGTCGGTGTCTTCGATACGCAGCAGGAAATCGCCGCCGTGCCGGCGGGCAAACAAAGCATTGTATAGGGCGGTCCGCACGCCGCCCATGTGGAGCGGTCCGGTGGGACTCGGGGCGAAGCGAACGCGAACGCGGCGGGATTCCATGGCCTGCGAAGATACGCCTGTGAAGTGCGGGCGTTCGTCGGCAAAACCAGCCGTTGCTGAAACGGTTGGCCCGCGGGTCCCGGCAGACGTTTGTCCCGTTCAAACACACAACCCATGAACAATTTACGCAACCGCGTTCAGCTGATCGGTCGGCTGGGCAAGGACCCCGAGGTGGTCCGATTCGAGGAGGGAAAGGTCAAGGCAAGCTTCCCACTTGCCACGAATGAGGTGTTCCGCAATCCCGACGGGGAGCGCACGGAACGGACGCAGTGGCACGACATCGTGGCGTGGTCTGGTTTGGCCGAGATCGTGGCGGAACACCTGCACAAAGGCGAGGAATGCGTGGTCGAAGGACGGCTGTCCTATCGCACGTTCGAAGATGCCTCCGGCCACACCCGGTATGTGACGGAGGTGGTGATGCAGGAACTGGTGATGCTCGAGCGCAGGGTTTCCGCGCCGGCTGGGGATTGAGGCGACGAAAGCCGGTAAGGAGGGGGCGGGGCACGGTTCGCCGGAGCTCCGCCCTTGCTCCCGCCGAACATTCCGGATGCGTTCCGGGTTCTATCGCTGTAAATTCGCGGCGAAACCTCAGAATCTATGGCACATCCCGGCGTGTTCGGTTCTTCGTTAGCTCGGAAGTATGCAATGGCCCTGACCGGCCTGTTCCTGTGCCTCTTCCTGGCCGGCCATCTTGCGGGCAACCTCCAGCTCTTCAACACGGGCCCAGATGGGCCTCAGAAGTTCAATGAATACGCGCGCTTCATGACCACCTTCCCGGCGGTCAAGGTGCTCAGCTACCTCACCTATTTGAGTGTGCTGCTCCACATCGTGGACGGTATTTTGCTGACACGCGGAAACCGCAAGGCGCGGCCGGTGCGGTATGCCCGGGAACTGGGAAGCGCGAATTCTGCCTGGAACAGCCGGAACATGGGCGTGCTGGGGACCGTCATTTTGGTGTTTCTCGTCACCCACATGCAGAACTTTTGGTATGTCATGCACTTCGGCGAGGTGCCCGTCATGTACACCGCAGCGGGAGACGAGCTCAAGGATCTCCATTCCGTAGTGCTGGCGTTTTTCAATCCAGCCTTGAATTCGTGGGCCCTGGGGGCCGTTGTGCTGTACGTCGCTGCCCAGGCGGCGCTGGCTCTGCACCTGCTTCACGGATTCGAGAGCGCGTTCCAGTCGATGGGGGTACGCCATCCGCGGTACACACCGTGGGTCAAATCGGCAGGCAAGGTCTTCAGTATCGGAGTACCCGCTGGGTTTGCAGCGCTCCCCATTTTCCTCTACCTCATCCAGC
>JBIIRP010000200.1:0-3283 GCA_044341475.1 Flavobacteriales bacterium | reverse complement strand
CCCAGCTCCATCGCCGCCGCAATCCCCACTGCCCGCGCCGAGCCGATGCCGCTCACCGTCGCAAACGCCTCCGGCGGCATCCGCCCCAGCTCGTCCAAACTCCCGCACGCTAGCCGCAGCAGCTCTTGCCCCACCTCCTCCGCACGCCGCCCCCGAGGCCCCACCCCGATGAGCACCCCGAGCAACTCAGCATCCGAGAGCGACCCCGCCCCCTCGAGCAGCATCCGCTCCCGCGGCCGCAACATGTACGTCCTACCCTCCCCTCGCCGCGTTTCCGTTTCCATCGTTCTGGCGGAAACAGGCAAAAAAAAGCCCCCTGTTTCCAGGGGGCAAGTATCGGTCTGGCATAGGCCTCAGCCGAGCTTCGCTACGTAAACGGCGAGCTTAGATTTGAGGTTGGAAGCTTTGTTCTTGTGGATGATGTTCTTCTTTGCCAGTTTGTCCAGCATCGACACCACGCGCGGGTACAGCACAGTGGCCTCCGCAGGCTCCGTCGTTGCACGCAACTTCCGGACCGCGTTACGGGCCGTCTTGTGGTAGTACCGGTTGCGCGCCCGCTTCACTTCGTTCGCACGGATGCGCTTCAGCGCGGATTTGTGGTGAGCCATAGTGGTGTCCTCAAGAAATCAGGGGTGCAAATATAGACAACTTTCCTGAACCGACAACTCCTTGAGCCTTGCTTAGACCCACACTTCGATTTCGACCGGCGCATCCCATGCAATCCCTTCCTTCCGCCGGATTTCAGCCTTAATCGGGACCAGATAGGTCTTGCGTTGGGTATCAAACCAAACCGAGGTCCCCCACGTGCTCTGCCCCACCCGCACCGTCGCCTTCAACCTCCCCCAGCCTTCCTCCGCCCACCCTGTGTGCGCTCGAATTTCCGCCGAAACCTCCACGGGCATGGCTACAAAGCACCATCCACCCTGTGCGGGATGCCGCCACGTCCGCCCTGAAAACGCTACACGCACCTTCCCCTTCATCCCCCAAAACTGCAAACTCCAAACTGCAAACTAGCCACGAAGCGGCGAAAACTGCCAACTCCAAACTGCCAACTCCAAACTGAATACTGCCAACTCCAAACTGAAAGCTAGCCGCGCAGCGGCGAAAACTGCAAACTCCAAACTGAAAACTGCAAACTGAAAACTGCCAACTGCAACCTCTCAACACCCCTCCCCAAACGCCCCCAGCAGCAGCAAAACATCCGCCACCGACGTCGACCCATCGCCGTTCACATCCGCACTGCACCCCCCACCGGTGCACCCGAAGTCCCCGAGCAACAAGAGAATGTCAGTTACCTCCACGAGGCCATTCCCGCTGAGATCAAACGTCCCGACACCCCCGGCCCCTGTGCAAAATTCGCAAGCCGTCGGAAGCACACATGTCCCCGGGTCGGTCGCACTTGGCACATAATTGCACGCTGTGGGGTTTGTGCATCCCACGACTTCGTTGCCATTGCATACCCCGTCGTTGTCCGTGTCGCCGTCTACGAGTACGCCGCCGCTGCAGCTATCGCAACCGGTGGCTACGATGCACGAGCCGTTGTCCACCGTCGCCGCGGGGTTGTAGTTGCAGGCCACCGCATTCATGCAGCCGGGCGTGCCGCCGGGTGTAATAGAGAAGTTCGCATTCGAGATGTCGAAGAAGTAGTTCGCTGCGGCTTTAACCTTCACCCGCGCGGAGGACGAGGTGAGGTTCGGAAAGGTGACCGTCGCAGTTCCCG
Organism: Flavobacteriales bacterium; assembly: GCA_044341475.1. Taxonomy (GTDB): domain Bacteria; phylum Bacteroidota; class Bacteroidia; order Flavobacteriales_D; family Sanyastnellaceae; genus CAMCYM01. Next base: position 1,563 of record JBIIRP010000200.1, on the reverse strand, counting down.
AGTTCGGGACATCCGTCGCGAGCGTGTGTGGCCACGTGTACCCGCCGTCCGTGCTGAGGTAGATGTTGACTGCCGTGCAGTTCACCGGGGAGGTGTTTGTGTTCGCCACGTTCCAGGTGACCGTCACCGGGGTATTGCCGGTGAACGAACCGCCCCCGTTAGGCGCCGTGACCACGAACGGCCCGGCCGTACCGGTCACCTGCATCGTGACCAAATCGTGTGCGACGCCGCCCCCTCCCGCACGGTTGTCACGCACCGTGCAGCGGAACTTCAGCTCGCGGCTGTACGTGGGCAGCAGCTCGCCGATGACCGACGTATTCGCCACGAGGTTCAGCGGACGCGGGAACGTCCGGGTCGCCGATGTGACCGACGGCCACGACCGGAAGATGGGCTGGGTGCCGGAAGGGTTCGTCAGCGTGTTGTCGCCCGAAGCGGTGACCGGCCCCAGGTCGTACTCCTCCCAGTTGTAGGTGAGGATGTCGCCGTTGATGTCGCTGGCGGTGGCCGTCAGCTCGAACGGCGTACTCTTCGGAATCGTGCGGCTGTTGATGCCTGCGTCGACCGTGGGCGCCGTGTTGCCGGTGGCTGTGATGGTTGCGCAGGAGCTGCCCGCCCCGTTGATGGCGTAGTTGACGATTTCGATGTAGCTGTGGACGTGGAAGTGGTCGTCCGAGTTCGGCTGCAGGTTCGGAGCGCAGATGCCGGCGTAGCCCATGATGGTGCTGGCGGATCCGGGCTCGTAGGCGGCGGAGCTGGCGCGGTTGCAGCTGTTGTTTTGGGTGTGATTCGCACCAAACTGGTGCCCCATTTCATGCGCCACGTAGTCGATGTCGAAGGGGTCGCCCACCGGAGCGCCGGAGCCCGTGACGCCGCCGGCCTTGAAGCTCGTGCACGGCGCTTGGAGGTAGGCCACCCCGCCGCCGCCCGTCGAGAAGACGTGGCCGATGTCGTAGTTCGCCGAGCCGATGATGTTGTCGCAGGTCGTTTGGTTTTGACCCAGCATGGCGCCGCCGTCGTCGTTTGTGTACGGGTCGGTCGAGGACGTCAAGAAAATGAGCGACGTGTTGTTCGGGACCAGCACCATGCGGATGGCAAAATCACGTTCAAACACCCCGTTAATCCGGGCCATCGACGTGTTCATGGCCGCCAGCGCGCCCGCCGTCGTCCCGCCATGGTAGGACGCATACTCTCCGGTGCAGGCGAGGGCCAAACTGTACGTGCGCAGCTGGTTCCCCGTCATCTCCAGCACCTGCGGCGTGGACCGCTCGCCCCCCGCATGCTCCTCCGGCCGGCCCATAAAGCGCACCCGCCGGCCCGGTTCGGTCGGATCCAGCGAGGTAGGCCCGGCAAGCGGCGTGCAGCCCCCGCGCACCTTCGTATTCGTCGCATAGAAGTCGGACTTCGTGTAGACGAGGTAGGCCGACCGGTCGCCGGGCGTTACCGGATCGATGTACCACGTTTCGCCGTCGGACAGCACCATGGCGTGGAAGCCGGCAGGGGTCATGTCGCAGCGCAGCAGGGCGGTCGGCTGGTCGATGCCTTGGCCGAGGTAGGTGCGGATGG
>JBIIRP010000199.1:0-3291 GCA_044341475.1 Flavobacteriales bacterium | reverse complement strand
CCTGCGCAACGAGGCCCACCGGTTTTCGCTTGGGCACCACCGCGGCCAACGCAGCAAAGCCGCCCTGCGGTCCGAACTCGACGGCATCCCCGGCGTGGGGCCCGCCATGCGCATGCGGCTGCTGACCGCCTTTCCGTCTGTAGATGCCATCCGGGCGGCACCGGTCGAGGCGCTGGAAGCGGCCGTTCCGGCTCACGTGGCCCGGGCTGTGCGTGCGTTTTTTGATGCGCCGCCTACCACGTGAAGTGGGGGTCCTGCATGCCCGCCGTCAACCGGCGGTAGTCGGACACGAGGGTGCGCACCACCTCGCCGGCGGTCGGTAAGCCGTCGAGCAGGGCACTGACTTGGCCGATTTCCAGCTCGCCCTCCTCGAGGTCTCCCTCGAACATGCCCCGCTTCGCTCGGCCGCGTCCGAGAAGGGCGGCGAGCTCCTCCGGAGAGGCCCCGCGGGCTTCGGCGGCGCGGACCGCGGCTGCGAACGGGTTGTGCAGGAGGCGTACCGGAGTCAACTGCTTCAATCCCAGCGCGGTGTCGCCTTCCTGCGCGCCGATGACCCGCGCTTTGAAGGCGGGGTGGGCGGACGATTCTACGGTGGCGACGAAGCGGCTGCCGATTTGGACGCCCTCGGCCCCGAGCGCGAACGCCGCCAGGGTCGAACGCCCGTCGTGGATGCCCCCCGCGGCCAGGACGGGAATGGCGCAGGCGTCCGCCACCGCAGGTACTAAGCACAGCGTGGTCGTCTCCTCCCGCCCGTTGTGTCCGCCGGCCTCAAACCCTTCCGCCACCACCGCGTCCACGCCGGCGTCTTCTGCCTTGAGCGCGAACTTCACGCTGCTGACCACGTGCACCACGCGGATGCCGTGCGCCTGCAGGTGCCCGGTCCAGGTCTTCGGGTTGCCTGCGCTCGTAAACACCACGCGCACACCGAGTTCCACGATACTCGCCACGTGCGCCTCGATGTCGGGATACAGCAGCGGCAGGTTGACGCCGAACGGCTTGTCGGTGGCCGTTTGGGCTTTTCTGATGTGCGTGCGGAGCACTTCCGGGTACATCGATCCTGCGCCGATCAGGCCCAGACCGCCCGCTTCCGACACCGCCGCAGCGAGTTCCCACCCGCTGCACCAAATCATGCCCGCCTGCACCACCGGCACCTCGGTGCCGAACAGGTCCGTCACCCGTTGCTTCATGCCGAGAAGATACGCCGTGTCGCCGCCGCCGCACCGCTGCGCTCGTCGAGCCCCGCCCGGTACTGCACGCACCGCGCCGACGCCGCTTCCCACTCTGCCGTCCCCGCCCCGAGCCACCGCTGCACGGCCGCAACCCACACGTCCTTCTCCAGCGGCAGCACCTCGCCCACACCCGCCTCGTGCAGCCCGCGCCACGGCGTCCGGTCACTCACCCACACCGGACAGCCCGCCGCCCACGCCTCGACCACGGCATGGCCGAAGTTCTCCGTCAAGCTCGGCATCACCAGGAAATGCGCCTCCCGCAACACGGCCTCTACCCGGTCCGGCGGCAGGCCCCCGTGCCACTGCACGGTCAGGTGCGGCACCGCTTCCGCAGCAGCGCGCAGCCGTTCCATGTAGGCCCGGTCTTCCCACGGACCCACGATGTCCCACTGCACCGGGCATCCGGCGCGGGCAAGGACGTCGAGCGCGAAGTCCAGGTGTTTCACGGGGTGGACCCGGCCGAGGCTCACGACGCGCCACGGGCCGCCGCTGTGCCGCCGCGGGCAGGGGCGGGCGGGGCCGGCGAGGTTCGGGGCGATGGCGGTGGGGGCGGCGGGGAAGCGGCGGCGGATGTCCCGGGCTTCCTGCTCCGACGTGGCGTGCCACAGCAGGCCGCTGAACCGGGGGGAGCGCCGGGCCCAGGCCAGGAAGAGCCGTTTTTTTAGGGGCCTGATGGCGAGGGCGCCCGGAGCGAGCATGCCGCGGGGGGCGAGGATGCGCCGGAGGCCGGCCCATTTCCGGGAGGCCCGGAGGGGGGCGAGGGTGAAGTCACGGGAAAACAGGCTGTTCAGGTGGAGGACGTGGGGGCGCACCTCCTCGAGCACCGCCGTCCAGCGGGCCGCAGACCGGTCGCTGGGAGGCAGCCGAAGCACCCGCACCCCGTACTCCACCTGCCAAACGCCGGCCACGGCCGGCAGGGGCTCCGCGCTCCCGAGGTCGTGGGTCCCGGTCACGACAAAGACCTCCGCCTCCAGCGCCAGCGCCGCGGCCAACTGCGCCACACTCCGGACCGGCCCCCCGGCCCGGAAAGCCGGTGGGTACCAGTCCACCGCGAACAGGACGCGACGGCGGTCAGCGGAGGCCATGGCGCTCCGTGTAGTGCCCCAGCACCACGAGCAGCCACACCCGCTCGGCATTCCAGCGGGGGCTGCCGCCGAGGAAGGTGGTCCACACCTGCTCCACGTGGGTCCGGGAAAGTCCGGGCAGACCTGCGGCGGCAGCGATGCCCGCTGCGCAGTAGTCGTTCAGGGGACCGCGCATCCAGTCGGAAAGGGGGAGTCGGAATCCCTGTTTGGGCCGCCCGGCCACGCCGGGAGGCAGGCCGTCGCCGAGCGCTGCCACCAGCAACCGCTTCGGCGGAACCGGCCATGTCGCGGTATCCGGGGCGGCGAGCGCCTCGGTCACCAGCCGCACATCGAGAAACGGCGCGCGGATCTCTAGTCCTTGGGCTAACCCCACCGCATCGGCATCGGCGAGCAGCACGTCGCTGCAGTACGTCCGAAGCTCCGCCAGGCTGACCTTCGACAAAAACGGCAGGGCGAAGCCCGGTCCGGACGGATGCAGCGCCTCGAGGAGCCAGCTGTGTACTCGGTTTGGCCGGCGCGAAGCCGCCGGAAACAGCCGCCTCACCTCACGCTCCAGGAACATCGCACGCGACACCGGATACGTGTGCTCGAGATCGAAGTAGTCGCCCGCCAGCACCTCCGCCTGCTTCCGAGCGCTCGGTTCCGGCCGCCACGCGCTGTACAGGTCGCCGACCATGCCGCGCAGGCCCTTCGGAAAGGAGCCGATCCACCGCCGTTGAAGCAGCACGTGCGACCGGAGAAAGACCGGATACCCCGCGAACAGCTCGTCCCCTCCGAGTCCGCTCAGCGCCACCGTGATGCCCGCCCGCCGCGCCGCACCGGCCACCGCATAGGTGTTCAGGCCATCGCCTGTGATGCGGTCCAGCGCCGCCACCGCCTGGGGCACGCCTTCCCGCACCGCCTCCGCATCGAGCCGCAGTTCGTGGTGGTCTGTGCCGAAGTGGCGTGCCGTCGCGGCAGCAGCAGCCGCTTCGTCC
>JBIIRP010000198.1:0-3294 GCA_044341475.1 Flavobacteriales bacterium | reverse complement strand
TTAGTCATCGAACTTCACAAATCGCTGTATTCTTTCGCTTTGGCCAGCCCGGTCGAAAAACACTACGCGATACATCCCGTCCGGGAGTTCTCCTATGCTCAACAAATGATGCGTCAAGATTACGTCCCCTTCCCGCACGCACCTTCCGACCGCATCCACTACCTGCACCGAGGTCACCGAGCCGTCGTGGTCCAGCCACACCACGTCTGAAGCGGGGTTCGGATGCATCACCGCCGACACGGAAGCGGGTGCAGTAGCCACACCGCTCGCCCCTCCGCAGTCGACTCCTGTGTTCTCTCCGCTCAGGTTGTCCCACGTGCCGTAGAAAAATCCCGGAATCGTCTCCACTTCCGTCCAAACGAGCGTGTCCACCATGCAGCAATCGAATTCTTCCAGCGGACTCGACAGGATGAGCTCGACGATCATCGAGTCTTCTATACCTACGGTCGTTTCAAACAACGTGAACGACTGCTCTTCCCAAATTCCAGTGGTCACGTCCTCGTGGACGACTGTCCCGTCCATGGACGTCACGGTCCACTGACAGACATTTTGGTACCCTCCTGTGTTCGAAGTGGCTCCGAACAGGTAATACCCCGCATGGTAGAGCGAAATGAGCGTCGTATCTCCCACATTTACGCTGATTGCGACCGCGTCACACATCGAAATCGGCTCTTCTTGGGCGAGGGTCCGTGAAGCGAGGAGGAAGAACGGAAGGGCGAAAAGAAGGGCTTTCGGTGCGATGGTATTCATTTTGCAGAATTGAATCGGATTTCAATCAAGATTCCATTCCGCTTGAAAAGGCTGCTTGGCCAAACGAATCCTCAACCTCGTCCCCAACCTCGTTCTCCCCCTCCCCCTCCCCCTCAACCTCGCTCTCGTTCTCAACCTCGTCCTCGTTCTCAACCTCGTTCTCAACCTCGTTCTCCCCCTCCCCCTCCCCCCATCCTCTCCCGAATCTCCTCGACCACCGCAGGATCGAGCAGGGTGGACACATCCCCGAACCCGGTTTCGCGACCTTCGGCCAGCGCGCGGAGGATGCGGCGCATGATTTTCCCGCTTCGGGTTTTGGGGAGTCCGCTGACGGGGACGATCTGGTCGGGGCGGGCGATGGGGCCGATGGCGGACGTGACAGCGGATGCAACGGCGGTCTGGAGGGCCTGCGCAGCGGACGAACCCGCCTCGGGAACCTCCCCTTCGGTCACGACAAACGCCACGATTCCCGTGCCTTTCAGCGCGTGGGGCACGCCCACCACCGCACTTTCCACCACCCCCGCCGCCCGGTTGATGGCGTTCTCGATCTCTGCCGTACCCAGCCGATGGCCGCTGACATTCAGCACGTCATCGACGCGGCCCACGATGCGGTACATGCCGTCTGCGTCCCGCCGCGCGCCGTCTCCCGTGAAGTAGAGCCCGGGAAAGCGCTCGAAGTACGTCGCCCGGCAGCGCGCGTGGTCGCCCCACGTCGTGCGGAGCATGCCTGGCCACGGGAACTTCAGGCACAGCAGGCCTTCGGCCTCGGTTTCGGCGATTTCACGGCCGTCCGGGTCCACGAGCACCGGGAAAACTCCGGGCAGGGGCAAACCGGCATGGGCCGGCTTCTCGGGCGTCAGGCCGGCGCACGCGCTGATGAGGATGCCGCCAGTCTCCGTTTGCCACCAGGTATCGACAAGCGGACACCTGCCGCGGCCGATGTTCATCTTGTACCACGTCCACGCCGCTTCGTTGATGGGTTCGCCCACGCTGCCGATGACGCGCAAGGAGGGGAGCTCCGTCCGCGGCAAAAAGCTCGGCCCCGCGGCCATCAAACTCCGGATGGCCGTGGGGGCCGTGTAAAACAGCGTAACCGCGTGGCGGTCGATGACTTCCCAGCAGCGTCCGGCGTCGGGGAAGGTCGGAATACCCTCGAACAGGACCGTCGTCGCCCCGGTGAGGAGTGGGCCGTAGACGCCGTAGGTGTGGCCGGTGATCCAGCCGAGGTCCGCGGTGCACCAGTGGATGTCGTCCGGCCGGGCGCCGAAGACCCAGCGGAACGAGTATTCCGCGTAAATCATGTAGCCGGCGGTGGTGTGGACGACCCCTTTCGGCGCTCCGGTGCTGCCGCTGGTGTAGAGGATGAAGAGCGGGTGTTCCGCGCCCACGGCGACGGCAGGGAAGTCGTCGGAAGTGGTGGCGAGGGTGTCGTGGAGCCACAGGTCGCGGCCGGTGCGGAAGTTAACGGGATGGCCGGTATGGCGCAGGACGAACACGCGTTGCACGTCCGGGCAGTGCTCGAGCGCGGCATCGACCGTGTCCTTGACGCTCAGGGATTTGGGCCCGCGGTGCTGTCCGTCTGAGGTGATGACCCAGGCTGCCGCGGCATCGCGGATGCGCGCGGCCAAACTCTCCGAGCTGAATCCACAGAACACGACGCTGTGCACCGCCCCGAGCCGGGCGCACGCGAGCACAGCGATGGCCAACTCCGGCACCATAGGCAAGTACAGGCACACCCGATCGCCGGTGCGCACGCCTTCCGCGTGCAGCATGTGCGCGAAGCGGCACACCTCGCGGTGCAGCTCGCGGTAGGTGTACTTCCGGGGTTCACCGTCCGGCGCGTTCGGCTCCCATACGAGGGCGAGGGCATCTCCGCGGAGCTCGAGATGCCGGTCGAGGCAGTTCTCGGTGATGTTCAGCTGGCCTTCCGCAAACCAGGCGACCTCAGGCCCTGCAAAGTCCCAGTCCAGCACGCGGTTCCACGGCTTCCGCCACCGAAAACGCGCCGCTTCGGCCGCCCAAAATCCTTCCGGATCCGCAGCTGCGTGGGCACTCGCCTTGAGATATGCATCCATTGCCGGGAAGGTACGGGCCACATGCGAAATCCCGCAGAAACTCCGTTCTTCGGGCCATGAAGCCGATGCCGTGGTGGACATTCCCGCTGGTTGCCGGTACGGTGGTGTGGTGTGGCGTGCTGCTGCCGTACTGGTTGGATGGGCAAGGGCCGCTGCGGACGTGGATGCTCCCGTGGTTGCCGGTTGCGGTGCTGGCTCCGGTGGCGGGATTCCACGCGTTCCAGGCCAGCGTGTGGGTCCGCTGGCGGTTGTCCGGGGTATTGCTGGCGGCGGCGGTGGCGGCGGCGGTCCTGTCGAGCAGGATGGATTCCCCGGGGACCCTGACCGCGCAGGCCGTCGTGCTGGGAATGGTGCATCTGCCTGTTTTTCTGGCAGGTACGGCGCTTTGGGCCTACCTGCAGTCGGCGGGGAAGGAAGACGGGGTGGATGCCGTTCGGCATGCGCTTTCCGTGGCCGCACTGACGGCGGG
>JBIIRP010000033.1:0-11795 GCA_044341475.1 Flavobacteriales bacterium | reverse complement strand
CGTGGCCCCGACGCAGGTCACGTTCCGGGTGGACATGTCTACCCAGGCAGCCGTAGCGGAGAACGGTGTGCATGTCGCTGGAACCTTCCAGGGATGGAACCCCGGTGCGACCGCGCTGACCGACGATGACGGTGACGGAGTGTGGGAGGTAACCCTCGGTTTGCAGCAAGGTCCTATCCAATTCAAATTCGTCAACGGCAACGCGTGGGGCGGAGAAGGTGCCGGCAACGTAGACAACGAGAGCATCAACGGTGCGTGCGCTGCGGCAGGTTCGGACAACCGATTCCTCGAAATCGGTGCCGACGCCATCGAGTACGTGGTGTGCTACAACAGCTGCGATCCGACCTGTGTCGCAAACCCAGATCCGGCGGACATCACATTCCGTGTGGACATGTCGAACGAATCGGTTGCTGCAAGCGGTGTTTGGGTGATGGGCGGATTTACGTCTCCCCAGTGGCAGGCTGGAGCTATCCAATTGACGGACGACGACGGCGATGGCACCTACGAGACCACGTACACCGTGGATGGCGGAGCTGAAGTGGTGTTCAAGTTTGTCAACGGGGATCCTACGGTGGGCACGAACGGCACGGACTTCTTCGAGGAGTCGGGCATCTACGACATCACCGATCCGGTGACGGGTGAGCCGGTCACGACGAACTTTCAGGAGCAACTGTGCGGCGTGCCGAATCCTTTCGGCGCATTCAACCGCTTGCACGTCCGCAGTGGAGTGGCGGAGGTCCTGTATGATGTGTGCTACAATTCCTGCGCAAACTGTGCGGGTGTGATCGGAATCGACGAAGCGGGTGCGCTGGAGGGAATCCAGCTCTTCCCGAATCCGACGTCGGGCCGGTTGACGCTTGCGTTTGCTGGAGCGCTGGATGCTGGAACGGTGCGCGTTGTGGATTTGGCGGGCCGCATGGCGGTCGAAAAGAACCTCGTTGCGGGCAGCCAGCAGTCGCTGGAGATCGATCTGTCGGGTCTCCCCTCGGGCCTGTATTTGGTCGAGGTGGTATCGGGCGGAGCCCGGTGGACCGGCCGGGTCGTGCGCGACTGATTCTGATTTGATTTTTCGGAATGAAGGGGCTTCCTGCGGGGAGCCCTTTTTTTATGTTCGCCCCCCTCGTGTTGTGCACACGCTGTTGTGACAACTTCCCCGAGGGGCGGAATGTGGAACTGCGGAATCGGAGTACATTTGGCCCATACAAACACCTTCCATCATGAAGCGTTTTTTGCTCGCATCTGCATGTATTGCATCGGTTTACGGAGCATCTGCCCAGGTAACTAGCCTGTCGGTTGAGACTTTTGCAGCGCCCGGAACCCCGTCTTTGCCGGCTGGCATGACGACCTACCGCGTTTATGCGAATACGACGAATGCAAATGACTTCATTTCTGCAGTGTTCGGCGATGCGGAGACTCCCCTGACCATCAATTCCACGGGGACAATTCACCAGGACCCCTTGGGTTCAAGCTATGCCCACACGGTAAACGCGAACATCTTCGGACTGCTTCCTGCGTTGCAGTTCGACTCGTGGTTGACGCTGGGAGTTACCCCCACGGCTGGGGTGACGCCATCCACCATCAACAGCGTGGGAATGGACCTGCCGCTGGGCGCATTTGCCGCAGGCCAATCGCTCAATGTGAACAGCAGCAATGGAGGCTCTTGGTTTTTACTCTTCCCTAACGCTGAGGGGTATGCAGGCGCGGACTTGAAGGTGCTCATCGCACAGATTACGACGAACGGGACTTTGTATGGCTCACTGAATTTGCAGGTGTTCGTCAACGGGGTACAAGCGAATAGTCAGGTGGCTACAGGACTTCCGTTCAGCTCGAATCCGGGAGCGGTTTTTGGTTGTACAAATCCACTCGCTACGAACTACAATCCCCTTGCGAATACAGACACGGGCAACTGTGTGTTCCCGTGTGCGCTGACGTTGACGGTGGGGTCGATTACGCCGACTTCCTGCGCTACAACCACGAACGGATCGGTGAGTGTGGTGCAATCTGGTGCCCAGTTCGGTGTACAGTTCGGTATTAACCTCTCAGGAGGCGCCACTCCTTCGCAAGCCTTGGGTACGTTTAGTAACCTACCCGGTGGTGTACACACGATTTCTGCACTGGATGGGGCTGGCTGCACCCAAACCCTGCAAGTCACGGTGCCTTCTCCCGCACCCGTTGCATTGACTGCTGCGCTGAATGACCCCATTACCTGCGACGGGGACAACGACGCCGTAATCGTGGGGGTGGCATCAGGCGGCACCGGTGCGTTCAGCTACTCGCTTGCCGGTCCGGTGACGGTCGGACCACAGGCATCGGGCACTTTCTCCAACCTGGGAGCTGGTTTGTACACGGTCACTACAGTAGATGCAAACGGTTGCTCGAAGGCTGCCCCGGCGATTTCCGTCAGCAATCCGTCTGCCTTGAATCTCTATCTGACCAGTTCATCTGGTGCGACCTGCTTCAACACCGCTGATGGTGTGGTGGTGTTGACGCCGATGGGGGGCTCTGGCTTGCCGAGTTCGATGCAGTATTCCACGAATGGGGTGACGTTTGCCCCGGATGGAGTTGCTGGAAACACCGGAATTCTCTACCTGGCTCCGGGGACCTACACGATTTATGTGCAAGATGTGAACGGATGCATCGGACAGGTGGCAAACCCTGTGACGGTCGCAGGTCCTCCCGCAATTGTGCTGAATGCCACTGCAGAGGCAGTGCTGTGCGCAGGCGACCAAAACGGATCTATCTCCGTCCTGGCTACCGGTGGAACGGGAGATTTCTCCTACAGTTTCGAGGAAGGGGCGGGGAGTACAGTGACGTTCTTCGGCGATTTGGCAGCAGGCACCTACACGATTTCCGCTACGGACGATTCGGGGTGCAACGCCACGTCTGAAGTGGTCGTAGCTGCTGCTGTGCCCATCCAGGTCTCCGCAACAGCAACCCCGATTACGTGCAACGGCGATGCAAACGGCTTCGTCACGGGGACGGCTTCAGGTGGAACAGGGGCCTACCTCTTCAGCATTGACAATGTCATCTTCGGTGCAGGATCTACCTTCGGAAACCTGCTACCCGGAACATACACCGTGTATGTAGAGGATGAGAACGGTTGTACTTCGTCTTCGATGGCGGAGGTCACTCAGCCGGCTCCGCTCGTCCTTGCAGGTGTGGTAACAGACGACAACGGTACGGGCAATGGTAGCATCGACGTGACGGTAGCGGGCGGCACGACAGGCTACAGCTTCTCGTGGACCGGTCCGAACGGCTTCACGGCATCGACGCAGAGCATTTCGGGAATCGTGGGCGGAACCTACACCCTGACGGTGACGGACGCGAATGGATGTACGGCGACCCAAACGTTTGACGTGGTCACCGGAATCGAAGAGCTGCTGTCGGGCTTGGCCCTTGCGGTGTTCCCGAACCCGACGTCAGGGGCCTTCACCTTGGCGCTTGACGGTTTGACCGGTGAAGTTCTGTCGTGGGAGTTGCGGGATTTGGCCGGTCGACTCGTAGATGCAGAAGTGCTGGGAGCTCGCACGGGCGAGGTGCGGATTGCATTCGATGTGGCAGAAGCTGCAAGCGGAGTTTACCTGTTGAATGTTCAATCGGGAAGTATCCGCTCGACGGTTCGCGTGCTCGTGCAGCACTGATCGAAATCGAACAGGATTTTTTGAACGGCTTCCCTGCGGGGGAGCCGTTTTTTTATCTGGGTACGTAAGGCAGCATCCGGCAGGGATCGTCGGTGATGATGCCATCGACACCGCGGGCGACCAGACGTTGAAATTCGAGTTCATCGTTCACCGTCCAAGGCACAACGGCAACTCCCTGTCGGTGGGCCGCGCGGATGTGGCGGTCAGTGAGCAATGTGAACGATGGGCTAATCGCATACGGTGTGAAGGTCAACGCACGGAGCCATTCCCGAAGGGTTCCTGGGTGTTCCACCAGCAAAACGGTCGGAAGTTCGGGAGCCAGTCGGTGGACTGCTTCGAGGGCCTCTGGTGCGAAGCTTTGCACGGTAACCCGGTCAGCTAAGTTCGCTGCTCGAATCGTTTGGATGACAAGGGATGCGAAGGCTGTGGCATCCGGATGCCAGATCCCGATGTGATCGGGGAAGTACTTGATTTCAAGGTTGAATCGGGTGGTATCTGGAGCTATGCGAACCACTTCTTCGAGGCGGGGTTTGGATACAGGGAGGCGCGTGGAATTGGGGAATTTGGGATCCGGAAGCGTGCCGCAGTCGCAGGTTGCTAGTGCCTCTACGGAGTGGGCATAAATGAGAAACTCTTCCGGTCGTGCAATCGGTAAGCCTTCCGGACCGAGACATAGCCCAGGCCGAAGCCAGGGCTCGTGGCTCACGACAAGCACTGAATCGTGTGTTACAGCAAGGTCGAGCTCCCACGTCGTACACCCGCAAGCAAGCGCATGGCGAAATGCAGGAAGGGAGTTCTCCGGGAAACGTGCACGCGCGCCCCGGTGGCCTTGGAGGTCAAATTGTGCGGTCACAAGGCTAGACACGGATAGTGCAAGTCCTAAACGAATGCACTGCAGTAGGGGTCGTATCTTCGAGTCCATACCCGAAGTTCGTGCGCCGATCCCCTGGACCTGCATCGCTTTCCCCATTTTCTGCCGCCGGCATGTCGAGTCGGCACGCCGTGTTGCGGTGGCTCGTGCGCTGGGGCGGGCCGTCGGTGGCCTCCGCTTTGCCAGCGTTATCTGCACTGGAGGGCAAAGCCTTCGTGGATGCGGCGCTCGGCCAACTGGGGGTGGGGGTCGACTCAACCGATGGCCCCCGGCTTCCGGAGTCCGGCGGAGCACTCGTGGTCGCGAATCACCCCGCCGGGGCGTTGGACGCACTCGTGGTCCTCTCAGCCACCCTCGGAGTGCGCGACGATGTTCGGTTGTGGGTCAGGCACTCCGCCGATGTACCCGATGCTTTGCACGGCTGGGTGGTGGCAGAAGAAGACGGGGTACGCGACGCGGTGCGGTGGTTGCGCGACGGTGGGGTGCTTGTCGTGTTTCCCGCAGGCGATCGGGGACGGGTGCGGCCCCGCTTGCTGTCAGGTCCCGATCCCAAATGGTCCGCGCTCGTTGCGCGGTTGCATGCCGCCACAGGCGTGCCGGTTGTGCCTTGCCATATCGACGTTCAGGGATTGAGGGGGCCGCTCCGTGGTCCACGTTCCTCCGTGTTGAGATGGGGTAAGCCGCTCGGAGAGAAGGACATCCAGGGACTGCATGGGCCCGAGGCGGTGACACGTTACCTGCGTGCCCGTGTCTACGCGCTCGCGTCTGCCCGCAAGATCCGCCTCGAGTGGTTTGCTCGGGCGTTGAGCTACCGAAAGGAGCCGGAGCCGGTGGTGGAGCCTGTGGAGCGGGAGGCTTTGGTGGCTGAGATTGCCGGACTCGATGAGTTCAAGCTCTTCGAGCAAGGGGGCTTTGCGTGTTATGCAGTGCCTTCAAAGCGCATTCCGTACGCCATGCAGGAAATCGGTCGCCTGCGTGAACTCACGTTCCGGGCAGTGGCGGAGGGAACGAACCACGCCATAGATATCGATGAATACGACCTGTACTACCAGCAGCTTTTCCTCTGGCATGCAGAGACCAGAAGCATAGCTGGGGCCTACCGGATCGGAAACGGGGAAGAGATCCTGCGGCGGTACGGCCACCGCGGTTTGTACACCTCCAGCCTGTTCCGGTTTTCACGGCCATTTCATCCGTATCTGCGCCAGTCCATGGAGCTGGGCAGGAGCTTCGTGCCGGTGGACTTCCAGAAACACCGGTTGCCGTTGTTCCTGTTGTGGAAAGGTATCCTTGCAGTGGTGGCCCGGCACCCGAATTGCCGCTATCTGATCGGTCCTGTGAGCATCTCGGCAGCATTTAACCCGCTCAGCCGGTGGCTGATGATGGCCTACATCGAACGCAATGCGGGGGACGATGTGTTGAGCAAGTGGGTGCAGCCGCGCACTCCCTACCGGCCGAAGGTCAGCGGCATGCACGATCCCGAAGCTCTTATTGCTCAGGTTGTCGATGACATCCGCAAGCTCGATACGGTGGTGTCCGATATCCAACCTCAGCACGAGCCCGTGCCGGTGCTCCTGAAGCGGTATTTGGCCCAGAATGCCCGCATTCTGGCGTTCAACCACGACCCCAAATTCAACGACGCGCTAGACGGGTTCATGCTCCTCGATCTGCAGGACCTGCCGGAAGGAACAGTTGACACGCTGCGCCGCGAACTCGCTTAATCACTGCTTCTCGAAGCGCAGCAGGTAGCTGTAGTCGTAGGTCTCCTCGCCGGCGTATTCGCGGAATTGGTAAACCTGCATGTCGTCGAGGTCGAGCTCGAGCATGCGCCAGTACACGTCGATGCGCTTCACTTCGCCGTCGTACTGCTCCGTGAGCTGGGGGCCATCGTTGTCTGCGATGTAGGCCCACACGTCGGGGTCTGAGGTGCCGGTGGCGAACGTTCCTACGAATAGGGTCACGTCGAGCCCGTACATCGCCTGCAAAACGCCCGGCAGCGCGGGATCGAGCGGTCCGGAGACCACGGGTGGCTGCTCGACATAGCTCACGTTCACGCCGTATTCCGTCGACATGGTGGCGATGATTCCCGCGTAATCTGTGGCCGAGGTGATGAGGCCTTCCGCCAGCAATCCGTCGATGAATTCGGGCATGTACGACGTGATGTCGTCGCCAGGAGAGTAGTCGAAGAACGGAGCGCCACCGGTGTAGGTCCAGGCTACGGTGGTGGTGCTCAACTCCGCGAGGTAGGTGTAGACTTGGTTTGTGACGTCTGTGTACGAGCCGGTGAGGAAGAACAGGGTGTCCGGCTGGCCCAGGGTGGCGGCGGTCGAAACGACGAGGTCGGTGTAGTCTGTGCCGGCGCCGTCGCGGTAGAAGGGGCCGAGTGCCTTGTTGAAGACCAGGTCGAGGTGCAGGACGCTGTTGTCCTCGTTGAATTCCCACGTCCCTTCGTAGACCAGGTCTTCGCCGATCTTCGAAATCGTGACCGTGTGGTCGTCGCGGAATTCAGCGTCGAGACGCAGGTTGTTCGACGTCATGAGCTCCGTGACGTTTGCGTCGTCGGAGTCGCCCACTTGGTCGACCTTCACCGAGGACCACGTGCCTACGATGCGGCGTTCGGGGCTGCGGAGGTGGAGCAGCGAGCCATCTTGCTCGTATTTGGTGCAGCCGAAGGCGAACAAAACAAGAGAGGAGAGGAGCAAACGGTGCATGGCGTCAGATGCGGTAAGTGAAGGAGAGGCTGAAGGTGCGGCCGGTCCGATAGGCCAGCCAGAGGTATTCGCCCGGTTCGCCGAAGTCGTAGGATTTGCGGTCGAGCGGGTTAATCAGGTTGAAGGCGCGGAAGCTCGCGGCGAAGCGCTCGCCAAACGTTTGCGATACTGTGACGTCGAGCGTCGGCGTGGGCTGCTGGTAGATGTCGGGCATTCCACCGAGCTGGGTCATGAACAGCTTGGGACCTTGCACGTTGTACGCTACGGTGCCCTGGAACCCAGAGGAATCCGGGGCATAGGTCAGCATGGCGTTGAAGATGTAAGGGCTCTGACCGAAGAGCGGACGCGTGTCGGGGTGCATGGGGTCCGTCGCACGGATCACGCGCAGTTCTTCTTCGAAGATGGCCGTGCGGCTGCGGATGAAGCTCATGTTCATTCCCAGCGACCACGGCTGCAGGCGGTCGCTGATGACCGCAAGGGATTTCCGTGCTTCGAGCTCAAGCCCTACCACGTTCGAGTAGGGGATGTTCGACCACGTGTACTCTGGGTTCGCAGCTTCGAGGATGCTTGTCTGTTCGATGGGATTTGTGAAGCGCTTGTAGAACAGCGAGGCGCTCAGGATTTCACCCAGGTTCGGGTAGTGCTCGAAGCGGAAATCGAGGTTGTCGATCTTCGTGCCGTCGAGTCCGGGATTGCCTTTCAACGTCTCCAGGGTCTCGAAGTCAAACCCGCGGAAGGGCGACTTCTCGCGGAACACCGGCCGAGCGATGCTGCGGCTGTAAGCGAAGCGAAGATTCGTGACTTTTAAGAGCTCATCGCCGCTTAACGCCCACACCAGGTTCAAGGACGGCATGACGTCGACGTCGTTCAATGTCCCCTGCAGCTTGTCGCGCTCTTGGGGGGTGAGGTCGGTGGCTTCGTCTAACCGGGCTGACCGAATCAGCATGTCCGCTGCCTCGACCCGCACTCCTGCGTTCAAGCGGACATCCGGATGCAGGTAGGCGTCGACCATGGCGTAGCCGGCGAAAACGTCCATCGTCCCCCGGTCCGTGTTGTTCAAGTCCGTAAGCAATGCCGCGTAGACGTAGTCCCGGCCCCGGGAAACGACCATGTTCGAGTCGGCCATGTAGTCCGCGATGCTGCCGTTAAAGCTCCCCGTGCCTTCGAACTCGAACTGCTGCTCCTCGTGGCGCCGCGACGTCCGCACGAAGGACACGCCTGCAGACAACTTCGTGTCGAGGTCTCGGTGCTGGAGGATGGGTTGGATGACGTGCAGTTTCGCATCGAGTTTAGACTCGTGCAGCGTGCGGTAGTAGCGTGTGGGATCTGGATAGGTCGCGGAAAGGATGGTGTAGGTGGTGTCCACCGTCACGGGCACGTTGAACGACTCGATGTCCAGCCCTTCGCCAGCGAGGAAGGCGATGACGAGATCCGGTGAACTTGCCCAATCGAGGGGCAACTCACTCTTGTTCAGAGCGTCGTTGATGTAGCCGAGCGCTTCGGCCGTGACATCGCTGCCGTCCACCGCCGTGAACACCGCTTGGTCGAGCTGCGGCGTCTCGACCCGCTGCCAGTTGTTGTAAAACACCCGCAAGTCCGGCGTGCGCATGACGCCACCGGAGTAGCCGAGGTTCCACTGAACCTGGGTCTTGTAGGCCGGGATGAAGTGCTCTCCGCGGGCTTGCCAAATGTTCAGCTGGCGCTGCTCGTACCGCTGCGTCCGCTGCACCTGCGGCATGTCGGTATCGAGGTAGTTGAAGCCCTCCATGAACCGGCTCTCGTTTTGGCCGCTCACGTTGGGCATGGCCAGCGCGGAGATTTTGTTGAATTCGTTCAGCTTGTAGCTGAGATTCAGCAGCATGTTCCAGTACACATTTTCCGTGCCCATGGCGTCGTTGAAGCCTTTGAGCTGCTGCATTTCGGCCTCCGCTGTCTCGGCGCCACCTCCGGTGTAGCGCCCGTAGACGCCGTCGTCCCAAAACCGGGTCTGCCGCTTGTACTGCATCCCGAAGATGTAGCCGAACGGCCGGCCGAAGAGTTGGGTCTGGTTGCCGAAGCTCAGCGACTGGGTGAGGTCGAGAGGAGCCTGACGCCGGGTCACGTCCCACGCCTTGTTGAAGCTCTGCGTCAGTGCGGTCAGTCGCGCGTTCGCTGCTTCGCTGGCCGGTGCCATGCCGTAGGTCTCGAGGCTGTCGATGGAGATGCCGAGTCCAGCACACACCGTTCCGATGGGGTTTGCCGCGCCGATGTCGCCAGGTCCATTGATTCCTTGGGCTGCGAGTTCGTCCGCATAGCCCATGTACACCAGTCCGTCGTAAAACGAGGTGCCCTGCAGAAACGGCCAATCCGTCGCAGTCAACCCCTGTACACCGGCGGGCAGCGCCCGGAATCCGTCGTCGTAGCCGAGGGCGTCGGTGGAGCTGCGCTGGCTGCTCAGGACGTCGCGGAAAGTACTTTGGTCGTTGTAGCCGAGCGTCGAGGTGAAGTTGAAGGTGAAGGCGTCCGGGAAATCCTTCGTGATGACGTTGAGGTACGCGCCGCTCCAATCGCCCGGCAGGTTCGCGCTTTGGGTCTTGACGACCACGAGGTTGTCGACCAGATTCGTCGGGAAGATGTCCATCTCCAGCGTGTTCCGGCGGGGGTTGATGCTCGGAACTTCCAGGCCGTTCAGCGTCGTTTTGATGTAGCGGTCGGACAGGCCACGGACGAAGATGAAATTCCCGACGGTCGACACACCAGTCACGCGGCGCATGGCTCCGGCTGCATCGCTGTCTCCGGTGCGTCGGATTTGCTGGCTGCTGATATAATCCAGACTCGCCGCATCTTTTTTGCGGATGTTCTCCATGTACACGTCGCGCGAGCGGTCGATGGTGGCGACGACTTCCGCAGCTTGCTCGATCACAATGGTTTCTACCAGCAGATTGAAGTTGACCGTGACGACTTCTCGGCCCGTGATGGTGACCATCTCGACCTTCGGGGTGTAGCCGATGAAGCTCCCCGTCACCTTGTAGGTGCCGGGGGCCAAACCCTCCAGCCCGTACCGTCCATCGAGGTCCGCCATGGCGCCCTTGTAGGGCTCGGCGATAACTACGTTCGCTCCGATCAGGGCTTCGCCCGTTTGGCCGTCAGCAACTAAACCCCGAATGCTCCCTTGCGCCAGTAAAACACCCGGGAGAAGCAAGAAGGTCAGAAGGAGCGCGCGCATGGCTTCGGATTTACGCGGCGAATTTCGCGCCTCAGCCTCACCTCAGTATGAAGGCAATGTTACGGGAATGCAAAAAGGGCCACCCGTGCGGATGGCCCTTTTCTTATGCGTGGTGTTCGATCAGTTGCAGTTGCTGCCGAACGCTGCCAAGAAGACGAGCAAGTCCGGAGTACCCACGACACCGTCACCCGTCAAATCGGACGGGCAAGCATTACCGATTTCGAAGGTGCAGCTGCCGTCCTCGACGTTCGCTGCTGAGTTGAAATTCTCAGCATCGGCGTACGTGCATCCCGCAACTGCTGTCTGCGTGCATACACCGGAAACGGTTGCGTTCGGGTTGAAGTCAGCGTATTCGCTGTTCGTGCAGCCCGTGCAACCCGTTTCTGAGCCGAAGCAGACTGCAGCAACGTTTTCAGCACCGTCGACCACCAGAGTCCGGGTGATGCCGTCCGACACGCCTGCCGCGTTGCGGAAGGTGTAGGTGTAGGTGCCTGGAGACAGGGTTGCAGAGAAGCGGTAGAGCTCGTAGTTCGCCCACGTCATGTTCACGATCGCGTTTGCCGTGAAGTCGCCGCTGATTTTTGCAGCTCCACCGGCGTTCCACATGTCGACGCGCACGGTGATGGCGAATTGGCAGCTGGAATTTGCGTCCGTTGCAGCGGGGTTGTAGTTCGCGGCCGTCGGGTCGGTGCAGCCTGCGATTTCGTTCGCGTTGCAGACGCCGTCGTTGTCGGTGTCGCCGTCGACCACAGTGCCCGTGCCGTTCGTAGCGCCGCTGCAGAAGTCACAGCCCGTGGCGTACACGCAGGTGCTGTTGTTTGCCTCGGTCGCTGCAGCGTTGTAGTTGCAGGCAGTAGATGCCGTGCAGCCGAGGATTTCAGCGTTGTTGCACACGCCGTCGTTGTCGGCGTCGCCGTCTACCACGGTGCCCGTTCCGTTCGTCGCTCCGCTGCAGGTATCGCAGCCGGTGGCGAAGATGCACGAACCGTTGTCCACCGTTGCAGTGCTGTTGTAGTTGCACGCTGTGGCGTTCATGCAGCCCGGGACGTCTGTTCCACCTGCTCCGAGCGGAATGTTTGCTGCACCTGAAATATCCAAGAACGACCAATCCGCAAGCCAGTTCGTTCCGTTTGGATCGAACGCTCCCATGTACGGGAAGGCACCGGTGGTGGTGACGTTTGCGGTCGGAACCGGATTGAAGGTGTTCGTGAAGGCCGTTCCCGAAGCGTTCGCAGCCCAATCGGCGTCGATGCCCACGTTGCCGAGTGCGATGTTGTTCGCAGCGGCATAGGCGTCGAGGATGCCGTCGGCACCTGCGACAGCCGTCCCGTCGTAGTCGATGACGTCGGTCGAGCCCTGTGCGCGGATGT
>JBIIRP010000197.1:0-3322 GCA_044341475.1 Flavobacteriales bacterium | reverse complement strand
CCAACCCCAACCTCAACCTCGACCTCAACCTCGACCTCAACCTCAACCTCCCCCTCAACCCCTCCCCGCGACCGCATCCGCGACCGCGTTCGCAAGCGCGCAGAAGCCAAATCCGCACCTGCAACACCTGAACACACGCCCACCGTCGAGGTGCCTGATTCCCCCAAACAGACCGAGGTCGAGAAACCCCGCCGGAGCGGCAGTCGGCGCGGAGGAAAGCAAAAACCTGCCTCCGATTCCGCCGCAACAGAAGCCGAAAGCTGATGAATTTTCGGGGTATCTTCGCCCCTGATGGCCCGGATTGAAGCGGATTTCGAGGATGCCTGTGATTTTCACCTGATCGGCGTGTCCAGCCACGTGGGGCCGCACCGATTGGGATGGGATTTGAACCGCATCTTCGGTTGGGACCTGGTGCACTTTCTCGATTGGCAGGTGGACCAAAAGGAAAGCACCTCGGCCCATACCATTTACCGCCACCGCGAGGATTCCTCCTCATCGTCGGTGTATTTCATCTGCAACCGCACGCCTTCAGGGGCCTTTGCTCCGGGAGCCGCGCAGTTAGACTACCTCCTGACCTTGCCGGCCGAATCCTTTGGCGTCGACCCGGTGTTGCAAGCACTCCGGACGCTCACCAGCGTTTCGGTCGCGGCCGCGCTGGATCCGACGGGATCTGGTGCACTGGAAATCCTTGCCGTCCTTGATGTGACTGAAACTGAACCAGCGAATTCGCTCCAGACCGAACGATGAAACGCACGAAGATTGTGGCCACCATGGGGCCAGCCTCCTGTACCGCCGAAAAACTCACCACGTTAATCCAGGAAGGGTTGAATGTGGCGCGACTGAACTTTTCGCACGGAGACCATGCAATGCACGAAGAAACCATCCGGACGATCCGGGCGGTGGACGAAGTGCTCGGCACACACACCTCGATTTTAGCGGATTTGCAAGGCCCTAAACTGCGGATCGGGGACCTCGAGGGCGGTTCCATTGAACTCCATTCTGGCGAAACCCTCGAAATCCGCACCGGCCGAGAGATCGGCCAAAAAGGCCGGGTGTACACGACCTACTTTGCCTTTGCACAAGACGTCAAACCCGGTGAACGGGTGCTTTTAGATGACGGGAAGATTGAACTTAAGGTTCTTGAAACGAACGGATTAGACACCGTAACATGCGAGATTGTCCACGGCGGAACACTGAAGCCCCGCAAGGGCATCAACTTGCCTCAGACAGCCGTTTCCCTGCCGTGCATCACGGAAAAGGATGCTGCGGATTTGGCGTTCGCGCTTGAACACGAGGTGGACTGGATCGGGCTTTCGTTTGTGCGCAAGGCCTCGGATATCGTGGAACTGCGCGAACGCATCCGAGCCACCGGCAAGCACGCACGCATCGTTGCAAAAATCGAAAAGCCCGAAGCCTTGGGCGAACTCGATGGCATCCTGGCGGCAACCGATGCGGTGATGGTGGCGCGAGGGGATTTGGGCGTGGAAATTCCCATGCAGCAGGTCCCTTTGGTCCAAAAAGACATCGTCCGCCGCTGCATGGAACATGCGAAACCGGTCATCGTGGCGACCCAAATGATGGAGTCCATGATCGAGAACCCGGTTCCGACACGCGCCGAGGTGAACGACGTTGCGAACGCGGTGCTTGACGGTGCGGATGCCGTGATGCTGAGTGCGGAAACCAGCGTCGGGGCGTATCCTGTGGAAGCGGTGCGGGCCATGTGCCGCATCCTCGAATCGGTCGAGGAGCACGATGCGATGTACCACCACGAGCGGCCGCCCATCAGCCCGGACGAGGACCGGTTCATCAGCGATTCCATGTGCTACAATGCCTGCCGTTTGGCCAAGCGGGTGGGCGCGCGCGCCATCGTCACGATGACCTTCTCGGGCTACACCGCGATGCAGGTGTCCAGCCAGCGGCCGAAGGCCCACATCTACGTCTTCACCGGCAACCGCAAGATCATCGGCCAACTGAGCCTGGTCTGGGGCGTAACCGCCTACCCTTACCTGAAAATGGTGTCCACAGACCACACCATTGCCGACATCAAGTACGTCTTGATGAAGCACGGTCATGTGGATCGGGGCGACTTCGTCATCCATTTGGCGAGCATGCCCATTGCGGAGGCGGGCACGACGAACATGGTCAAACTGTCCCGCGTCTGACGGACGCTCCTGCTAACTGAACGTAGTAACACACTATGGAACAGCGATTTCCAGAAAGGCCCACCGGTAATCTGGCCGCGGTAGCGGAGGAGATGCTCGGGGTTTGGGATGCGGAGGAGACCTTTCGCTTAAGCATAGAAAGCCGTCCTGCGGACCGGCCTTTTGTGTTCTACGAAGGCCCCCCGTCAGCGAATGGCGTTCCGGGCATCCACCACGTCATGGCCCGGACGCTCAAAGACCTCTTTTGCAGGTACAAAACGCTGCAAGGCTTCCGTGTCGAGCGCAAAGCCGGCTGGGATACACACGGACTTCCTATCGAGCTCGGCGTAGAGAAAGAACTGGGAATCACGAAAGAAGACATCGGACATCGGATTACGGTCGAGGCGTACAATGCGGCTTGCCGAGAAGCCGTCATGCGGTATACCGGTGTTTGGAACGACTTGACCCGGAAAATGGGCTACTGGGTGGACATGGAACACCCGTATGTCACCTACGAAAACACCTACATCGAGAGTGTGTGGTGGCTCATCTCGCGCCTACATGCGGGAAACATGCTCTACAAGGGGTACACCATCCAGCCGTACAGTCCCGCGGCAGGGACCGGTTTGAGCTCCCACGAGCTCAACCAGCCGGGATGCTACCGCGAGGTAAAGGACACGTCCGTGGTTGCCCAATTCCGTGCGCTGCCC
Source organism: Flavobacteriales bacterium (assembly GCA_044341475.1). GTDB lineage: Bacteria > Bacteroidota > Bacteroidia > Flavobacteriales_D > Sanyastnellaceae > CAMCYM01. The sequence goes on along the minus strand of JBIIRP010000197.1, from coordinate 471 downwards.
GAATGTGCCGACCGGATCCGCCTGCATGCGGGCCCGCAGGTGGCGGAGGCGCTGGCCCACCTGCCGGTAGATTTTTTGGCCTGGACGACGACGCCGTGGACGCTGCCCTCGAACACCGCACTCACCGTCGGCCCCGCGATTGTGTACGCGCTGGTGCGCACGGCGAACCGCTACACGGGAGAGGAGGTACTGGTGGTATGCGCCGAGGCGCGTTTGGGCGCCTATTTCGGCGCCAAAGGATCCCCGGAACACGAAGTCATCGCGACCTTGTCCGGTGCAGAACTGTGTGGCGCCCGCTACGAGCAACTGCTCGAATGGGCCCAGCCCATGGACCGCGTGGCGGAAGCGTTCCGGGTGATTCCGGGCGATTTCGTGACGACGGAGGACGGAACGGGCATCGTGCATACGGCGCCCACCTTCGGAGCGGACGACGCCCGGGCAGCAGCAGCAGCGGGAGTCCCTCCGTTGCTT
>JBIIRP010000196.1:0-3325 GCA_044341475.1 Flavobacteriales bacterium | reverse complement strand
ATCCCCAGGTCTGGTTGGGGATGGGAGCGATTTTCCTCTACGTGGGCGTTGAGGTGAGCACGGCCAGTAACCTTCCGGAGTTTATGCGCCAGCGTCTGGGGACTCCGGAGAGCGCGATTGCACCGTTTGTTTCGCTGTTCTGGGCGAGCCTGATGATCGGTCGTTGGACAAGTGCTGCGGGCGCGTTCAACCTGTCAGCTTCGGTACAGCAACGCCTGAGCTTGCTGCTGCCCTTTGTGGCATTCGGACTCTTCTTGCTGGTGAATTTGATTGCCGGGAACGATGTGGAGATGTTCTATCCCTACTTGTTTTTGGTACTCGTTCTGGCCGTTGCCGATGCCGTCAGTGAGGGAAATCCCGTACGCCAAATCGTGCTGTATTCGGCTCTCGGTGCCCTTTCCCTGGTGGTGGGCATCTTCGCCGATGGCATGGTGAGCGTGTTTGCCTTCATCGCGGTCGGATTGTTCTGCAGCACGTTGTGGCCGTGCATTTTTACGTTGGGCATTTCCGGTTTAGGAGAGCATACAAACACCGCTTCGAGCTTGCTCATCATGATGATCATGGGGGGAGGCGTGGTATCTGTGGCGCAGGGATGGTTGGCTGATGATGCCGTGCTCGGCATTGCACACAGCTACTGGATCGGGGTGGCGTGCTTTGCGTATTTGGCCTTTTTTGCCCTGCGCGTCAATGGTTTGTTGAAAAAGCAGGGGATTTCGCTCGCTCAACCCGCCCCCGGGCATTGAGTTTTGCCAAAAATTCCCTATACCCCCGTTCTTTTTGTCAACACGTCCAACTTTTTCGTCTAGAATGGTGTTCATTCGTAGAGGAAATCAACACGCCGTTTCCCCGGCACATTACGAACACCATGGCCCGCAAGAAGAGAGAGAAGGAGCTGCAACCGAACATCAAGGTGCGGCTCGACCGCAGGACGGTCATTACGGTCCGGGATCGGGCAAAGCTCGATTTCTGGAAGGAGCGGTATCCCCAGCTCGAGGTGCTGGAGGATTGAGGTGATGCGACGAAAAAAGGAGGCCACGGCCTCCTTTTTTGTAGCACCTATTCCGAGGGACTGCCGGAGTCGTTCGGCTCAGGCGGGAGTTTTCAGCAGCCCGGCCCACTGGGCCTTTCCTTTCCGCGTCAGCGCGTAACCGTTGCGGTTCGTCACAAGGCCTTCGAGGTAGAGGCGGGTAATCCGCTCCCCGATGCGCGCCTTGCCCACACTGAGGGACTCGTCTTCTTCCACGCACTTCCAAAAGCTGCGTTCCAACACAGCCAAACGAATCGGGGCTGCGTGCTCTGCCTTATACGACTGGATGAGGTCCAGGATTTTGTAATCGTAGTGATCGTACATCTCCGTGTCTGCGGTTCGCGTGTCGAAAGTACTCGGGTCCGACTCGGGAACCTCACGGGCGGGCCCACCGGTTATGAACGCGTTGTCAACGCTCCGGATTTTGCGGATGCTGAAAGTACCTGAAGTACCGCTGAACGTAGTGCACATTGCGGTCCTCGTAGGGCCCCCAATGGAAGCCGTGGTGGAGGTGCACCTTGCGCCGCCGCCGGTCGATGCCTACGGGAACCACCCACCACCGTCTCCCGTGGAACGGTTGCATCCAGGCACTCCATTCGGTCGCTGTGGGGGCGTGGCCGGGGAGAAGTTGGATGCAGATAGAGTCTGTGGTTGCCTCGCGCCCGAGGCGCTCGGGCCAAACCGAAACCGGCACCACCTCTACCCCTCCCCACCTCAACGCCAGCCGCTCCCACCGCGGGATGCCCGACGGGTCCACCAGAACGACCCGCGGCTGTGGACTGGTCCACCCCGTCGCCACAGCAATCCACCGGGCCATGCGGCCTCCGCTGGGATGCAGCACCACCACCGACCGGTCGAGTTGGGGCGACAGGTGGCCTAGGAGTTTCCACCCGAGCACGCCGCACCCTGTGCGCACTGCGCGGCGCACAGCGGGAGACAGAGGCGGCCTGAGCGAGGTCATGCCGGGAGCAGGGCAGGAGAGGGAAGCGATGCAAACGGCACCACGTGGGTGGCCAGCAGGTCGAGGAATTCCGACCGCGGCACCTCGGAAGCCCCCATCGAGAACAGGTGCGGCGAGCTCATTTGGCAGTCGATGGGCCCGTAACCCGCCGCCGCACTGCGGGTGCAGAGTTCGATCAGGGCGGCCTTCGAAGCGTTTGGGACAGCGCTGAACATGCTTTCGCCGAAGAACATCCGGCCGACTACCACGCCATACAGGCCGCCCACCAGCCGGTTGTCTTGCCACGATTCGACGGAAACTGCATGCCCCCGGCGATGAAGTTCCTCGTAGGCTTCGATAACCTCGGGGTGGATCCAGGTGCCTTCGGCATGCAGGCGCGCGTCCCGGCACCCCCGGATTACCTCACCGAAGGCGGTGTTGACGCGGAACTGGAAGCGGCGGAGGGAGGTCCGCATGGATTTGGTCACCACGACGTCTGCCTGCCGCAGGATGCACCGGGGCTCGGGGCTCCACCACAGCACGGGCGAGTCGTCGCCGTACCACGGGAAAATGCCGGCGGTGTAGGCCGCAATCAGCCGCTCTGGCGAGAGCTCGCCCCCGTAGGCCACCACGCCTTCAATCGCTTGATCCACAGGCGGAAACCACGTTTCGGGCACGTTCGAGGTGAGCCGAAAAGGGGTGGGCAGTGGCATGGGCGCAAGGTACGCCGTTTCTTTGGCGCTGTGGAGGCGTATCCCGCGATGGACGAGGTCAGGCGTGCTGTGGCGGAGGCGCTACAGGCGGTGCCGCTTGCCCACAGGATGCGCCGCGAACGGGCGATTCCGGTGGCCCGGCCTACCCGGCAAGAGGCGGAGAGTCAAGGTGTTCGGGTGCGAGAAGCCGGGGTGGTGTGGGCGCTTTACCCGGGGGAGACTGGGGTGTGTGGGGCACTGATGGTCCGGACCGCCCGGGGCGGGGTGCATGCGGGCCAAATTTCCATGCCCGGCGGCCAGCGGGAGGCCCACGACGCCGACCTCACTGCGGCGGGTTTGCGCGAATTCCGGGAGGAGATGGGGGTGGAGCTGCGTCCCGAGGCCGTCGTCGGCGCGTTGATGCCTCTGTTCATCCCGCCGAGTCGGTTTTATGTGGAGGCGACCCTCGCCGTGCTCGAGGAGGAACCCCGCTGGGCACCGGATCCGGAGGAAGTGGCGCGCATCCTGCCGTGCCGGTGCGATGACCTGTTGCACCCCGACGCGTTGCGGCCGCATCCGGTGCAGGTCCGGGCCGGGGTGGTTGCGCCCATGCCGGCGTTTGCGGTCGGGGGAGAGGTGGTCTGGGGGGCGACAGCGGTGTTGCTT
>JBIIRP010000032.1:0-11885 GCA_044341475.1 Flavobacteriales bacterium | reverse complement strand
CCAAGTATACGCCTACGCAACGCTGTGCTCCGTTTTCACGTCTATCGCAAAACCTCCGGATCGCCCATGCCGCTGACTCCTCGATTTTTTGGCCTCGGAATCTTCATTGTGCTCTGTACGTTGACAGGTTCTCGTTTGTCGGCCCAATGCACGGGCCTCGTGGTGGAGGTAGATACCGCCTTCTATGCGCCTATGCCGCTGACCGGAGCATTGCCGGGCACTGCCTCCTATGATTTCGATGCGGAAAATCTGCTCGAAGGCTATGTGTCCTACAGCGTGTATGCCACGTTCACGAATCCCACGGATGTGTTGAGTTCCATCTATGCGGTCAACGGTGGGGCATCCATGTTCATCGACGCGCCTTGCGGGTGCTTTAACCAGCTGACCTTCACCGACGTGATGCTCGGTGGAATGCAGAATCAGGCGTTCTTTTTCCTGGAACCGGAAGGACGGTATGACACGTATTGGACCATCGGAAAAACCCCCGGGGAGTATTCGATTTACGGATTGCTGAACCCACCGGGAACCTACACTTCCTCCACCATCTGTTCTTCTGATGTATTGGATGGTTCCATCTTCGTGCCGTACACGAGCTGTGCGAATGTGGCGGCCCAGTGCATCGCAGGGTGCGGTGGAAACCCGGGATGCATCGCAGCGTGCAATACCGCTCAGACGAACTGCAATGCAAACCTCCCGAACCTATCCAATGCCGCTGGTACGGATCTAAAAATCCTGATTGCCCGCGTGACCACATGCGGAGATTTCAATTTCAGCGCCTGCCTTCAAACCTTCGTTCAAGGCAACCAAACGAACATCGACCAGTGGTGCGCTCCCACGGACGGGGGCGGGATCGTCCAAGTGGACAACCCGTGCGCGGGCTATGCAACGACAAATGCACCGGTCACCGTCGTGACACCGCTCAATTGTTCCGGTGAAACGGCTTCGGTCTCTGTGCCGGGGGCAGTAGCTCCAGCCGTCTACACCCTGTGGCAATCGACCGCAGCGGGTTCAGAAATTGTCGCGACCCAATCCACGCCACAGTTTTCTGGCATCGGGCAGGGGGACTATTTCATCACCATCGTGGACGGCAACACCTGCCGCGACACCACGGATGCTTTCGGATTCATCGAGCCTGACCCACTCGTGGTGGATTGGACCTTGCTAGAGAACAATGTGTGCCCGGGGGTCTTGGACAACTCGGTCCAAGTGGTGGCGGAAGGGGGAACAGAACCGTACACCTTCGGAGCCCAACTGGCCACGGGCGGAACGGTTTATGCCCCGAATGCGCAAGGATTATGGACAAATTTGCCGTGCAGCGGCACGAACGGAAACTACCTCTTCACGGCGGTGGATGCGAACGGCTGCGATGCACAGGAGTCCATTCCTTTGAACTGCCCTTCACCGCTCCTGCTCAACCTCGTCTCCGATGACATCAGCTGCTATGGAGCGGCGAATGGTTCGCTGGTCGGGACCGCTTCCGGGGGCACGGGTACGCTGACCGTCTCTTCAACCACAGGCCCCCTCAGCACTGCTGGGGCTTCGCCTTTAGCGGTCAATTTCACGGGGTTGCTGGAGGGCAACTATCCCGTCCTGCTGCAGGACGCAAACGGATGCTCCACCTCCTCGAATTTCACCATCGATGAGCCTGCGGAGGTGGGTATCTCCATCGTTGCGACGGACATTTTGTGCGCCGGAGAATGCACAGGAACAGCGGTACTTACAGCCGCCGGCGGTTCGCCGCCGTTCAACTATTTGGTCACCACACCTGGCGGACAAACAGTAAATGCGAACGCATTGTGCGCCGGCAACTTCATCGCAAACGCCATCGACGCAAACAACTGCGTCATTACCGGGACATTCTCAGTGGCAGAACCAGACCCCATCGTGTTTGAAGTGGTTGTAGAGGATGTGAGCTGTGCGGGCGAAGCAGATGGAAGCCTATGCATCGTGGATGCGGCGGGTGGAACGGGATCGTTGCAGTTTCAGGTACTCCCTATCCCGGGGAACTACTCCACGACGTCCTGCTTCGACCTGCCCGTGGGAACCTATACCGTGAACGTTCGGGACGAAAACCTCTGCGTCGAATCGGTATCCGGTCTGACCTTGATCGAGCCAGCGCCCATCCAGTTGCTCTTGAACACCCAGCACATTTCCTGCACCTCGTTTGCCGATGGGGAAGTCTCGGTGAGTGCCATCGGTGGAACGGGGGATATCGACCTGGTTTTACCTTTCCCATCCTCGTTGCCCGCGCTTGTGGACGACCTTGACGCGGGTCCGGTGTTGATCGCTGTTGAAGACGAGAGCGGCTGTATCGTGGAGCAATCGGTGGTCATCAACGAACCGGATACCTTGATTGTGGAGGTGGGTGCGATTTCCGATGTCGTTTGCGGTGGAGACTGCGATGGGACGGCGGAGATTTCTTTCTTCGGCGGTTCCGGCGGGTTGACCCTGTCGCTGAACGGTTCGACGAACTTCGATGTGAATGCCTTGTGCGCGGCAGAGTACACGGCGGAGGTGGAGGACGCGAACGGATGTGTTTCAGAGGTGGAGTTTACGGTGTCTGAGCCGGAGCCCATTCAGGTGCTCTTCGCGGTGGATCCTGTAACGTGCACAGGAATGAACGACGGGAGCGCCGTGATTTTCCCGACCGGGGGCACGGGGGGGGTGACGTGGCAGGTGCTTGAGCCGGGCATCGATTTGGACAACCTGTTTGAGGGGGTGTACCATGTGCTGGCTGTGGACCAAACCGGCTGCACCGAGGAAGCTGAGTTCGAAGTCACGGCAGAAGAAGTCACAGACATGGTCGTCGAGGTGTTGAGTTCGCCCACTACCTGCTGGGAGCGAAACGACGGTACCGCAACGGCCTCCGTGTCCGGGGGGTACCTGCCGATTTCCTATGCCTGGAGCGACTCGAAAGCCCAAACCACGGCCACCGCAACCGGACTCGCTGAGGATACCTACGCGGTGGTGGTCACCGACAGTCTGGGGTGCACCCTGGAATTCACGGTGACTGTGGAACCGACGGTGGGCTGCCTCTTCATCGCAGAGGCCATTACCCCGAACGGAGACGGCTACAACGACGAGTGGGTGGTCGGAGGTCTGGAGTATTTCCCGAATGCGGATGTGCTGGTGTTCAACCGGTGGGGCCAGGTCCTGTTCGAGTCCAGAGGATATATGCAACGGTGGGATGGCCGGTTGAATGGGGTGGAGTTGCCGGTTGCTGACTACTACTACGTCATCGATTTGGCGGATGGAAGTGCCCCGATTACCGGTACCGTAACCTTGAAGTACTGAAGCCATGCGTGAGATCAATTTGCGTGGGATGTGTGCAGCGGCAGGGCTCGTTGCAGTCCTGGTTTGGCCGGAGGCCGGAACAGCGCAACAGCTCTTCCGAAGAGCCCAGTACATGGTCAATCCCTACCTGTCGAATCCTGCTGTGGCCGGAACGACGGTGCATTCGCCGATTTATGCGACCATCCGCAACCAGTGGGCGGGCTTTGACGGCGCGCCGAAAACCCAAGTGCTGAGCGGCTACACGAGCCTTCCCGGTCGCTTGGGTCTCGGCGGTATCGTATTCAACGACGCCACCGGAGGAGCCATTCACCAAACAGGGGTGGAACTGACGGCAGCCTATTCCATCGACTTGAACAACTACGACGCAGTGTCGTTCGGTCTCGGGATCATGGCGAATCAGTGGTCCTTCGATCCATCGAATCTCGAGGTGTGGGACGTAGACGACCCCACGTTGCAGGGCGCTGAGCAAAAGACGGTGCTGGATGCCCACGCAGGTATGATGGTGTATGGCCAAAACTATTCGTTCGGATTCTCCGTCCCGCAGCTGTTTCAGGCTTCCACCGGGCTTTCCACGAGCACTGCGGTGAATGCTGTAACGGACAATGCGCTGACCCGCCACATGCAGTTCATGGGAACCTATGCCTACCAGGTGAACCGCCAATTCGCACTCGAAGGATCTGGTTTTGTGCGCTTGACGGGCGAAACCCCGGCCCAATTCGACGGATACCTGCGGGGCATAGTGAACGAAGCGGGTTGGGTGTGCATGGGCCTGCGTTTGGGCGAAGGAGTGGTCATGGGCGCGGGCGGTCGTCTCGGCAATGCAGAACTGGCCTACACCTATGAGATCGGAGCGGGGTCCGTTCGCTACTTCAGTCCGCACACCCACGAAATCACCCTCGGTTACCGGTTCGAGCCGGCACGTGGCTTCCTCAACAGTGGGGGCTCAAGCCGTGTGTTTGACCGCCGCCGAATTGTAAAGATTGCTAACTGAAACCATTGCGCCTCGGACTTTCGTATTTTCGGGAAAACGTAGGACGATGAAGATTTTTGCTTCGGCTGTTTGTGCAGGTGCACTCTTGGTTTCGGGTTCCTCGCAGGCCCAGTTCTCTCAGCTCCGGGTCGAGCGCGTAAACAACCAGAATCGGGTCGTGGGAACGACCTGGCGCGTTTATGCGGTAATGCAGCAAGAAGGGGACATCCTGGATGCCGTGTACGGGGATAAAAACCACCCCATGGAGATTTCCTCCACGGCGCCGTTCTATCAGCATCCGAAAGGGGGTGCGCTAGCCTCTCAGGTCATGCGGATGGACATCGACAAGGACCCCACCTTGCGCTTCGATTCGTGGTTCACGATCGGTGCGGATGACAACTACATGAATTCGGTGACGCCGTTCATCGTGGAATTCGGCGAATTCGAGAACGGCAACACCTTCATCACCCAGGACGGAGCGTGGTTTGTCACCCCAGATAAGCGGCAAGCCATGGCGCCAGAGAACAAGGAAATCCTGCTCATGCAGTTGACCTCTTTGGGGAGAATTGATGGAGTCATCAACCTCCACGGCCGTACCCGCGGGGTCACCGATGCCGCTGGTAATGTGGTCGGCGGCAATGCCCAAATCCAGGAAACCGGTCTGCGGTTCACCTGCGATCCGGCAGCACGCTGAGGTCCGATTTTCGGCGCACATGCGCCGCCAAATGCAGGGCGGTGTGACCGCCCCCCCGGGCAATCAAGGCCTCGGGTGATCCCTGGAATTCCACGCGTCCTCCCGCATCACCGGCTTCAGGACCGAGTTCGATAAGCCAGTCGGCCCGTGCGAGTGCATCGGGGTGGTGTTCGATGGCAAGAACGGAGTGTCCCGCGGCGACGAGCCGGTCGAAGATGTCAAGCAAGCGCGCCACGTCGTGCACGTGCAGTCCTGTCGTCGGCTCGTCGAACACAAAGAGGGTCTTCGGCCTGCGGGTGGTGCTATCGAGGAAAGAAGCGAGCTTCATGCGCTGCGATTCACCGCCGCTGAGGGTGGTGGTGGATTGGCCGAGTCCTATGTAGCCCATGCCGACGCTCGCGAGCGGTTCGAGCCGCGAACGCAGTCTCCGCAACCCCGTGCGCTCATCCGGTCGACCTGCCTCCTCGCGAAAGGCGACGAGCGCATCGTCGACGGTCCAGTTCAACACGTCCGCAATGGTGGCGCCGTTCCAACGGATGTCGAGGACTTCTGCCGTGTACCGCTTGCCGCCACACGCCTCGCACGTCAACGTGAGGTCCGCCATGAACTGCATGCCCACCGTAACGGTCCCTTCTCCTTCGCAGGTCTCGCAGCGTCCGCCCGGCACGTTGAAGCTGAAGTGGGCGGGTTTGAGTCCGCGCTGGCGTGCGGTGGGCGAGTTGGCGAATAGCGCGCGGATCTCTTCGAAGGCCTTGACGTAGGTCGCGGGGTTCGAGCGCGAAGATTTGCCCACCGGGTGCTGATCGACCCATTCGATGGCCTGCAACCCCGGAGGAAGCGGGCCACATGCCCCACCCACGCCGGTGGGCGCCCCGGTGCCGTCGAGGCCACTGCGCACCAGTGGCACGAGGACTTCGGAGATCAGGGTGCTTTTGCCGCTGCCGCTGACGCCGCACACGACCGTGAGGGCATGCAGCGGGATGTCGGCATCGACGCTGCGGAGGTTGTTCCGTGTGGCCCCGCGCAATCGGATCCACTCGCCGCCGACCGGCCGCCGAGCGGAGGGGACGGGCACCGTTAGGGAACCCGCCAGGTAGGACAGGGTCAAGGACTCCGGCGCATCGGCGGGGTCTGCCGAAGCGGGAACTCCGGCAAAGACGAGTTGGCCCCCTCCAGTCCCTGCGTGGGGCCCTAAATCGATGACATAATCGGCCGCACGGATCATGTCCTCGTCGTGCTCCACCACGACGACCGAGTTGCCCCCGTCGCGCAGGGTGCGAAGCAGTCCGATGAGGCGTTCCGTGTCCCGTGGATGCAGCCCGATGCTGGGTTCATCGAGGACGTAGGTGCTTCCGACCAGGCTGCTCCCGATGCAGGCGCTCAGGGCGATGCGTTGGGCTTCCCCGCCGCTGAGCGTGTGGCTCCCGCGGTGCAGGGTCAAGTAGCCCAGACCGAGACCCACGAGGTAGTCCACCCGCCGCCTCACCTCGGCGAGGGGTCGGCGCGCGATGTGCTGTTCTGCTTCGGTAAGGGCCCACGCATCGAGCACTCCGCCGAGCGTGTCGAGCGGGAGCCGAAGCAGTGCCCCGATCGTCCAGCCGTCGATGCGGATGTGTTCGGTGTCGGGGTGGAGGCGGGTGCCGTGGCACTCCGAGCAGGTGGTCTTGCCACGGAAACGGCTGAGCAGAACGCGCTGGGCGATTTTGTAGCTGTGGCTTTCGAGGTCTTCGAAAAAGGCATTCAGGCCCGCGAATCCCTTGCCCCCTTGCCACACCTTTTGCCGCACCTCTTCTGAAAGGCGGCTCCAGGGGGCATGGACATCGATGCCGTTGCGGTCGGCAGCGGCCACCAGGTCATTTTTCCACTCTTCCATGCGCTCGCCGCGCCAGCACGCGATTGCGCCGCTGTAGATGGACAGGCCCGGATCGGGAACAACGAGATCCGGGTCGATGCCGATGACCGACCCAAACCCCGAACAGCGGGGACAGGCCCCGATGGGCGTGTTGAAGGCGAACAGGGCGGGAGTGGGCAGGGTAAAAGCCCGGCCGTCGCGCTCGAACCGGTCGGAGAAGGTCCACACCTCATGTGTATCCGGCCACTGCACGGTGCACGTGCCGGCCCCTTCAAAAAACGCCGATTCCAGCGAATCAAGCGTGCGGGACGTGAAGTCATCGCCGGAACCCACAGCAAGCCGGTCGATGACGAGCGACACCTCACCGCGGGCGTCTTGCGGAATGTCCTCCGGTCCGCATACTTCGCCTTCCCACAGGACCCGGCTGAACCCAGCGGCTTGCCATGCAGCAGCTTGGGCTGCGGGCGCGCGGCCGGCGGGCTGCGGTGCGACGACAAGAAACCGCCGTCCTTCGGGTTCCTGTAGGATGCGGTCGAGCACGTCTTCCGGCCGGTCGCTGCGGACGGGCAGGCCGCTGATCGGGGAGAAGGTGGTTCCGATGCGGGCGTAGATGATGCGGAGGTAGTCGTGGATTTCCGTGCGGGTGCCGACCGTGGAGCGGGTGCCGCCGGCCGAGGAACGTTGGTCGATGGCGATGGCGGGGGTCAGGCCGTCGATGCGGTCGACATCGGGTTTGTCGAGTCGGCCGAGGAATTGGCGCGCGTAGCTGCTGAGGCTTTCGACGTATCTCCTTTGGCCTTCAGCATACAACGTATCGAATGCAAGGGAACTCTTCCCGGAACCGCTCAGGCCGGTGATGACCGTCAGCTGCCCTTTCGGGATGTCCACGTCGATGGACTTCAGGTTGTGCGCGCGTGCCCCTCGGATCCGAATCCACTCCATTGCATTTCTTTAACATCCGAAAGGTACCGCGGGTTGGGATTGTCAGAAACTTTTCCTATTTTCGAGCGTACAGAAACCCAAACGCACGCCCATCGATCAGGACTCTACGCTTTGAATTCTCCGGCCCGTCCGGTTTGTCTCATTTTAAAAGCGTACAGTCATGCGTGCAGCCTGCAGTGACCAGGAGTTGGTCCGCCTCTACATCCAAGGCGATGAGGGGGCATTCGAAGCGTTAGTGAACCGGTACCAGGAGCAGGTCTTCTCGAAGATTTTGTTCATCGTCCGCGACCAAGAGGTGGCAAACGACCTCTTCCAGGACACCTTCATCAAGGTCATCCACACCTTGAAGTCCGGCAAGTACCAGGAGGAGGGCAAGTTTCTGCCGTGGGTGCTGCGCATCGCGCACAATTTGGCCATCGACCATTTCCGCCGCGCGCGCAAAATCCCTGTGGTCCGCTCCACGGAGGAGTTCGACGTGTTCGCGGGGCTTTCCGATGGCTCCCTGCACGCCGAGGACGCGTGGATGCATGCCGAGATCGAGCGGGATGTGCGCATGCTCATCGACCGGTTGCCTGAGGAGCAGCGCGAAGTGGTGCTGCTCCGCATCGAGGAAGACCTCTGCTTCCGGGAAATCGCGGAGCGCACGGGTGTGAGCATCAACACCGCTCTGGGCCGCATGCGGTATGCGCTGATCAACCTGCGCAAACTCGTCGAGCAGCACCGGATGCGGTTGACCGTGCAATAAACCGAGAGGTGGTCACGTTAAGAGGGCAAATCCCTCACACATGGCCCACGGTACTCCTCGATTTTCTGCTTCAGACCGGTTGCTCGATGCGTTGATGGCCCCCGAAGTGCGGCCGCTGCCCCGGGCGCAATCCATCCGCAATGTGCTCGCGTATTCCGCAGCGTGCACGATGCTCCCCGGTTCTTCTGTCGATTTGCCGATTATCGGCAACTGATCACATGCAAGGGACGAACACCGCTGAGGTGTTCGTCCCACGCATGGGCCAAAACAGCGTCGGTGGTCGTCGACCCCGGGAGCCGCTCGATGCGCTCCAGCGCGCCGTCCCCTTCCGCTTCCCATTCTGCCCGCGGCAGGTACCCCAGTCCTACGAAACCGCCGGCTTCGAGCACGACGATGCCGACTTCTTCCGGTGTGCGCCCGGGTTCCACGAGGGCAGACCGTGCACCGCGCACCTCCGCGTCGTGTGCTAGGGCGGTTTCGAGCAGGTCGCGGTGGGTCGCGGCTTCCGGCCAGGGAGCGGTGCCGTCGTCGCCCAGGCCGAGGAGCGCCGGGTGCACGCCGTGCTGGACGAGGCCGTAGAGCCAGGAGCGGGCTGTGGAGGGGTGGTGGAAGTGGCGAAGCGGCGGCGTGGCGGGGCGGCGCCGGACGGCGGCCAGTCGGAGGTAGCCTGCCCGGTCGTCGTACCGGATGATCCAGGTGCGCTGGATGGGCTGTTTTTGAGCCCGGTTGTGGACGGGCCAATGCCTGCGGATGAGCACGTCTTCCCACAGCCGCGCGAGCAGGACCGAGCCGGTGGAGTCGGCTTCGATGCGGTGGATGTCGCGCAGGAGGTTCTGGCGTTTGGCCGAGTCGGGTCCGGCGGTGAAGTGGGAGCGGACGCGCTGGCGCACGTTGTGGGACATGCCGATGTAGAGCGGAGCGCCTTTGCGGTCGAGGAAGCGGTACACGCCGGGCCCGACCGGAAGCCCCTCGTAGGCCTCAGCATCCACGTGGTGCGGCAGCCAGGCCTCGCGCTTGACGGTGCTGACGGCTCCCTGGATGTCGGCCGCGCCGCCCGGAGCCGCCCACATGCGCCGGAACAGGTGCAACGTGGCTTCGGCATCGCCCATCGCGCGGTGCCGTGCAGCGTTCGGGATGTCTAAGGCCGCGCACAGACGCCCCAAACTGTACGACGGCTGCCCAGGAATCAAGCGGCGCGCAAGCCGCACCGTACACAACCGCGGCGCCGACCAGCTCATCCCTGCCGCCTCCAGGGCCGCCCGCAAAAACGCGTAATCAAATCCGACGTTGTGCGCCACGAACACACAGCCCTCCACCTGGGCCAGGAACGCCTCTGCAACCTCTTCGAACGGTGGCGCCTCGGCCACCATCGCGTCGTCGATGCCGGTCAGCCGGGAAATGGCGAGCGGTATGGGCACGCCCGGATTCACCAGGGTCGACCACCGCTCGAGTTCCTGCTCCCCATCCGTCACCAGCACCGCGACCTCGGTAATCGCGTGGGCGCCGGCATGGGATCCGGTGGTTTCGATGTCGACGATGGCAAACCGCATCGACGTAAATTTAAGCCGATGAACCGGAGCAGGGCAGCATTCGCCGCGGTGATGTGCGCGGCAGGGACCCTTGGTTGGGCCCAAGACGACGAAGAACCAGAATCAGACGGCTACCTGAATACCCGTCGAGGCATCGAGTTTGCCGTCAACTTCGGGCTGCACAAGCCGAACAACAAAGCGGCTACAGCCTTCTTCAGCGGTGCGGGCGGATACGATTTGGGCGATAACATCGCCTGGCTGAACACCATCGAGGAACGGCTCCAAATCGACCAGCCGAACTCCGTTGTGTGGTCGCAGGTGATGAACGCCACCGGCCTCGAAGCTGGCGAGTTCCGCTACATCGAATTGCCTCTCGAGATGCGCTACCAGCCGGGCCGATTGCTGGGACTCCAAACGCTGTACTTCTTCAATCCCGAGGCGGCCCTCGTGCTGCACGTCGACATGATGACCGGGCTGAAATCGCAAGGCGGCTGGAACATCGTGTCGAGCGATGCCCAGCAGGGGATGGGGTCGGAGCGCCGCCGCACCTACGGCATCTTCAGCGAGGAGGACCGGCTGGGCCTGTCGCTGGGTTACCGCACGGCCGCCTACATCTACGACGACCTGAGCTGGGTGTTCGAAGGAGGCGCGTCGATGCTCGGGACCCGGATTTTGCGGAATTATGTGGTGATTGAAAACCAAACCTACGACCTCCTCACCGCCTCGCTCGGTCCCGGCGGCATCTTCCAGGGCCCCAACTCCGCCTTAGTCGGCATCGGGTACGGTGGCTACCTCGGGGCGGGCTTTGAGCTCTTCTTCGAGAAGGGAGGAAACCTGCAGGCCATGCTCCGGGTCGCACGTGAGGAGGTGGTCATGGGGTCGTATGCGGAACCGCAATGGAACGGTTCGGTGTACCTCGCGTGGGTGATTCCGCCTGTGCTGGATTATGCTCGGGTGAGCTTCTGATTTCAAGGGCGTGAATTCCGGGATAGGCTTGGAGGTTCGAGGGAGTTGGCTATCTTTGCCCCCCGTTTCGACGGAAAACGGCTGGCTCTGTAGCTCAATTGGATAGAGCATCTGACTACGGATCAGAAGGTTTGGGGTTCGAATCCCTACAGGGTCACAAGCAAAAGCAAGCCCCGCATGCAGACGCATGCGGGGCTTGCTTTTGAGTTTAAGTTTGAGTTTAAGTTTGAGTTTGAGTTTGGGCTGGTGTGGGGGGGGGTAAAACCCGAAAGGGGACCCGCTCGCGCAGATCCCCTTTCGGGCGTTTGCTTGCTTGTTCTTCAGAGAAGGATCAAGGGCAAACGTAGCCGAAGTACATCAGGAAGTTGAGCAAATCCTGAAGCTGAACTTGGCCGTCTCCGTTCGTGTCGTACGGGCAGTCGTTGACGACCGGCAAGCACTGCTGGCTTGCAGCATCCCAGTAGGTTCCTGGACCGCAGGCGCTCGGCAAATCACACACTTCGAACACATCGCAGATGCCATCGCCATCGGTGTCGTTCAGGCAGGCGCCGGCGCAGTCGTAGTAGAGCGCGGCGTAGGTGCAGGAGCCGTTGTCATCCGTAGCGGCTGCGTTGTAGTTGCACGCCGTAGCGTCCGTGCAGCCGTCGATCTCGAACGCGTTGCACACGCCGTCGCCGTCGGCATCTGCGAGGCACGCGCCAGCGCAGTCATAGCCTGCGGCAGCATAAGTGCACGAGCCGTCGTTGTCCGTAGCGTCCGCGTCGTAGTTGCACGCCGTAGCGTCCGTGCAGCCGTCGATTTCGAATTCGTTGCACACGCCGTCGCCGTCGGCATCTGCGAGGCACGCGCCAGCGCAGTCGTAGCCTGCGTCAGCGTAGGTGCAGGAGCCGTCG
>JBIIRP010000004.1:0-38519 GCA_044341475.1 Flavobacteriales bacterium | reverse complement strand
CGCTGTACTGCTCGATGTGCGCACAGCGCGGGAATGGAACGAGGGACACCTGGCCGGCGCCCAACGGTGGGACTACTTCGACACCGCCTTCCGCGATTCGCTCGCTACCGTGCCGGTGGGCGGGCCCGTGTTTGTGTACTGCGCCGCCGGCGGGCGGAGTGGCGAGGCGGCCACGGTGCTCAAGGAACTCGGGCACCGCGAGGTGTACAATTTGGCCGGGGGCTTCGATGCGTGGGAGCGGGCGGGTCTGCCCTTCGAGAAGCCTTAACGCCCCGCCTCCTCCAGCTCTGCGTATTCCACACGCAGGCCCACATCCGAAATTCCCGGCAGGGGATCGCGGCGCATGGCGTGGACGATACGGACGGCATACTGCCCTTGCAGAGGAAACCGGGCGTCGTCGTGCCAAACGATGCGGTGGTCATGGACATGACCTGATCCCGAACCGAGCCAATTTCCCTGCGCATCCGCAAGCTCGACCGCAAGGGTGTCGCGGTTCGTTTTCCCGTTCGGGAACGTGAAGTCCACAAAAAGGTACAGGTTGCTGAACGGATAAGTCGCATCGTTGCGCACGTCGATGTACAGGTCGTGCACCCGGGCAGTATCACTCACTTCCCACAGGAACTCTGCTGCCTCGGCTGACTTCCACCCTTCCGCATTGACGCCGAGCGAGTCCGCATAGAGCGCTTCCGGTCCACAGCCCGAAGCGCACACGAGCGCGGCTGCAAAAAGGACCTCAGCCCGCATCCGGCCGTGGGGTTTCGTTGCCCGGCTTTCTGCGGTCCCTTCCGCGGTTGCGGTTGCGGCGCGACCGGTTGCCGCCTTCGCCAACCGAAGCACCTTCGGAAGGACGGGGTGCGGCCGGTCCTGACGACGCCGGGCGGGGTCCGTCCGTCCGGGGCGCAGCGGGGCGCGGTGGCGCGGAACGCTGCGGAGCTGCACCCGAGGGAGCCGCACCCGACGGAGCTGGGCCCGAACCGGGCGAGCGGCCACGGTCGCGGTCGCGTCCACCGCGCTTGCGCTTTTTGCGGCGGGCTTCGTCGAAGCGCGTGAGGCTGTCTTGGCCGACGACGTCCGCATAGACTTCCTCCATTTCGTCCGGCTCTTCCTCGATTGCAAACTCCGACAAGGACGCGGGAGCCTCGCCCCGGGTATTCATTTCAATGAGCTCCTGCACATCCTCGACGGCCACCGGCACCGGTGAGGACCCGGGCTCATCGAGGTTGAGCAGGTAGACCAGGCGCTTGAAGATGTCCATTTTGAACACCACGGCCTTGCCCTCTTTCAGCTTGATTTTTGCGTTCGGCGACGGAAAATCCTTGATGCCTTCGATGTACTGGTCGAGCTCAAAGTTGAGGCAGCACTTGAGTTTCCCGCACTGACCGGCGAGTTTTGCTGGATTCAGGGAAAGCTGTTGGTAGCGGGCAGCGGAGGTCGAAACGGTGCGGAAATCCGTCAACCAGCTCGCGCAGCAAAGCTCCCGACCACACACGCCGATGCCGCCCACCCGGGCCGCTTCTTGGCGGGCTCCGATTTGGCGCATCTCCACGCGGATCGAGAACGCACCAGCGAGTTCCTTCACGAGTTGCCGGAAGTCGATGCGCTCCTCCGCCGTGTAGTAGAACGTGGCTTTGCGGCCGTCGCCCTGGTACTCGACGTCCGCGAGCTTCATGTCGATGCGCAGGCCCTGGATGATGCGGCGCGCCTCGCGCACCGTATCGTTTTCCCGCAACCGGGCTTGCTGCCACACCTCGATGTCCTCGGGGGTTGCTTTGCGCCGGATCTTCGGGATGTCCTGGTCTTCCCGGAGCTTGCGGGCCTTCATTTGGGCCCTGACGAGCTCGCCCGTCAGGGTCACCACCCCTACATCCGTTCCTGGATCCGCCTCCACGACGACCACGTCTCCGACATAGACCTCCGCGCCTTCCGGCTTGCGGAAAAAGGCCTTGCGGTTCGCCTTGAATCGGACTTCGACCGCATCAAACGGCGTCACCCCCGAAGGCAACGCCACCCCCTGCAACCAATCGAATACGGTCATGGGTCCGCAGCCACCGGTGCCGCAGTTGCCGTTGCTCTTGCATCCCCTCGGGACGCCTCCCCCCTTGCTGCACGTCGCACAACTCATTCCCGCGAAGATAGCACTTCCGTGCGCCTTCCCGTCATACCGGCCGACGCAGCAACCCGTGGGTGAGGAAGCCGAGCTCTAAAAACACCAGCTTCCCGTTCACATTGCCAGCAATATCCCGGTGGGCCCGTTCGAACGCCCCCTGCAGGTCCTGGACATTTCCATGGTGGATAAACGGCGCAAATTTCTCCGCGAACGCACGTTCCCGGGCGGTGAGACGCATGACTTCCGAAGCGCCGTAGTTGCCGACAATGCACTGACGCACCATGTGTAGGCCGTACAGACAGAACCGTTTCATGGATTCACGGCCGTCCTTCGAAAAGCCCTCTGCGCAGGCGGCCAATGCGACCGTATCGAGGGCGTAACACGCACGCATCCAGCGCACAAAGGCGTCGTGGTCGGAGGTAGCTCCTTCGGCGGAAGCCAAACGCACGGCGGCCGCCAAATTCCCATCGGTCGCGTGCGCAAGTTCCAGCGCCGCATCCCCCGCGAGTCCCGTCAGACCTCCGATGGCTGCCGCCGCTGCGGCATCGTCTAACCGAGGAACACGAACCGCCTGAACCCGCGAACGGACCGTGGCAAGCAGCGACTCCGGATGCTCCGAAACGAAGAGCATGACCGTGTGCTCCGTGGGCTCTTCGATGAGCTTGAGCATCTTGTTTGCGGTATCCGAGCGCATCAGCTCGGGCAACCAAACAATCAGCACCTTGTATCCCCCGTTGAAGGCCTTGAGGCCCAGTTTTCGGTTGATTTCCAGCGCCTCATGCACGCCGATAAACAGCTGCTTTTTGTCCGCCCCGAGCGCTCCTACCCATTCTTCCAGGCCGAAGTAGGGGTGTGCCCGCAGCAGGTCCCGCCATACCGGAAGAAATGGACCCGACGTGGCTGTTTCCTCTCCGTCCGCCTTGAAAAACGGAAAGCTCCAATGCAGATCCGGGTGCTGCAACGCGGCGTGGGCCTTGCACGAGGTGCAGGTGCCGCAGCTGTCGGAGTCCGTCGGCGCCGCGCAATGGAGGTAGGTCGCATAGGCTCGGGCGAGCGCTAAGGCACTGCTGCCCTCCTTGCCCTCGAAGAGCATGGCGTGGGCCACCCGGCCAGAGTGCACCCCTGCACGAAGCCGGACTGCCGTCTCCTCCACACCGATGCACGCCGCGAACTGCATGGCACGAAGGTAGTCAGAACTGCAGGTGGAGGGAGGTGTAAAGCCCCCTTCCCGGGGCCGCGATGCCCGAAGAAAACACCTGGTAATGCATGTCGAGGAGGTTGCGCACGCCGACACGCAGTTGTGTGGTTTTGTGGAGTTGCCAGGCGGATTCGACGTTCAAGGTCCACCAAGCGGGCGTTCCGCTGGACAGGGCCTCGTCGGGATTGTCCTCACCATCAGCGGAATACCGGTCGATGGGTTTGGCACCGTTGAATAGGGTGTAGGCTTCCAGCGTAAGGCCGCGGAGTGCATAGCTCGCTGCCGCTCGCCCGAAAACCGGAGGAATGTGCGCAATGGGCGCCCGGTTCCCCGTGAGTTCCCCTACCGTCCAGTTCACGGAACCCTCGAACCCGAGCTTGGGGGTGAGCTGCGCTTGCAGCTCGGCCCGGCCGCCGTACACGAGGGCTTCGCCGGCGTTGACGTTGGTTTGGACCCGGGCGTAAGCGCCGTTGTAGAGCAACGAGTCCGACCCGCCGATCGTGGCTGCAACCGGGACGATGGCATCGCGCCAGAGGGTCGCAAACCCCGACGCCCCGATGGCCAGCACGTGGCGCCCGCCGAGGTCCCAGCGCACCCCCTGCTCGGCGCTGTATACGAATTCTGGCCGCAGCGAATCGTTCGGAACGGTGACCCAACCGCCCTTCTCGAACACCTTGCCCACGTCGTCGACGTTCGGATGTCGGAACCCGCTCGATACCGTTGCTTGTAGCGCCCACGATTTGGCAAGCCGCCACTCGGCGCTCGCACTGCCTGTTACCGCCCCCTTTCGCGAGGCGATGCGGTCAAACGGCAACTCCACCTGACGGCTCGCCGTGTACAGACAGGTGAGGTCGGCAAAGCTGTACCGCGCACCGGCCGAGTACACAAACCGGCCGGGCCGGGACCGCACCGTAGCGAAGGCGCCCCACGTCGTCATCGTACTGCCGCCGTTCGGGTACCGGGTTTCTTCATCGGTGGTGCGGACGCCCGAGACGATGTCCTCCGACCAGGCCACCGACGTCACGCCGTTCCACGCTCCAGATACCCCTGCTCCCCAGACCGTCCCTTTGCGTGCGGTCCGTGTCAACGAAGCCGTGACATCGAAGACATCCACCGTTTCCTCTTGGTGGTAGCGGGTGGTCTTGCCGAAGCGGCGGCTAATGCGGTCTTCACCGATGCGCTGGTAGCTGGCGGTAATGCCCGCTGCCACACGAAGGGGCCGGATGTAGCCCAGGTAGCGGGTGGAGGCGAGCAGGCGCTCTTGAGGACCATAGTCCCATTCGGCCCATTTGGGAAGGCCCCCGCTGCGGTCATCGTACATGTCGAACCGCGGCACATCGCTGCTCGTGCTGTACTGCAGGTTCACCACGAGGGCGCCCTCGGGGAGGGAGATGGCGACTTTTTGGAGCACATCGATTTGCTGGTATCCCGAGCGGAGCTGGAGGGTAGGGTCGGCATTCGCCCGAACCGTGTCGCGGCCATCCACCCGTGCGACCACCTCTTCCACAAGTCCCCACGTCGCATCGCCGTGCGTCCGCCGGCTTCCCATCCGCAGATCCCCGAATTCCGAGGCTGTCACGGACGTCAACGTAGACACAGGTCCCATGCCCACCTCGACATCCGCATGCACAGCATGGCTCCGGTTCGGCGAGCGGAAGGCGTACGACCCGCGCGAGAATACCCCACGGCGTCCGAGCTGCGGATCTCGGGTTGAAAAATGGATGACCCCGCCGAGGGCATCGCTTCCGTAGGCCACAGAATTCGGGCCGAGTACGACCTCCGTGCGTGCGAGAATAGCCGGGTCGATGGTGATGGCGTTCTGGAGGTGGCCGCTGCGGTAGATCGCATTGTTCAACCGCACGCCGTCCACGACGAGCAGGATGCGGTTTGCCTCGAATCCGCGCATCACAGGCGAACCGCCACCTTGCTGGCTTTGCTGCACGAGTACGGACCCCGTCGACCACAGCAGCTCCGCACTGGTCTGCGGCACTTCCAGAGTTTTCACCGGCGACATGCGCGACATCCCTGCCCCGAGTCCCGCCGTCAACCGGTCCGAAGACGTGGTTTCTGAAGTCGCCCGCACCGCAACCTCCGCAACCGACAGGGACACCAAATCCTCCACCATGCGCAACTTCTTCGGAATGGCATCTGCCGGCAGGATAAGCAAGTCCAAATACCCTGTACTGCGCACGACAAGGGTGTCCGAAGGCCCGCGCGCTGGCAGGTTCACCTTGCCCTCGGCGCTTGTGGTGACCGCCCGGGCCGTGCACTTGTTCAGCACGACAGCAAAGGGAACCGGGGTGACCCCATCACCCCCCACCACCTGCACATGCGGGCCAGGCTGCTGGGCCGCGAGCCCACCGCACACAATCAGCATTGCCCCGGCTACAACCCCGTGAACTCCCTGCATCTTCCTGTTCATCTTGAGGCCACGCAGCGTGCAAGAACCATTCCAAAAAATCGTTAATCCGCGAGGGTGCTAAACACGGCCTCCAGCACCTCGTAGCTGCGGACCGTTCGCGGACCGCTCAGGTGAAGCTGCAGGTAGCGCAGTTGCGCGAGCACCACCGGTTTGCGCAAGGCGTTCGGCAGCGGTTTGGGCTCCGCGGTGAACACTCGATCGGCGAAAGCGTGCGCCACCTCGGGGGCCAGAAAGCCGTCGTCGCCCCCCTGTCGCTCTTCCCACTCCCCCGTGGCGAGATTGAACCCCGCATGCGGATGGGGCGGATCCGGCGGTGCCAGGCCGAGGAGCCCGATGGCCGTCCCGAGAAAATCAGCGTGGGGAGTCCCGATGCGCTCTTCCACATCGAGCCGAACCGCAAGCTCCACCGCGGCATCATGCAGTTCCGGATGCGGCGTCTGTTCCGGGAGAATGCGCATCAGGACTTCGGCCACGAAAAAGGCCACAGCGGCGCGCGCAGCCTCGGTGGTCATGCGCTCTGGGATGCGCACCCGCCGCACCTCGCCGTACCGGAACAGCCCCTCCGACCCCTTGCGGCTCACCCCGGTCACCTCCAGCACGGAAAGCGGGTGCCAAACCGATTTCACCCCCTTCCCACGCACCCACACCGCCACCACCCCGAGCGTCCGACTCAACACCTTCGCCACATGGCCTGAATCCGAATACGGCACCACATCCAGCACCACCCACCGATCCGCTTCCAGCCGCACCGAAGCCATATTCCTTTAGGCTTCGTCGTCCGCCGCGAACAAACCGCTCATCAAATCGCTGAAACTCACCTCCTGACCCACCACCTCCTTCCCGATGAGGTTGTGTTCGGCAAGGCCATGCAGCACGAACTCCATCCACACGTCGAGTTCTTCCGCCGCCGGATCGGCATACCGATGGACCAGAGCCGCAAGCCCAGGCACCTCCCCCAAACGCCCGCGGTACGCCTCCGGCGCATCCGACGTCAACACCTCCACCCCGGCGGAGGCCACATGCGCCACAATGGGGGCATACACATCCTCCAACTTGCGGCGTCGAATCAACTCCGGGTCGGGAAAGACCTCGGGGAATTTGGCCCGGATGGCCTTGCCGAGCAGGTGGTGGGCAACGGCCTCTGGCCCCTCCTGCTCGCCCTCGTAGACCAGTTCCACCTTCCCGGTCACTGCCGGCAGGATGGCAAGCAGGTCGGTCATACGGACTTGCACCGCGGTGCCGCTCGAAAACGCGCGCAGCTCAGCGGATGCCACGAGGTGCTCAAAGGCCGTGATGGTCATCCGCGCCGAGACACCGCTCTTCGCATCGATGTACTCGCTGTCGCGGGCAGCGATGGCAACGCGTTCAATCAGTTCTGAAAGGAGCGCTGGAACGCGGACGCGGCGGGCGGAGTCGGCGGCTTCCTGCTGCGTGATGGCCATGCCGTCCTCCACTGACGTGGGGTAGTGCGTGAGGATTTGGGACTGGATGCGGTCTTTCAGCGGCGTGATGATGGCTCCGCGGCTGGTGTAGTCCTCTGGGTTCGCGGTAAAGATGAATTGGATGTCGAGGGCGAGGCGGAGGCGGAAGCCGCGGATTTGGACATCTCCCTCCTGGAGAATGTTGAACAGCGCCACCTGGATGCGCGGCTGCAAATCCGGCAATTCATTGATTGTGAATATGCAACGGTGGCTCCGGGGCACAAGTCCGAACGCGATGGCCCGTTCGTCGCTGTAATCGATGCGCAGGTTCGCGGCCCGGATGGGATCGACATCGCCGATGAGGTCAGCGACGCTGACGTCCGGTGTGGCGAGCTTTTCCACATACCGCTCGCTGCGGTGCAGCCAGGCCACGGGTGCTTCGTCTCCGGCCTCGGCAAGAGCTGCCTCCGTGGCTGCTAGCACGGGGGCGAGTGGATCTTCGTTCAGCGGACTGCCCGGAACCACAGGTACCCACTCGTCGAGGAGCTCGACGAGTCCCCGGGCCATGCGCGTTTTCGCTTGTCCCCGCAGGCCCAGCAAATTCATCGAATGCCCGGCGAGCAGGGCCCTCTGCACCTGGGGGATGACGGTGTCGTCGTACCCGATCACGCCGGAAAACAGGGGTGTCCCCTCGGCGAGCCGCGCAATCAAGTTCGACCGCAACTCCTCCCGGAGGGTGCGGGGGGTGTAGCCCGAGGCGCGGAGTGCGCCCAGTGTCTTAGGTAGATGCATGCATTCAGCGGGCACGCCGTGCCCTGTTGCGTTCGAAGTCTTTGAAAACGATGTCGCCCAGTCCCTGCAAACCCGTGAAAAACGCGCGTCCGCCGTTCGCCTCGGTGAAGGTCTCCACGAACTCCTGAAGCTGCGGATCCTGGGCGATCATAAACGTGGTAATGGGAATGCCCAGCCGCCGGCACGAACGAGCGAGCGTATAGCACCGGCCTGTGATGTACGGATCCAGCGACCACGACGGGTTCTTGTAGTAGCTCCCGTTCTCGAGGATGCACGTGGGCTTGCCGTCGGTGATCATGAAAATCTGGCGGTTCGGCGTCTTGCGCCGGCGCAGCAGGTCCATTGCGCGCTCGATTCCGGCCACCGTGTTCGTGTGGAACGGCCCGACTTGCAGGTACGGCAGGTCTGCAATCGACACTTCCCACGCGTCATCCCCGAAGACCACCACATCGAGCGTATCCTGCGGATACCGGGTCAGCACAAGTTCTGCGAGCGCCATCGCCACCTTTTTCGCGGGCGTGATGCGGTCCTCGCCGTAAAGAATCATCGAGTGGCTGATGTCGATGAGCACTACCGTCGCCGTCGATGCCCGCAATTCGCGGTCTTCGACGACCAAATCCGCTTCGGTCAGGTGCATCCCGTCGATGCCGTGGGCGATTTGGGCGTTCCGCAGGGACGCCTGAAAATCAATCGTATCGATTCGATCCCCGAAGCGGTACGGCCGCCGATCAGACGTCGTCTCCTCCCCGGCGCCCCGGAAGCGCGTCCGGTGCCCGCCCGCGGCCGACTTCCGCAAGTTCCCGAACACCTGGTCCAGCGCCCGGCTCCGGATGGCCTGCTCGCCGCGTGCCGCAAGCGACTTGCCCGGGCCTTCGCCCGATGTGTTCCGGATGTAGCCCCGCGCTTCAAGTTCCGCCACAAAATCCTCGAACGTGTAGTCCTCGTCCGTCAGGCCATGCTTCTGGTCGATTTCCCGCATCCACTCCAGCGCCTCTTCCACGTCCCCGCTGGTGTGGGTCACGAGCTCGAGGAACAGGTCGCGCAGCTGCTCGAACCGGCTGCGTCCGTCCCGGTCGGGCCTGTACTCGTGAAATCGGAATCCGCGCATGGGGTGAAGTTAGCGTGTAAACAGGGCGGTACGGGCGATGTTCGCGGGATGAACCTGCGGGCCGAGCCGGTGGTTACCTTCGTACCATGGCGTACTGTGCTGACCCCTTCAACTACCACCGGCGCCGGACGCGCACCGTCCACATCGGCGGACTGACCCTCGGCGGAGACGCCCCCATCCGGTTGCAGTCCATGACCACGGCGGACACCCTCGATGTAGAGGCCACTGTTGCCGAAAGCCTCCGGATGATCGAGGCGGGCTGCGAGCTCGTCCGCATCACGGCCCCGTCGATGAAGGAAGCCGCAGCGCTCGGGCCCATCAAGGAAGCCCTCCGCGCCGCGGGACACGGGGATGTCCCTGTGGTGGCCGACATCCACTTCACACCGAACGCCGCAGAACTGGCGGCAGATTTCGTCGAAAAAATCCGCGTGAATCCCGGCAACTACGCGGACAAGAAGAAATTCGAAGAAATCGACTACACGGACGCCACCTACGCGGCAGAACTCGAACGCATCCGGGAACGGTTCCTGCCTCTCGTCCGCAAATGCAAGGCCCTGGGCCGCGCCATGCGCATCGGCACGAACCACGGGTCCTTGAGCGACCGCATCCTCAGCCGGTACGGCGATACGCCGCTCGGGATGGTAGAAAGTGCACTGGAATTCCTGCGGATTTGCCGCGAAGAAGACTACCACGAGGTCGTGATTTCCATGAAGGCCTCGAATCCCCAAGTCATGGTCCAGGCCTACCGCCTCCTCGTGTCCCGCATGGACGAAGAGGGCATGGACTACCCCCTCCACCTCGGCGTCACCGAGGCCGGGGACGGGGAAGATGGCCGCATCAAAAGCGCCGTCGGCATCGGCACCCTCCTCGAAGATGGCTTGGGCGATACCGTCCGGGTGTCGCTCACAGAGCCACCGGAAGCTGAAATTCCGGTCGCCCGGGCGCTGGTGGCCCGGTATGCGGACCGCGCCGGACATCCCGTGATTCCTGCCGTGCCGTTGACATTTGACCCCTTTTCCTACCGGCGGAGGCGGAGCCACGCCGTGGGAAATATGGGTGACCGCCACGTCCCGGTGGTCATCCACACCTTCGAGGGCGAGGGTCCGATCAGTCCCGCGCAGCTCTACGGGTGCGGCTACCGGTACAGCGTGCCGTTGGACAAGTGGCACCTCGACGACTTCGCCTGCGATGCGATCTATGTGGGCGATGCTGACGTGCCGTTTGCTCTGCCGGGCACCTTGTCGGTGCTCCAAAACATCCGCAGCTTCCATGGAGCAGAGCGCCACCTCCCGGTCTACACCTGGACCGAGTGGGAAGAGCGGGGACCCGCCGCCGGGGCTGCCGCACATTTCATCCGCATGGAACGCGGCGACCTGTCCGAAGCGCGTCTAGCCATCCTGCGGGAACGCAAGGACATCGTCTGTGTGGTCGAATCGAACCACCCCCACGCCATGGCCGACTTGCGGGCGGCCTGCATGGTCCTCGACCACGCCGGTGTCACCGCCCCGGTGGTGCTGCGGCGGTCCTATGCGGTGACCGAAGGCGACGACTTCGCACTCTTTGCCGCGACGGATTTGGGCGGGCCGCTGCTCGATGGGTTCGGAGACGGAGTTTGGCCCGAAGGGCAGAACATCCCCTTGCGGGTGCGCAACTCCACCGCGTTCGGAATCCTTCAAGCGACGCGCACCCGGATTTCAAAGACGGAGTACATCAGCTGCCCGAGCTGCGGACGGACGCTGTTCGACCTGCAAGAGACCACCGCGCGCATCCGGGCCGTTACCCACCACCTGAAGGGCGTGAAAATCGGCATCATGGGCTGCATCGTCAACGGCCCGGGCGAAATGGCCGACGCGGATTACGGCTATGTCGGAACCGGTCCAGGCAAAATCACGCTGTACAAGGAAAAGGAAATCGTCCGGCGGAATGTGCCTGAGGCAGAGGCGGTTGACGCGCTGATTGAGCTCATCCGCCTGCACGGGGACTGGGTGGAGCCGCCCCTGGTCAGCGAAGAGTTAACGTAAAATTCATCGCGATATCGCGATAGTGCGATGTGCTTCTTGCCCACTTTTGGGGCATGGGAGTGACACGAACCGATTTGTTTTCCGCAGAGGAGAATGCCCTCGCTCGCCAGCTGAAGGCGCTCGCCCATCCGGCACGTTTGGCCATTGTGCGGCAGTTGCTTGAAGCACCTGGATGCGTGAATGCCCGGTTTGTCGATTCGACCGGACTGACCCAACCCACGGTCTCGCGCCACCTCGAAGTTCTCGTCGATGCCGGCCTGCTGCATGCCCAACTCGCCCACGGCCGCGTGACGTACTGCATCCACGCCGAAGGCTGGGCAGCGTTTCGCGCCCACCTGTCGACGTGGGTCGACCCCGCCTGTGACTGCACCACTTCCTGTTAAATCGCCATGATCAGTTCACTTCTAACGATGCTTACGCTCGCAGGTAACCCGATTGCTGCCTTCGCCCCCGCGGCTGACCTCCTTCCCGTAACACTCCCGGAAGAAAGGCTGACGGAACTCCAGGAGCTCGCGGCGGCCATCGCCGGCGGCGAAACCTCGCTTGTTTTCATCTGCACCCACAACAGCCGCCGCAGCCACATGGCCCAACTGTGGGCACAAGCGGCTGCTTTTCATTTAGGATTGAACGATGTGAACACCTATTCTGGTGGCACGGAGGTCACGGCCTTCAATCCCCGTGCGGTCGCCGCCCTCGAGCGGGCAGGATGGACTGCCGAGATTGAAGGAACTGCGGACCGCAACCCGGTGCGGCGGCTCAGCGCAGCTGGAGTTCCTGCTCAGCCGTGCTGGAGCAAACGCTATGACGATGCCGCAAATCCTCAGTCTGGCTTCATCGCCGTGATGACCTGCAGCGAAGCCG
The DNA here is from genome assembly GCA_044341475.1 of Flavobacteriales bacterium. Lineage (GTDB taxonomy): Bacteria > Bacteroidota > Bacteroidia > Flavobacteriales_D > Sanyastnellaceae > CAMCYM01. The sequence goes on along the minus strand of JBIIRP010000004.1, from coordinate 26,589 downwards.
ACGGGGCCTGTCCGGTCGTTTTCGGTGCCTCTGCGCGCTTTTCCCTGCCCTACATCGACCCCAAAGTCTCCGACGGAACCCCAGAAGAATCATCCACCTACGATGCGCGCTCGGCCCAAATCGCCGCCGAAATGCTCTACGTCATGCAGACCGCAGCGCGGCTCCGCAGTGCGCAATCCGGAACCCGATGAGTGCACGGCTTAGCGGGTTCGATCGGGGCCTGACCCTGTGGATTCTTGCCGCCATGGGACTGGGGGTCGCCCTTGGCGCCAGTGTTCCCGGCTGGAGTGAACTGCTGGGGCGGGCTACTGTCCGCGGCGTGAATGTGCCCATCGCCATCGGGCTCATGGCCATGCTGTTGCCACCCCTCGCCCACGTCCGCTACCGCGCACTACCGGGCATGTTCCGCAGGCCCCGCATCCTGGCAATCAGCCTGGTTCTGAATTGGATCATCGGGCCTGCGCTCATGTTCTGCCTCGCCGCCTGGTGGTTGCCGGACCGGCCCGACCTCTTTGCCGGGGTGGTGCTCATCGGAATCGCGCGCTGCATCGCCATGGTCCTCGTATGGAACGACCTCGCGGGGGGAGATCGGGAATTCGCGGCAGGACTGGTGGCCCTCAATTCCGTATTCCAAATCGTCGCCTTCCCCTCACTTGCTTGGTTCTACCTCACCGTCCTCCCCCGCGAACTCGGCCTTGCCTCGACCGCCCTTGAAGTTCCCTACCGGCTTGTGGCCGAATCCGTTGCCATCTATCTCGGCATTCCGTTTGTGCTCGCCGGCATCCTGAGGTGGGCCTACGTGAAACGACACGGTGAGCAGGGGTTCGATGCGCACATCATTCCGCGGCTTAAGTGGGTAACCCCCGCCGCCTTGCTGTTCACCATCGTCGCCATGTTCAGCCTGAAGGGGGGCGAGGTGGTGGCCTTGCCCGGTGAAGTCCTGCGTGTTGCTATCCCGCTGCTCCTCTATTTCGGAATGATGTGGGGCATCGCGTTTGTCCTGTCTCGAGCACTCCACGCAGAAGACCCGATTGCAAAAGCAGTCGCATTCACGGCGGCCGGCAACAACTTCGAACTGGCCATCGCGGTGGCTGTGGCGGTATTCGGACTCGCTTCAGGTCAAGCTTTTGCAGGGGTCATCGGTCCCCTCATCGAGGTGCCCGCGCTGATCGGACTCGTGGCCGTAGCCCGCAAATTCGCCCCTTAAGCCGCCTTGCCGAGCTGCCACAGCATGCGCGTGTGCAGCCACAATGCACCGGCGAAGCTCGTGTCCGCCCGGTAAGGGAGCCCAAACTCTTCCGCCGTCCGCCTTACGATGGGTGCCAACTTCGGGAAGTGGACGTGGCACACGTGGGGGAAGAGGTGGTGTTCGATTTGGTGGTTGAGCCCGCCGCACAACCAGGTCAAGAGGGGTGAGCGCGTGCCGAAGTTTGCGGTGGTTTGGAGCTGGTGGGTAAATGCATCTTCCGGGAGCTGACCGCCGGACTGGGCCGTTTCAAAAGCGTGGTCCTCGAGCACGTGGGCAGGTTGAAAGATCGAGGCCAGGGTCAGGCCGCTGATGGCGTGCATGACCACCCATCCGAGGAGGATTTGGCCCGCGGACAGGCCGCTGAAGGCCAGCGGGAGCCCGATTACATAACCGAACTGCACCACCTTCGTAACCACCAACCATCCCAGAACGCGGCCAAACGAAGACCCCGAACGCGCGAGCAATCCCGACTTCCGGTAGCGCATCAACGACACGAAGTCCTTGAATGTCAACCAGTAAAGCGTCATGATGGCATAAAATCCCCAGGCGTACAGCCACTGGAAGCGGTGCACAAACAGGCGCGGACGTGTCGGCGAAAACCGCATCACATAGGGCACTGAGATGTCTTCGTCCAGACCGTCGACGTTCGTGAACGTGTGGTGCAACACATTGTGCTGGATCCGCCACATCACCGAGTTGCCCCCGATGAAGTCCACCACCTTGCTGATAGCATCGTTTAAACGCTTCGAAGAGGTCAGTGATCCGTGGTTCGCATCGTGCAACACGTTCAAACCCACCCCCGCCAAACCGAAGCCCATCGCAATCTCAGCAACCCAGAAGGCCCAGCCTCCGCCGGTCACCCCGAAGGCGATGAGCGCCCATGGAACAAAGTACAAGGCGAGCATCAGGCCCGTCTTCGGCCACACCCGGGCATCCCCAGAAGGCCGCAACCCACTCTCAGCAAAATAGGCATCGACCCGAGCCCGAAGGGTTCGCGTGAACTCAGAGGTGTCACGCGGAAAGCGCATCAATGGAACTTCCATAGGGGGGCAAGGTACGCCCGTTGCTGCCGGTTTGGGCCACGCGCCCCTCCCAAAATCCCCCAAACGGGGAATTGACCGACCCCCATCCGATGCGGGATTTTTGCCCTATGCTCCACTTCTTGCCGTTTATCTTCGTTTCAGTCACCCCAGGAGATACCCTTGCGCCCGCGGTGCAGCCCCTGTGGCACGCGCTGCCCGAGGCGGAGGTGGCGGCAATCGGGGTGACCGCGGGAGCAACGTCGGCAGACGAGGTACCCGGGTGTTTGCACGTGTTGACGCCCGCCGAACTGCAGCGATTTGCCTACACGGACCCGCTCCGAACCCTACGGACGGTGCCGGGCATGCAGCTGGTGGAAGAGGACGGATTCGGGCTACGACCGAACATCGGCATCCGCGGTTCGGGCAGCGACCGGTCATCGCGCATCGCAGTGCTGGAGGACGGTATTCCGATAGCGCCAGCAGCCTATACAGCGCCAGCAGCCTACTACTTTCCGTCGGTGGCGCGCATGTCCCGCATTGAGGTGCTGAAGGGGTCGAGCCAAATCGCCTTCGGACCCGTCACCGCCGGGGGTGCAATCAACCTCGTTTCCACGCCTGTCCCCGACTCCGGCACAGTCGCCCGCATCCACACCGAAGGCGGATCGTACGGATTCCAGCTGCTCCATGCCGTCGCCGGCACAGCGGTCCCGACGCGGGCAGGGGTCCTGTCCGTGCTCGCCGAGGTGCTCGATGCCGGCTCCGACGGGTTCAAAGAACTCGACGGCGGCGGACCCACCGGCTTCCGCAAAACCGACCGGATGCTGAAGGTGCAGTGGTCCGCGCCGACGCGGGCCGCCTTGAAACAGTCGCTTGCCCTCAAACTCGCCGACGTCGCCGAAGTCAGCCACGAAACCTACCTCGGCCTGTCGGAGGCCGACTTCGCGGCCGCTCCGCTCCGCCGCTACTTCGGTACCCGACTCGACCGCATGGACGCGCGCCAAACCCAGGCCGTCCTCACCCACCGCATCTCCGCTGGAGGTTGGGAACTGCTCACCGACGCCTACCGCACCCGGTTCGACCGGGAGTGGTACAAGCTCGACCGGGTGCGGGAAGCGGGTGGGGAGGTAGTGGGTTTGGCCGATGCCGTCGGCTCGCCCGACGAGCACGCCCTCGCGTATGCTCTGCTGACGGGCGACGCATCGGCTGCCACCGGCGCAGCCGCCCTCGAATTGCGCAACAACGACCGAGGTTACTACGCCTCCGGCATACAGCACCGCGCGGTCCGGACGTTCACTGCCTTCGGCTCTTCGCAGCAGCGCATCACGGTGGGCGTCCGCTACCACCGCGACGGCGCAGACCGGCTCGATTACCGGGACGGCTATGTGCCCCGAGACGGTGAACTTGTGCGGACCACCGCAGGAACGCCCGGCTCAGCGGGCAATCGGGTCGAAGGGGCCTCCGCCCTTGCCACCTACGTCCGGGGAGCTCTTCACACCGGGCGCTGGACCTGGACTCCCGGAGTGCGCTGGGAAACCATCGCCTTCGAGCGCACAGAATTTGCTTCAGAGGACCCGGCTCGAACCGACGGTGCCACCACGCGACGCCACGTTCGCGCACTCCTTCCCGGTTTGGGCGTGAACTATGCCGTTCGGGACGGGCTCGATGCCTTCGCCGGGGTTCACCGGGGATTCGTTCCTCCCGGCACCAGCCCCGATGCCCTGCCCGAGCGCAACCTGCAGTCCGAAGCCGGTTTCCGCACCGTATCCCGTTGGACCAGTGCCCAAGTGGTCGCCTTCCACTGCAGCTACGACAAGTTGCTCGGAGCAGACCTCACGGCCCTCGGCGGATCAGGCTCGGGAGACGCGTTCAACGGAGGAAGTGCGTACGCAGGCGGCATCGAGTTCGAGGCGGTGGTGGACCTGCTCGGTCGGTTCAGCGGGCCGGGACGCTCCGACGAACTGCCCCTGCAACTGACCTACACGTGGACGGATGCCCGATTTACCGAGTCGTTTGTGAGCACCTTCGAGCCGTGGGGTACGGTCGAGGCCGGCGATCGGATGCCGTACGTGTCGCCCCACACGGCCTCTGCTGTCATCGGTTGGCAGCGGGCAACCTGGGCGGTGGACGCGTCGCTCCGGTATGCCGCGCCGATGGGGTCGGGCGACGGTTTTACGGTGGCCGATGCGGGCGTTCGGTGGGAGTTCAAACCGGGCTGCGAACTCCGGATTCAGGGCACGAATCTTACCGATTCACAGGCTGTGGCGTCGTTCCGGCCATATGGGGCTCGGCCGATTGCACCGCGGATGGTCCGCTGTGGACTGTCATTCTCCCTTTAACGTGTGATTTTTCAACAATTTGGCGGAAGCCAAAATGCTTTAATACAACGATTTACGCTTCGAATTCAAAAAAATCCCACAGATTGTGCAAAAATCGTCGGGATTTGCGTGTTGTTCCCGATTGTTGCACCGCGAAACGGGCCTGTCCGAGAGGGTTGGGCCTGCGCAGTCAAGAGAGGTTAGGCATGCCCCTGAACTGTACCCTGCCCCGCGCCTGGTCGGCGCTAGTGCACCGTGCGATCGGTCTCTTCCGGTCGCGCGTTCTGGCGCGCAGGGAACTCCGGGCGTATGCCATTCGCATCTGAGCCGGGGCCCATCCCTCCGCCCCCCGAATCCGGTGGCCACCGGATGACTTCACCCCTCTCTCACGCTCGCTCAGATGAAACTGAAATACATCGACCTCATCGAACAGACGTTCGACTGGCCCCAGCCCGAATTTCAATTGGATCCGAAAGGCCAACTCTCCTTCCACGGCATCCCGCTGCGGGAGTTGATTGACCGGTTTGGCACACCCCTACGCTTCACCTACCTCCCGAAGGTGGGCGAGAACATCCGCCTGGCGCATGGCTGGTTCCGCAGTGCCATGGAAAAGCTCGATTACAAGGGGGCTTACCACTACTGCTACGTAACGAAAAGCTCGCACTTCCGGCACATCACCGAGGAAGTGCTCAAGCACGGTGCCCACCTCGAGACCAGTGCTCCGTTCGACCTCGACATCGTCATGGCGCTCGAGCGGAAAGGCGTGTTCGAGCGGACCTCGACGGTCATCTGCAACGGGTTCAAAACGGAGGCCTACATCGACCGCATCGTCCGCATGCACAGCGAAGGCTTTACCGGCATCCTGCCCATCCTTGACAACGAACAGGAGTTCGCCAAACTCAACGCGGCCATCCGCGAGCCCCTCGATGTCGGGTTGCGGATCGCATCGGAAGAGGAGCCGAAGTTCGAATTCTACACGTCGCGGCTCGGCATCGGCTACAAGCGCATCATGCCGTTTTACCGCGAGCGCATCGAACACCACCCGTTCATGCGGCTTCGGATGCTCCACTTCTTTGTGAACACGGGCATCCGGGATACGGCGTATTACTGGAATGAGCTGAATAAGGCGCTGAAAGTCTACTGCGACCTCCGCAAGGTGTGTCCGCACCTTACGGCGTTGAACATCGGCGGTGGGTTGCCCATCAAGAACTCGCTCGCTTTCCACTACGATTACGCGTACATGGTGGAGGCCATCCTCGAGGCCGTCAAGTCCGCGTGCGAAGAAAATGGCGTGCCTGAGCCGGACATTTACACGGAGTTTGGGTCGTTTACCGTCGGAGAGGCGGGGGGGACGCTGTTCAAGGTGCTGTACCAAAAGGCGCAAAACGACCGAGAAGCCTGGAACATCATCGACTCCTCGTTCATGACGACCCTCCCGGATACCTGGGCCATCAACCGCCGGTTCCTCATGTTGCCGGTAAACCGGTGGGAATCGAACTACGAACGGGTCTTCCTCGGCGGTTTGACGTGCGACAGCGACGACTACTACAACTCCGAGCAGCACCTGAACGCCATCTACCTGCCGAAGTTTAAGACGAACGACGACCTCTACATCGGCTTCTTTAACACCGGTGCCTACCAGGACAACATCGGCGGCCACGGCGGTGTGCACCACTGCTTGATTCCCGGTTTGAAGCACGTGCTCATCGACCGCGATGCCGAAGATGCCCTGACCTACGAGGTGTTCTCCGAAGAGCAGACGGCAAACCAAATGCTCACGCTCCTCGGCTACGACATGACGACGGCGCCACCTCCGCCCCCGAAGGCCGGGTACGAGGCCGCCGAAATCGATGTGCGCGGGCTCAACATCGAGCCGGACGCTCCTAAAAAACGCAAAGTTCCTCCGACGCCGACCCGGCAATGACCCGGGCGGTTTCATCCCCATCCTTCGCACCCTAGCTTGCACCCATGTCCGGATTCATCCGCCCCTTCGTCGAACGGCACTACCGCCACTTCAACTCTGCTGTCATCCAAGACGCAGCCCAGGCCTACGAACAGCACCTCACAGCAGGGGGCAAGATGATGGTCACGCTCGCCGGGGCCATGTCCACGGCGGAGTTAGGAAGGAGTCTCGCGGAAATGATCCGCCAAGACAAGGTGCACATCATCAGCTGCACCGGGGCAAATCTCGAGGAGGACGTGATGAACCTGGTGGCCCACAGCCATTACGCGCGGGTCCCGAACTACCGCGACCTCACGCCTGCGGAGGAGGTGGCCCTGCTAGAACGCGGCATGAACCGGGTAACCGACACGTGCATCCCAGAGCATGAGGCCTTTCGACGGCTCGAGAAGCACCTCGTCGATCTGTGGCAACGCGCGGAAGCGGCCGGCGAGCGGCGCTTCCCGCACGAGTTCTTTTACGAAGCCCTTCGCAGCGGAGTCCTCGAACAGTATTACGAAATCGACCCGGCCGACAGCTGGATGGTCGCCGCAGCAGAGAAGAACTTGCCCATCATCGTGCCGGGGTGGGAAGACAGCACGCTGGGCAACATTTTCGCAGCCCATTGCATCGCGGGCGATGTGAAGCCGTCCACAGTAAAAAGTGGGATTGAGTACATGATTTGGCTTGCCGACTGGTATACCGAGACCACCCGTGACTGCACCATCGGATTCTTCCAAATCGGGGGCGGCATCGCGGGCGATTTCCCCATCTGCGTCGTCCCCATGCTCCACCAGGATTTGCAGCGGGACGAGGTGCCGCTGTGGGGCTATTTCTGCCAAATTTCCGACAGCACCACGAGCTACGGCAGCTACTCCGGGGCCGTTCCGAACGAGAAAATCACGTGGGGAAAACTCGGGGTCGACACCCCCCGGTTCATCATCGAGTCCGACGCGACCATCGTGGCTCCCCTCGTCTTCGGCTGGCTGCTCAACTGGTAAACGCACTTCCATGAAACGCGTCATCAAGAATTACACGAACATCACGCCGATGCACATCGAGCTCATCGCGAAGGCCTTCCCCGAAGGATTTGGCGATGACGACCTGCAGGTGCTGTCCATGCCGAACGGCAAATACCTCCGGGCACTCGAGGTCAAGACCGAGGATACGATTTACCTGTTCCGCATCGACGACGAGATGATCGAGGTGCTCGAGGACGCCACCGACGACAACTTCGAAGTCGCCGTAGACGGAAATGCCTCAGACTCGGGCGACGACGATGCCGAGGAAGAAACCGAGCGTCCTGCGCGCGGCAAAGACACGGACTCTGGAGACGATGACGACGATGACGACGACGACGACTCCTCAGACGATCGTGACGAGGACGGCGACGACGAAGAATACTGACGCACTCTGCGGTGGCAGGAACGGGTAGATTTCCCTACCTTTGTCGCCCCTCCGATGGGAGGTTCAGCTGACGGGCATTTAGCTCAGCTGGTTAGAGCGCTACCTTGACATGGTAGAGGTCACTGGTTCGAGTCCAGTACTGCCCACAACCCTTGGGAATCCCCCGTCGGCCGCTTGCGGAAGGCGGGGGGTTACTTTTTCTGCCCATTTCTGTTCTCGGGGGCTACATTCGCCGCATGACGCGTTCGTTTTCCAGGGTTTGGGCCGCCGTGTTCGGTCTTGCTCTCGTGTCGGGCCTTTCGGCCCAAACCCAGCTCACCGGCGTCCTCACCGGCACCGTCCGCGACGCCGAATCCCATACCCCCCTTCCCGGAGCTGCAGTGCGCATCACCGAACCCGTGGTGACGGGGGTGGCTACAGACCTGGAAGGAAACTTCCGATTCGCCGCGCTGCCCGTCGGCCGGGTAACGGTGGTGGTCAGCTTCATCGGTTACGCTCCACGCACCCTCGAGGGCATCGTCATCGCATCGGGCCGTCCGGCCCACGTGGAGGTCGACCTGGTCGACCGCGGGATTGACCTCGAAGCGGCGGTAGTGGAGGCCGGGCGGAGCGGGGAGGCACTGAACGACATGGCCGTCATCAGCGCGCGCCCCTTCAGCGTGGAAGAGACGGACCGCTATGCCGGTTCACGCGGCGATCCCGCGCGTATGGCGTCCAATTTTGCCGGTGTCCAAGGGGCCGACGACAGCCGCAACGACATCGTCGTGCGCGGCAACAGCCCGAGCGGCGTGCTGTGGCGGGTCGAAGGCATCGATTTGCCGAACCCGAACCACTTCAGCGTGCCCGGCACCGGCGGCGGCCCGGTGGCCATCCTGAACAACAAGGTGCTGGGAACGAGCGACTTCTTTACAGCAGCTTTTCCGGCGGAGTTCGGCAACTCGACGGCGGCCGTCTTCGACCTGCGAATGCGCAATGGGAACCAGGACCGGCCTGTCCGGAGCTTCCAGTTCGGTTTCCTCGGAACCGAGGCGATGCTGGAAGGTCCGCTGCGCCGTGGAAAGCGTGCCAGCTACCTCATCAACTACCGGTACAGCACCGCCGCCATCTTCAGTGTCCTCGGCATCGACATCGGGACCTCGGCGGTGCCGCGCTACCAAGACGGGAGCTTCCGGTTGTTTTTTCCGCAGCAGAACGGCGGGGCGGTGGCGGTTTGGGGCATCGCCGGAGCGAGCGATGTCGACATCATGATCAGCGAACAAACCGTTCCGGAGCGCAACATATACGGGGACAACGACCGCGACCAGCACTTCGGCACCGGGCTGGGCATCGGCGGCGTGACGTGGACCCGGCCCCTCGGCCCGAAGGCGCACCTCAAGGCCACCCTGGCCGGCAGCCGTGATGCCGCCACAAGCGCGCACAACCGCGTGTACCGTGAACTCACGCCCGAGGGAACCTACCGGCTGGACAGCCTGGTGGATTACATGCGCTACCGCTTTACGACTGACAGAGTCAGCGGGTATCTCGCTGTAAACACGAAGTTCAGCGCCCGCACCTCGCTCCGTTACGGGGTAAGCATCGATGGTTTGCGCGGCGATTTCCGGGACAGCATCCGCAGCGAAGACCCGAACACCGAAGTTCTCGGCGGGTGGATGCGCCGCTGGGATGCGTCGTTCACGGCCGCCACCATCCAGCCGTTTGCACAGGTGAGTTTCCGGCCGTCGGAGCCGTGGACTTGGGTGGTGGGCCTCCACGCGCTTTACCACAGCGCCGCTTCGGGAGGCGTGTTGCCGGAGCCACGGCTCGGCGTGCGATTCGAACCGGGCGGGAAGTCTGCGTTCAGTGCAGGCCTCGGCCTGCACTCCCAAACCCAGGCCCCCTACCTCTACGTCGGCTCGACCGGAACCCGACCCGATGGCTCCCTCGTCCAGCCGAACACCCGCATGGATCCGACGCGCAGCGCCCACGCCGTCGTCGGTTGGACCCGCATCCTCGCCCCGCTGTGGACCCTCCGGCTCGAGGCCTATGCGCAGCACCTTTTCGACATCCCGGTCGAAGCCCGCTCGAGCAGCTTCTCGCTCGTCAACGCCGGTGCAGGATTCAGCCGCCTCTTCGCCGACACCCTGGTCAACACGGGCACCGCACGCAACATCGGCCTGGAAGCCACACTGGCCCGCTCGTTCCGCAACGGCTGGTTCTTCCTGTTCACCGGTTCCCTGTTTGATGCGAAGTATACCGGGAGCGACGGCACCGTGCGCAACACCGACTTCAACGGCCGCTATGCCACGAACCTCCTAGCGAGCCGGGAGTGGCCGTTTGCAACCGGGTGGGTTCTCGTGACGGGTGTCAAATCCACCTGGGTCGGTGGCCGGTGGTACGGCCCGGTCGATCTCGAAGCCAGCTCCGCCCAACGCGAAGTGGTCTACGCAGATGCCGAGCGCAATACCCTGCAATTCGACCCGTACTGGAGACTGGACCTGAAAACGAACCTCCGCTGGAACCGCCCTTCTGCCACCCACGAGCTCGGCATCGATTTCGTCAACCTGACGGATCGCAAAAACGTGCTCAAGCTCACCTTCGCTCCGGACGAAACAGGGGACCCGGCGCAGGCCGTCCGCGAGGAGTACCAGCTCGGCTTCTTGCCCATCTTCTTCTATCGACTCGACTTCTGACCTTGCAACACGCCTACCTTCGCGCCATGCCGCTGCACCGCCTGTCCGACCTCGCTCCACTCGATCGGGGCATCCTCGAGCGCGTCGACATCGCAGATGCCGTCCTCCCCCTCATCGAAATGGGCGTGTGTCCTGGTGAACCCATCGTCGTCGCCCACGTAACACCAGGCCGCGGCCCCCTTGCCATCCATGCTGCCGGCCGCACCATCGCCCTGCGTCGCGAAGCCGCGGAGTGTGTTTGGGTTGAAGTTTGAGTTGGAGTTGAAGTTTTCGCGGCTGCGCCGCTAGTTTGCAGTTTCCGCGGCTAGCGCCGCTAGTTTGCAGTTGACAGTTTAGAGTTTTCAGTTTGAGTTGGGAGTTCGTTCCGGACCTCAACCTCGTCCTCAACCTCGTTCTGCGGCGCGCAGCGCCGCTCGCCCTCAACCTACCACGCTGATCGTCAGCACATACACCGCCCACGCTGCGAAGTAGGCGAACGTGGTGAAGGCGACCCACTGCGCAGCTGCCCACGTCCAACTGCCGAGTTCGCGCTGCACGATGGCCACCGTGCTCATGCATTGCAAGGCGAAGATGTAGAAAACGAGCAGAGAGGCGGCGGAGGCAGCGTTCAGGACGGGACGCTGGGTGACCGGGCTGATTTCGTCGGCGAGGCGGGTTGTGAGCGCGCGGATAGAGCCGTCTTCGCCCGAAGGATAGAGGGCGGCTAGCGTTCCGACGAAGACTTCGCGGGCGGCGAAAGACGTGAGGATGGCGACGCCCATTTTGCCGTCGAAGCCGAGCGGCGCGAATACGGGCTCGATGGTGCGGGCGACCGCGCCCAGGTAGGAGGCTTCGAGGAGGGCAGCGTCGCGGTCGGGACCGGCGGGGACGGTGGCGGTGATTTGGGCCCGGGGGGTGGGCGGGCCAAACGAAGACAGGCCCCAAATCACCAGCGACGCCACGACAATAACGGTCCCTGCGCCGGTCACGAAGGCTCCACCCCGGGCGAACGCCTCACGCAACACATCCAGCGGACGGGGCCACCGGTACGCCGGCCACTCCAGCGTGAATCCGCCCTCATTTCGGCGTGGAAGCCCCCGGTGCAGCAGCCAAGCGACCAGCAGCGCGGCGCACGTTCCGACCGCATACAGCCCGAAAAGGAAGAGGCCGCGCAGGTTCAGCAATCCGCCGAGCAGGCCCACGTCGGGGACCAGCACGGCGATCAAAAACGCATACACCGGCAGGCGCGCGCTGCACGTCATGAGCGGCGTGACGAGGATGGTCAGCAACCGCTCGCGTTTGCCGGGGATGCTGCGCGCGGCCATGACAGCGGGCACGGCACAGGCCATCCCGCCCACAAGCGGCACGATGGACCGTCCGTTCAGGCCCACGCCTTCAAGAAACCGGTCCCCCAGGTAGCCCACGCGCGCCAAATAACCGGATTGCTCAAGGACCGCAATCAGACCGAAGAGGATCATGATTTGGGGAACGAACACGACCACGCCGCCGATTCCGGCCAGCACGCCATCCAGCACCAAACTCCGCCACCACGTATCCGGCCACGCCCCGCTCAGCACCTCACGCAAGGCCGCAAATCCCTGATCCACTGCGTCCATCGGCCATGCCGACCACGCAAACACGGCCTGGAACACCACAAAGAAAATGGCCCCCAGCACCGCGTGGCCCCACACCGGATGCGTCAACACGCGGTCCGCCCGGGTCGTCCGGCGGCTGCGGCGCGCCAGGTCGTCGGCGTCCTCCGGCGTCGCAGCCGGAAGCACGGCATCCCCCAGCGCCCGCACGGCATGCCACCGCTGAGACGCCTCCTCCAGCTGCAAGGCCGCCGGCGACCTCCCGCCGGCGTGGGCCCGCACCGCCTCGCGATCCTCCCCGCTGGCCCACACCGGCGCTTCGCCGTGCCGGGCCATCCATCCCCGCACCCCGCCTCCCGGCGCCGGCACGTCCCAGCCCGGCGCGGCGACGCGCGCCGCCCCAGCCACCGCCGACACCAGCACCTCCCGTGCATCCGAAGCAGCATTCACCACCGTCACCGGCACTCCCCCGAGTCCCGCTTGGAGCGCGGCGGCATCGACGGTGGTGGCATCGGTTTGGTTCACAACAACCACCGCCGGCAATCCCAACTCCAGCACCTGCATCGCCAGGAACAGCCCGCTGCGCAGCGTGGCCGACTCCAGCACCAGGACCACAGCATCCGGCCGCAAGGGATGCCCCGGCTGCACCAACATCTCGCGGGTCAGCACCTCATCCGGTGCCTTCGCGTGCAGGCTGTACGTTCCGGGCACATCAATCAGCTCGAGCCCAGGCACGGTGCGCACCGAAGCCACTGTCGCAGAAACGGTTACGCCGGGCATGTTGCCGACCTTTCCTCGGCTTCCCGTCAACCGGTTGAACAGCGTCGTCTTCCCGCAATTCGGGTTTCCTACCAGAGCCACCTTCACATCAGCGAAGGTCGGTCACGTGCAGTCGAGGCGGTATCCCCTGTTTGGGGGAGATTGGGCGGCGCTGCGCGCCGCAGAACGAGAACGAGTGCGGCTGCGCCGCACAGAACGAGGTTGAGGTTGTGGTCCGGAACAAACTCCCAACTCAAACTGTCAACTGCAAACTAGCGGCAAAGCCGCGCAGCGGCGCAGCCGCGAAAACTCAAACTGAAACTCAAACTGAAAATCGCGACAAAGCGCGATTCTTCTACTTCCTCGAGAGCCAACCGGACGGGTCGACGGGGGTTTTCGTGGAGCCCTCGACCTTCCAGACCTCGAAGTGGACGACGCCCTTGCCGCCTTCGGTGCGGGCCTTGCCGAGGGAGGCACCTGCATCGATTTTGGCGCCTTTTGCGACCGAGGTCGAGGAAAGGTTACTGTAAACGGTGCGGTAGCCGCCGTGGGACACGATGACGGTGGCGCCGGCGCCTGGGATGTCGAACACGCTCGACACGGTGCCGCCGAAGACGGCGAGAACGGAGGCACCGGCGTCGGTGGAGAGGTCGATGCCGTTGTTGTCGAGGGTGATGCCGGGGAGCGTGGGGTGGTTTTGGCGGCCGAAGCGGCCGGTGATGACGCCTCGGCGCACGGGCCAGGGAAGGGCACCCTTGTTGCGTTCAAAGGCCGCCGAAACCGTCTTGCCCGCGGGGGTGAGGGCGAATTCGCCGGCGGAACTGGCGCGCTCGGCGGCGAGCTCGGACTCGATGATACGTTTGATCGCGTCGTTGAGCTTTTTGCGCTCGTTCTCAACCCGTTTCTGCTCGCTTCGGAGGCGGCCCTCCTCACCTTTCAGCTTGTCCACGAGGGCGGCCCTCGAGGCCCGGTCTTTGACGAGTTGGGCTTTCTCCTGCTCGATGCGGGCCAAAACCGCCGCCACCTCTTCCCGTTCCACAGCCAGCGCCGTACGGGTGTCGTGGAGCCGGACCTGTGCCGACTCGATGGACGTCACCTGGCGTTTGCGGAGGGTCGAATAGGACTGGAGCATGCGGAAGCGCAATACCGCCTGGGTAAAGTCCTCAGCAGCAAAGAGATACATGAGTGGGTTTTGGCCCAGCGACAGGCGGTAGGCCTGGCGGATCATGCGGGCGTACTCGTCTTTGAGCGCGCCGATGTGGCCCTCGAGCGTGCGGATTTCGGTGTCGGCACCGGACATACTGTGCTCGAGCGAGCGCAATTCCTGCTGGTGGTGCCGGACGAGCTGTTCGCGCAGCCGGATCTTTTGGTCCACGAGCTGGAGCTCCTGCATCGCGTCCGAGCGGTTCGCCTTCGCGGCCTTCAGGAGCCGCTCGGTGGTGGCGAGTTGCTCGTTGAGGGCATCGCGCCGGCGGGTGAGTTCGTCCTTCGTTTGGCCCACCGCTCCGCGGGGGGCGAGCAGCAGCGCGATGGCCAAAACCACCACGTACCAGCGGTCAAAACGACGAACGGCGCTCCACATCTTCAGGCACTTCAAAGGGAATTTCACGTACGGTATCGACCTTAATCCGCTGAATTTCAAGCTCTATTTCCATCCCCGCATCGCGGTAATCCACGTGAAACGCGAGCGAACGCGGGTAGCGGCCCTGCTCGGTGTCCACGAAGGCGCTCCGCTCCACCGCAATGTAGAGCTCCTCGCGGAAGTCGTCGAAGTCGTCGCGCACGGGATCAAAGGTCGCTGCATCGATGCGGTGGCGCTTCACCAGCAAATCGTCCGCATCCGCCCGCCCACGGACGCGCGCGTACCGGCGGTCGGGCAATGTCACCCCGAGCGAGTCGTCATCGACCACCGCACGTTCCGGGGCACCGACCACTCGGCGGGCCTTGCGGGGATAGCGTGCCACAAGAACGTAGTCGCCTCCGTCGTTGCGGATCAGGAACTTGTCCCCTTCCGGATCGAGGCCGAGGGGCCGCCCGGAGAGCAAATCCTGCACGTCGCGCAGTCCCAAATCGGCATCGACGAAGTGCCGGACATCCGCCGGACCCGCATAGTACCAGCGGTTGCCCGGAATTTTACTCAACACGAACAGCGAATCGCGGGTCAGGAGCAGGCGGGCTACTTCCACCCCGAGGGCCGGACTCAGGCTCATCCAGACCGCGCTGTCGGGGACCATGCGCACCGTTGCGGTGAAGGATTGGTCGAGGGAGTCCGTGCGGACGGTGGCATCGACCTTCATGCTGAGGCCCGGCCACTGAAGTCGTGAGGCGAGGCACTGCTCGAGCACCTCGGTCGGGGAGGCATCGCGTCGGCCTTCCGCAACAGCACCGGCTCCGGCACAGCCCACCCCACAGATGGCTGCGGCAACGAGGGTACCGAATGCACGAAACCGCATCACGGGAGTTGGTTGAGTTTGGCCGGGAGGTCGGGCGAGGTGGAACCGGCGGCCTGCGCTGCGCTCCAGGCCTCCCGCGCCCCTGCAGCATCGCCTAACGCCCACCGGATGTCGCCCAAATGCTCCAAGAACACCGCGTCCGGAGCTTCAGACAGCCGCACCGCCTCCTCCATGGCCACGAGGGCTTCTGCGTCGCGGCCCGCACGGTGGAGCACCCATGCCCGGGTATCGAGCAGGTTCGGGTCTCCGGGAACGAGTTCGAGGGCCCGCTTGCTGCAGGCGTCGGCCCGGTCGAGCTGCTCACCCCGCAATGCGAGGAACCACGCGTGGTTGTTCAGCACCGTCGCATCGTCTGGCCGCAGCGCTAAACTTCGCTCGAAGGCAGCCGCACACCCCGCGTGGTCCCCGAGGGCGTGCAACGATTCCCCGAGAAAGGCCTGCATTTCCGCCTCCGTTTCAGGGAAGGCCCGTGCCCGGGGCATGGCTCGGCGCAGCACCTCAACGGCTTCGCTGTGCCTGCCGAGGCGCGCGTAGCCGACCGCTTCGAGGCCCGCAAACCGCACCATCGCGGGAAACACCTCCCCCGCATCCCGCGCATGGCGAACCCATGCCTCGTAGTCGCCTAACTCTTCGTCGAGGGCGAGCAAGTTGAACCACGGTTCCGTCGATCCCGGCCACCGGGCCACCACGCGCTCGAGCCGGTCCCGAGCCGCGGCCGTGCGTCCGGCCTTGCGATCGAGGTCCGCCGCGAGAATGTGCAGCGGGGCATGGTCGCCGTGCAACTCGAGCGCCCACCGGGTCAGTTCTTCCGTCCGGGCTACCAGCGAAGCATCGAAGGTGCTGATTTCCACGTAGCGCGTGAGGATTTCCACCTTCTCCTCCACCGTAACCTCCGGGGATTTGAAGGCGGTCTCGAGCGCAAGGTTCGCGGCGGCGGTTTGGCCCGAGGCGGTCATGATGTGGGCGTAGAGCAACGCCACCGACCCGTTGTTCGGGTCCTCCTCGTAGACCGGTCCGATAACGGCCAAAGCCCTGGGCAAGTCACTCACATTGAACAGCATACGTGCCCATTCGACTTGGAACTCCGGCACATCCGGAAACTGCGCTGCTCCGGCTTCCAGGGCTTTGACGAAGTCCAAGAAGGCCCCGGATTCCTGCAGGTAGATGAGCCGCTGGAAGCTGATTTCTGGGTCGGGCGCGATGCACTTTTCGTACGTGTCGCACACCGCGATGGCCAGGGGCAAGGCGCCTGCCTCGGCAAAGGCCTCGGCCCAAACAAAGGCCACCTCCACATCCCCCGGCCGCCCCCGAAGCACCGCTTCGACGTCCTCAAAGGCCTCTGCTGCCCGTCCTAAGTCCAGCAAGGCCCCCGCCCGCGCTTCCCGGTACCACCGGTTGTCTGGGTCGGCGGCTATCGCCCGGCTGAAGCGGTCTACCCCCTCCGCAGGCCGGCCTAGCCGCACATCGATGCGGCCTAGCTCGTACTGCAAACTCGCCTCGTCCGGTTCCAAGGTTTCGCAGGCCAGGAATTTGGCGTACGCCTGCTGGGCATCGCCCTTGACCAAATGGTTCTGCGCCTCAAACCAGGCCCGCTGAAACTCCTCCGGGTAGGGCGGCAGGTCTGCAAGCCCACGGCGTCCGCCGCATCCTGCAGCCACAGCCACAATCCACACCCCGAGGAGTCCCCGCTTCATGGCTCTAATGTGCTGAAATCTCCCAAGCTCGCGTCGAGCGCGCGCCCGCGAATTTCCACGTGGTTTCCCACCATCGCGCCGCGCACAACGGCCTCAATCACAGTGCTTTTACTCTGTACCAGCGCGTTTTCGATGCGGCTGTCCACCACGCGGGTGCCCGCTCCCAAACTGACAAACGGACCCACCACACTGCGCACAATGCGGACGCCCGGTCCGATGGCACACGGCGGGAGCACCACCGCATCTTCCAGCTCCGCCGTGGCGTCCGTGAACCCCCCGGTCAGCTCGAGCACCCGCCGGTTCGTCTCCACGGTCACCGCCTTGTTCCCGCAGTCCATCCAGTCGGTGACGGACCCCGTAGCAAAGCGCAATCCCGCCTGGGTCATCGCGCGGAGTGCATCGGGGAGTTGGTACTCGCCCCCGTTGCGGATGTCCTCTGCGATGAGCCGTTCCAACTCGCGCCGCAGCCGCGCCCCGTCGCGGAACGCGTAAATCCCGATCATCGCCAGCCGGCTCACCGGCGTGGACGGCTTCTCCACATAGTCCACAATGGCCCCGGACGCATCCGTCACCACCACTCCGAAGGCCGATGGATCCTCCACCTCGCGGACGAACAGCGTGCCGTCCGCCGTGGGGTCAAGGGTGAACTCCGCCCGGAACAACGTATCGGCAAACGCGACCACGACGGGCCCGTCGAGGAAGTCGGCACCGCACAAAATCGCATGGGCGGTGCCGAGCGGCTCGTCCTGGGTGCGGATGTGGCCGGTGGCGCCAAGCCGGGCGGCCACCGCGACGAGCTGCTGCTCGACCTCTGCACCGAAGTCGCCGGTCACAAAGACGATGTTGTCGATGGGCACCCCTGCGCACGCCGCCAAATCCTCCACGAGGCGCTCGACGATGGGCTTGCCGGCGACGGGTACCAGGGGTTTGGGCACGGTCAGGGTGTGGGGCCGCAGCCGGCTGCCCCGTCCAGCCATAGGTACGATGATGTTCATTTTCAGAGCGTTCCGGTGCTACCAAATCCTCCTTCTCCCCGCTCAGTCAGCGCCAGCGCCTCGGTCTCCCGCCACACCAGCCGCTCGTGCCGCGCCAGCACCAGCTGGGCAATGCGCTCGCCCGGCTCCAACGTGAACGGCTCCTGGCCCAGGTTGATCAGCAGCACCCCGATCTCACCCCGGTAATCAGCATCAATCGTCCCGGGCGCGTTCAGCACCGTGATGCCGTGTTTGAGGGCGAGCCCGCTCCGTGGCCGCACCTGCAACTCGTAGCCGGCGGGCAGGGCAACGCGCAGTCCCGTAGGTACCAGCCGCCGTTCGCCCGGCATGAGCACTTCCGGGCGGTCGAGCCGTGCGCGCACATCCGCCCCAGCAGCAAGGGCCGTCGCATAGTCCGGCAAGGCCTGGCCGCTCCGGTTCGTCACCCCCACTTCCACCGCGCTCACGGCCAAACGGGTTTGCGCTTCTCCAAAAACGCCGCCGTTCCTTCGAGGAAATCCGGGGTGCCGAAACACGACCCGAAGCAGGCAACCTCGGCTTCGAACCCGTCGACACCGGAAGCATAACCGGCGAGAACGGCCTGGATGGCGGCATCAAGTGCCGTCGGGGAGTTTGCCCGGATGCGGTCGGCCATCGCACGTACTGCTCCGAACAGGTCTTCTGGAGCGACGACCTGGTTGACGAGCCCGGCATGCAAGGCCTCTTCGGCGCCGATGGGCCGTCCGGTCAGGATCATCTCCATCGCCTTGCCTTTGCCCACGAGTTGGGGCAGCCGCTGGGTTCCCCCGTAGCCGGGAATCACCCCCAAGCTCACCTCAGGCAGGCCCAGCCGTGCCGTCGATGCTGCGATGCGGATGTGCGCCGCCATGGCCAGTTCGAGTCCGCCGCCGAGGGCGTAGCCGTGGATGGCTGCGATGACCGGTTTGGCAGAACACTCCACCCGATTGAACAGCCGCTCCTGACCCAGCGCCGCCAGTTCGCGGCCTTCCTCCGTGCCGAATCCCGCAAATTCCTTGATGTCCGCCCCGGCGACGAAGGCCTTCTCGCCCGACCCCGTCACGGCGATAACGCGCACCGCAGCATCCTCTTGGGCCCGCCCGATGGCGTCAGAAAGGGCGGAAATCACAGCGGAATTGAGCGCATTGAGCGCTTCCGGGCGGTCGATGGTCAGCGTCAGTAGACCGTCATCGAGGTGTTCTAGGATGTACGACATGGCGGTGAAAAGTTACAACGCCCGGGTGCCCGCCCGGCTTGCCCAAAGCGCCGCCGTCACCTCCGATCGAGGCCGTGCCAGCACCTCGGCCGTCGGGCCATCTTCAACCAGCCTCCCGGCATGCAGCACGGCGATGCGCGTGCAAAACGACGCGATGGTCCCGAGGTCATGGCTGATGAACAGGTACCCCAGGTGCCGCTCGTGCCCGAGCCGATCGAGCAGGCCGAGAATCTCGTGGCGGATGCGCACATCCAGCGCCGCGACGGACTCGTCGAGCACTAAGAACCGCGGATCCGCCGCAAGCGCGCGCGCAATCACAATCCGCTGCCGCTGTCCCCCGCTGAACGCTCCCGGATAGCGGTGGACGTCTGCCGCCTGCAAGCCGACCTCTTCGAGCAGTTTCCCAGCGCCCTGAGGATCCTTGCCGTACAACGCCAGCACCTCGGCCAGTGCGGCGCCCACGCGCATCTTCGGATTCAGGGCGCTGTAGGGATCTTGAAAGACGAGCTGACCGGTGGAGCGCACGTGGCGCATCGCCTGCGCATCCGAAGGGTTCACTTCCACCCCGTCCACAAGCACGTGGCCCCGGGCACATGGCACCAGTCCGAGCAGCGCGCGCCCGAGGGTGGACTTCCCGCTGCCGCTTTCGCCGACCAGGCCCACGCGTTCTCCCGGAGCGATGGTCAGGTTCACCCCGTCGAGTACGCGGAACACCTCGCGCGGCTGTCCCCAGAGGTTTCGGGTGCGGACGTAATCCACACCGACTGCGGTGGCCTCCACCAGGAAGGGAGCCGACTGCACCTGCGGGGCCGCAGCCCAGGTCCGGGCGTGGGCGCCGATGAGCTCCCGCGTGTAGGCCTCCTGAGGCTGGAGAAGAACTTGGGCCACCGGGCCCGACTCGACCACGCGGCCGGCATACATCACCGCCACGTCGTCAGCGATGTCCCGCACCACGTCGAGGTCGTGGGTGATGAACAGCACGGCGAGTCCGCGGTCCCGCCGCAGCCGGTCGAGCACGTCTAACACCGCCCGTTGTACCGTCACGTCGAGGGCCGTCGTCGGTTCATCGGCGACGAGCACGTCGGGCGACGAGGCGAGGGCCAGGGCGATCATGATGCGCTGTTTTTGGCCTCCGCTCAACTCGTGCGGAAACTTGCGGGCCGTGGCCGGCGGATCCGGCAGTTCCACTTCGGCAAACAGCCGCTCCACCTCGGCTGCAGCCGCGCGGCGCGAGAACCCGCGGTGCACCCGCAGCGGCTCGGCCACCTGGTCTCCGACCCGCATCGACGGATCGAGCGACGACATGGGGTCCTGAAACACCGTGCTGACGCCCCGGCCCCGCGGCGAGGCCAGCGGCGCTTCGGGTGTCACCCAAACCACTCCCGACGGACGGTGCACCACAGATCCCGCAGCGACCGCCGTCCCCGGAGGCAGCAGTCCGAGCAGCGCAGACGCCGTGATGGATTTGCCGCTGCCGCTCTCGCCCACCAGCGCTAAGGTCTTTCCCGGAAACAGGTCGAAGCTGACCCCCTCGGTGAGCGTGCGGTCTCCCGCACGAACCCCCAGTCCGCGCACCTCAAGTACCGGAACGGGGGCCGCAGTCAAAGCGTTCCGCGCAGTTGCTGTTCCCGCTCGATCGCTTCAAAGAGCGCCTTGAAGTTGCCTTTCCCGAAAGATTTGGCGCCTTTGCGCTGGATGATTTCAAAAAACATCGTCGGCCGATCGACAACCGGTTTCGTGAAAAGCTGGAGCAAATAGCCCTCGTCATCGCGGTCGATGAGGATGCCGAGTTCCCGCAACGGAGCGAGGTCCTCGTCGATCGTGCCCACCCGGTCGAGCACCGTGTCGTAGTAGGTCACCGGCACCTGCAGGAATTCGACCCCCCGCGCTTTGAGCTGGCGCACCGTCGCCACGATATCGTCCGTGGCAACCGCGATGTGCTGTACGCCAGCGCCTTGGTAGAAATCGATGTATTCTTCGATTTGGGACTTCTTCCGTCCCTCGGCCGGTTCGTTGATGGGGAATTTGATGCGCCCGTTGCCGTTCGACATGACCTTCGACATCAGGGCGGTGTACTCGGTCGAGATGTCTTTGTCGTCAAAGCTCACGAGCTGGGCGAATCCCATCACGCGGGCATAGAAATCCACCCAGGTATTCATCTCCCCCCAGCCCACGTTCCCCACCATGTGGTCGACGAACTTCAGACCCAGTTCCGGCGTCCGGAACCCCGGATTCCACGCCACGAATCCGGGCAAAAATGGCCCGTGGTAGTCCTTGCGCTCGACGAACACGTGGACCGTTTCCCCGTAGGTTGCGATGGCGCTGGTCACCACCCGGCCGTCCTTGTCTTCGTGCACTTCTGGAGCGAACACACTGGTTGCCCCGCGGGCGGTCGTCTCGTTCCAGCTCGAGGTGGCATCGTCGACCCAGAGCGCGATGACCTTGACCCCGTCGCCGTGCCGCGACACGTGCTCGTTGATGGGGCCTCCCGGCACCAGCGAGGTGGTCAGGACGAGGGTGATTTTGTCCTGGCGGAGCACGTACGACACGCGGTCCTTCGAGCCGGTTTCGAGGCCCCGGAACGCCACGGGCTGGAATCCCCACGCCGTCATGTAGTAGTGCGCGCTCTGCTTCGCGTTGCCGCAGTACAGTTCGACGTAATCGGTTCCCAGCAACGGGAGAAAATCGTCGGCGGCCGGAACCACCTTGTCGAGGGAGGGAGAAGTCTGCATGGCAAGAAAATCAGGCTCCGGGCTCGAGCCAAGAGCGATGGTAGTCAGGATGTTCGAGGGCAAGGGCCTGGGCCGTGACCTTCAGCGGCCGGAAGGTGTCCACCATGACGGCGAGCTCTTCGGTGCCCGTTTTGCCGATGGACGCTTCGTAGGTGCCCGGGTGCGGCCCGTGCGGGATGCCTGCGGGGTGCAGGCTGATGTAACCGCGGCCGATGCCCGTGCGGCTCATGAAATCGCCGTCCACGTAATAGAGCACCTCGTCCGAATCGATGTTCGAGTGGTTGTACGGTGCGGGAATGGACTGCGGATGGTAGTCGTAGAGCCGGGGAACGAACGAGCAGATGACGAATCCGTCCGTTTCGAAGGTTTGGTGCACCGGCGGCGGCTGGTGCACACGACCCGTAATCGGCTCAAAATCATGAATCGAGAACGCATACGGAAAGTGGTAACCGTCCCAGCCGACCACGTCGAACGGGTGCGAGGCATACACCACATCGTGCAGGTAGCCCTCCTTTTTCACACGCACCGTGAACTCGCCGAGCGCATCGTACGTCTCCAGCTCGACCGGCGGCCGCATGTCGCGTTCGCAGTACGGACTGTGCTCGAGCAGCTGGCCGAAGTGGTTGCGGTAGCGTTTGGGCGTGTACACCGGGTGATGCGACTCGATGACGAGCAGCCGGTTCTCCGGCGTGTCGAAATGCACGCGGTAAATGAGGCCCCGCGGAATGACGAGGTAATCGCCCGGGCGGAACGGAATGCGACCGAGCATGGTGGCTAAGGTTCCCGCACCCTCGTGCACGAAAATCACCTCATCGCAGTCGGCATTCTTGTAAAACTGCCCGTCCGGCATTGCGGCATCGGGTGCGGCCAAACTCAGAACGACATCGCTGTTGAACAGGATGGGCGTGCGGCCATTCACCCCATCCCCGCCCGGCGCACAGCGGAACCCTTCGAGCTTGCGGCTGTGCAAGTTGTGCTCCACCGCAGCCACCGGACGCACATCGATGGGCGCCGCCACAGACCGCACCATGGTGGGCCGGTGCACATGGTACAGCAGCGAACTCATTCCGACAAACCCGATGGTGCCGAAGAGCTGCTCGTAGTACAAGGTGCCGTCCGGCTTGCGGAACTGGGTGTGCCGCTTGTGGGGCACATGGCCGAGGCGCTGGTAAAAGGGCATTCCGACGCGGTTTTCCTGCGAAATTAGGGCGAAACCGCCGCGGAATACTGCCCTGCGTCAGTTCTCGCCGCCGAACAACCGCCACTGCAGCACGAGCCGATCTCCCGGCTGCAAGGCCGCTCCGGGCGCGAGCCGGTTCAGGCGCTCAATGCGACTGACCTGGACCGCATGGGCCCGCGCCACGTCGAGGACATCTTCTCCGGCCACCACCGTATGCACCGCCGCATCGCCGCGCCGCCGGAACGGCTCGAGGTACACGCGCTCGCCCGCCACCGGGGCATAGTCCAGTTCTCCCCGCGGCACGCCGTTGTACCGGTAGAGTTGCCACGGCATGACGTCGAGCTCGCGCGCAAGGGAACCGTAGGTATCTCCTGTGCGGGCCTCGACGAAACGCACCTTGTTGCCCGTCCACCACACCTTCCTACCTGCGGCCGGAGGCGGCGCCGGCGGAACTGCCTTCGCCACGGCCTCCGCTCCGTCGTGCACATGCAGGCTGTACCGTTCGATGAGCCCGATCAGCCGGTCCGCATAGGCCGGGTCTGTGGCATAGCCGGCGGCCTTGAGCCCGTGGGCCCAGCCGCGGTAATCCGTCCGTTCGAGTGCAAACAGGCCTGCGTAGCGCTGTTTCTTCAAGAACGCGCTGTGGTCCGCAAAGCTCTCGGACGCATCGCGGTAGGCCCGGAAGCACTCGCCGGGAGCATCGTCATCGAAGTACGCCCGCTCACCTGTCCAATCGCTGTGGCACTTGATGCCGAAGTGGTTGTTTGCCTGCCGCGCAAGGGCACTGCCGCCGCTGCCACTCTCGAGGATGCCCTGGGCGAGGGTGATGGAGGCGGGGATGCCGTGGAGCTGCATTTGGCGCACGGCCTCGTCCCGCCACTGGGCCACGTACGATTCCGGGGTGGCCGGACTGCGAGGGGGGTCTGTAGGGGCGTGCGCAGCCGCCGGGCCGGCCGCGCCCAAACCCGCAACGCAGGCCACCGTCCACACGGCCACCCGAACACCCTGCTTCCATGCCATTTCCCGAACCTACGCCACCGCCCGGACCCCCTCAACAGATCCCCGGCACACCTTTCCACCGGGCGCTGTCAAAAACCGTCCGGCAGCGAATCCGCCGGCATCCGCCGCGCTTCCCGGCCTTGCGGATCGTAAAACACCCACTCCCCCGTGGGCTTGCCCGTCCGGTCGTACGCACCTTCGATGTTCAGTGTGCCGTTCGGATACCACGTCCGGTAGGCGCCGATCTGCAGTCCTGCATCGTATTCGTGCTCTGCCCACGGCGTTCCGTCGTCGTAAAACGCCCGCCACATCCCGTCCCGCTTGCCCTCAAGCAAACCGCCTTCCCGGTCGAGCTCGCCATTCTCGTGCCACGCCCGGAACCCGACCGTATCCCCTTCCACCACCACATACGCCGTCCGCGGCGACCCGTCCGGCCACGTCACCTCCACCACCTCCTGCTCCCGCCCACACCCCGTCCCCAACAAACCCAAACCCAAACCCAAACTCAAACTCAAACTCAAACTCAAACTCAAACTGGAACTTAACCTCTGTTTCATTTCTCCCGAGCTATCGTGTAATCCACCAAATCCACCAATGCCGCCCGCGTGGCCCCTTCCGGGAATGCATCCAGCTCACGCACAGCTGATTCTCTGTACATCTGCATGCGGTCCCGGGCATAGGCCACCCCAGGTCCCTCGAGGATGAAGGCCATGACCTCGTCCACCGCCGCCGGTTCGTCGTGGTGGTGCTTGACGAGCCGGATGATGCGCCTGCGGTCGCCGGAACTGCAGCACTGGAGTGCATGGATGAGCGGAAGGGTCATCTTGCGTTCCTTGATGTCGACGCCGCTGGGCTTGCCGGTGATCGTGCCGTCGCCGAGGTCGAGGAGGTCGTCTTTGATTTGGAAGGCGAGGCCCACAGCCTCGCCAAACGCCCGCAAACGCGCCACCTCCTCCCCCCCTGACCCGGGAGGCCGCACGCTCGCCGCACCGCAGGCACAGCACGCCGCAATCAGGGACGCCGTTTTGCGCCGGATGATCTCCGTGTAGACGTCTTCTGTGATGTCGAGCCGGCGGGCTTTCTCGATTTGGAGCAGCTCGCCTTCGCTCATCAACCGCACGGCTTCCGAGGTGATTTTCAGCAAGTCCCACGTGTCTTCGTCGACGCTCATCAGCAGTCCGCGGGACAGCAGGTAGTCGCCCACGAGCACGGCGATTTTCTTGCGCCACAGCGCCTGAATGCTGAAAAATCCCCGGCGCACCGGGCTGTCGTCCACCACATCGTCGTGCACCAGCGTTGCGGTGTGCAGCAACTCGATGAGCGAAGCCGCCACGAAGGTCCGGCGACCGGTCGGGCCCGCAAGTCCACCTGCATCCTGTTCGGCCACCAGTCGCGCTGTCAGAAACACAAACAGCGGGCGCATTTGCTTCCCGTTCCGCCGAATGATGTACCGCGTGATGTGGTCGAGCAGCGGCACATCGGTCCGCATGGCTTCCCTGAAATGCCCCTGGAAGGCCTGCATTTCCGCGGCCACCGGGGCCTGGATGCGGTCGATTCGCGCCATAGGCGCCAAATGTACGCCCGAAGCCGCCGCGCCTCCCGCCTATCTTCGCAGCATGATCCGCTCCATGACCGGCTTCGGCAAGGCCTCGGGACCCGTCGGCGACCGCACCCTGTCGGCCGAAGTCCGTTCCCTCAACGGCAAGCAGCTCGACCTCGGCGTGCGCACCCCCTCGGCCTTCCGCGACCGCGAAGCTGACCTGCGCCGCCAGGTGTCGGGAGCCGTGCTCCGCGGAAAGTGCGATGTCGCGCTCTCCTTCGAGCTGGAGGCCGGGGAAGTCCGCACGGACCTGAACCGACCCGTGATCGACGCCTACCTCGACCGTCTCCAGGCCATCGCCCGCGACCGGGGACTGCCGCAGGAAGGACTGATCGCGGCGGCGTTGCGCCTGCCGGACGCAGTTTCTACCCCGCGTGAAGCCGCGACCGAAGCCGAATGGACTGCCGCCCTTGCACTGGTCGCCTCCGCTCTCGAGGCCTTCGATGCGTTCCGGTTGCAAGAAGGCGCGACGCTGGACCGGGATTTGCGTGGCCGCATTGCCGCCATCCTGGAGCTCGAGTCCGGTTTAGACGCCTTGCTCGCTGCGCGGCACTCCCGCATCCTGCAGCGGATTCGGACGAACCTCGAGGAAGCCATCGACCGGTCCCGCATCGACGAAAACCGGTTCGAGCAGGAGGTGCTTTTCTACCTCGAAAAGATGGACGTCAGCGAGGAGCGCGTGCGGCTCACGGCCCACTGTGCGTATTTCCTCGAGACCCTCTCCGCTGGCGGGGAAGCCGGAAAACCGCTCGGCTTCATCGCCCAGGAAATCGGCCGCGAAATCAACACCCT
>JBIIRP010000031.1:0-12069 GCA_044341475.1 Flavobacteriales bacterium | reverse complement strand
ACCCGTCCTCAACCTGTGCGGCGCAGCCGCACCCGTCCTCAACCTCAACCTCAACCTCAACCTCAACCTCAACCTCGCCCTCAACCTCAACCCCGTCCTCGTTCAGCGCAGCTTAACCTCGATGTCGAGGAGGGTTTCCCACTGGGCAGGGTCGGGGACAGAGGAAGGATCGGTGAGGTAGGATTCGCGGAAGGGTCCGCTGGGAGCAAGCATGGGATGGGCGGAGAGCAGGCCAGGAAGGGAGCCCATGAACTCGCCCCAGGCCCCAGCCAAACCGTCGTAGCCGCCACGGTAGACCGCCCTGAATACCTGCGTCTCGGGAAGGGCGGCGAGGACGAGGCGGCCCGAAGGAGGGAACGATGCGCCGGAGGGGACCGGGAATCCGCACTCCACATGGAAATGGGTGGTGGGACGCGCCACGTGGCGGCACACGAGCGGGCCGGCCGGCGACAGGCCGTGGTGGGCAAGTGCGGTGAGGACCTCCTGGATGGCGGGATCGAGGTGGGAGGCGGCTTCCGCGATGGGGAAGTGGAGTTCGATGGCGAGCCACGGGGTGGCGGGCACAGGGATGAGGGAGGGGGTGGAGAGGGGCATGGTTTAAATTTGGCGCATGCAAGCAAAAGTTACGACCGCACACGGCGACCTGACCGTCGACTTTTTCACGGAAGATGCGCCCGGAACGGTGGCGAATTTCGTCAAACTCGCGAAGGATGGTTTCTACAACGGGCTCAAGTTTCACCGCGTGATTCCGGGCTTCGTGGCCCAAGGGGGCTGTCCCCAAGGCATCGGCAGCGGCGGCCCCGGGTACACCATCCCGTGCGAGCTCAACGGCGGCAACCAGTACCACGAGCGCGGCGTCCTGTCCATGGCCCATGCCGGCCGCAACACCGGTGGTTCCCAATTCTTTATCGTCCATGACCGCGCAGCGACCGCGCACCTCGACCGCAACCACACCTGCTTCGGCAAGGTGGTCGACGGACTGGACCTGATCGACGCCATCCGCCAGGGCGACACCTTCTCGGTCGAAATCATCGGGGAGTGATGGCGGTGGTGCGGGCGCGGGCAGAAGCGTCGCCGGACGAGGTGTGGGCGTGCTTCACGGATCCGGAGCATGTGGTCGCGTGGAATTTCGCGTCCGAGGACTGGTGGTGCCCGCGGGCAGAGACCGACGTGCGTTCTGGGGGCCGGTTTGTGTGGCGGATGGAGGCGCGCGATGGGTCGATGGGCTTTGATTTGGAGGGGACGTTCGACCGCGTCGAACGACCAAATCTCTTGACGTGGCACCTGTCCGACGGTCGAGCGGTCGAGCTCACCCTCACCCCCGACGGCACCTCAACGCGCATCGAGCAGACCTTCGAGCCCGAGAACCTCCACCCCGTCGACCTCCAAATCCAAGGCTGGCAGGCCATCCTCGACCGGTTCGCCGCGTACGCCACTTCCCAGGCGCGCTGACCCCTTCTTTTCGATTTTCCTGCGTTCGGTACCCGGAGCGGGACTCGAACCCGCACGGCCCTTCGGGCCAGAAGATTTTAAGTCTGCCGTGTCTACCATTCCACCATCCGGGCCCGACGCCGCGCGAAAGTAGCCACAAACCGGTGCAGCTCTTTGCAAAGAGTAGAATGTCTTACTCCTTCACGATGCGCAAACCCGCGCCTAGGCCGTCCACCGCCAACACATACACCCCCGCGGGCCATTCCGAAACGTCCAGCACAGGGGACTGCTCGCCGAAGCTCCCTCGGTCTACGAGGATTCCTCGGATGTCAAACAGGCTGTAGCTGCGGCCGCTTAGCGTTTCCGGAGCAGTGATCTGCACAAAGGAAGTCGCGGGATTCGGGAACGCTGCCCATGCCGCTGCAGCCCCCTCATCGAGCCCGGTTTGCGCAACTGGAGCATACACCCGCACCGTGTTTGCGCCGCACACCGCTAACGCACCGCTCGGAGCAAGATTTGCGCCCGAGGTATTCGAATTCGGTAGGTCATCGGACCACACCATGTTCAATTGCTCATCAAACGCAAAGACCCCATTCTCGCCGTTTGTTGCATACACCATCCCATTGCCGGAGGCCGAAATCCGCGGAGAAAAGAACCCGCCTTGGGTGATCGTGGGCGAGGTGGCGAGAACGGCACCCGTTTCCGCATGCATCCGAATCAGTTTCCCACCGGAAGGCGCATAAACAGAGCCATCTGCTCCGACGCACATCAAACTAAAGGCGCTGTTGCCTTCGATGGTGGTCTGCCAATCCAGCGTGAAATCCGAACCCGTGTCCGTGAGCGCGGCGATGTTGTCCTGGGTGAGCTGAACGTATACCGCACCGTTGAACCCCACGTGGAGAGCGGTTTGGGGAACATTCCCGCCGGGCTGCAAATCAGGGACCACGGCGCTAAACAGCTTTTCGCCGGTGGCCAAATCGATTGCCCAGACGTAGGATATCCCTCCATTTTGTTCCAACGTGTATCCCCTGTGCAAGACCGGATTGATGGCCATTTCTGCACTCCCCGAGGCCATCGGCACCACAGGCGTACTCCAAATCAAGTCACCGGTTTCCGGGTTCAATTTGAGCAGTGTCAAATTGCTCCCGGTGATGTAAAAATCCCCGAAGGCATCAAACACCCCCGTCTCCGTGATGTAGGGGTTGACCGTTTCACTTGCCGTCCAAAGCACCGTGCCATCCGCTGCGTCCAGCGCAACCAAGAGGTCGCTTCCACTTTCGGTCAGCCCTACTACGAACACCCGACCATCCCGAAATCCCACGGGCAACGATCGGCCGGTCGCATCTGACACATCCACGCTCCACAGAAGCTCCCCCGAATCCAAATCGTAGCACGTCACCGGCGCATACTGCATCCCCAAAAAATCCATCGTCACCATTCGATTCCCTTCGATCAGCATCGGAAATCCGATGACACCTTGCCGGCTCACTTCCCATAGCACACTGTCCGTCACCGGCCCAGCTACATCGACATGCCCATTGCGGTACGGGTTCGCCCCGCCGTTGTTCCACCCCGTGGTTTGGGCAAGCATCTGTCCGCTCAACCCGCACACAATAACCAACTTCAGCAGTGTCTTCATCGCCTTGAATCGTAAACTGATTGCCCAAACTTAAGGGCTAATCCCCCCAACCCCTTCGGGCGCCGCCGGTCCTCTGCGACGGCGCACCCGCACCCGTTCTCGTTCTCGCTCTCGTTCTGTGCGGAGCAGCCGCACACGTTCTCGTTCTCGTTCTCGCTCTCGTTCTGTGCGGCGCACACGTTCTCGTTCAGTGCGGCGCAGCCGCACCCAACCTCAACCTCAACCTCAACCTCAACCTCAACCTCAACCTCAACCTCAACCTCAACCTCGCTCTGCGCCGCAAAGCGCCGCCACCACCCGTTCTGCCGCGCCGGATTCAGACTCGACCAGCTCGCGGGCTGCGGAACCGAGCGCGGCGCGCTGCTCCGGGGCGAGGTCGAGCAGGGCGGATACCGCAGCAGGGAGGTCTGCCGGGCGACGAGCGAGCCGTAGCGCGCCGCGGTCGTGCAGGAGGACGGCCTCGCGGAACCGGCCGATGCGCGGGCCGGTGACGAGGGGGCGGCCATGGGCGGCGGGTTCGAGGAGATTGTGGACGCCAGCGCCGTAGCCGCCGCCCACTACCGCCACGTCACCGTGGCGGTAGAGGCTGGCCAAATGCCCCACGGCATCGACGACGAGTACATCCGCACCGGGCCACGACGCCGGGCCGTCGGACCACCAGGCAGTGCGGAGGCCGGCCAGCCGCCCCCGCAGTTCCGTGAGGTGGTCGATAGCGAGGTCGTGCGGGACGAGGATGAGGCAACGCGCTGGGCCCCACAGGTTCGCGCGGAGGAGCGCCTCTTCCTCAGCAGGCCACGTCGATCCCGCCACGACACAGGCCCTGCCGGCGCGAAAGTCCTCGACCCCTTCGGCAGGAAGGGATGCCTTGACAATCGAGAGCACGCGGTCCGCGCGGGGGTCGCCGGCAGTTTGGGCCGCAACCCCTACCTCCGCTAGCCGCCGCACCGATTGCTCGTCCTGCACGAGAACCGCCGTGAACTGACGCCAAATCGCCCGCATCCCCCGCCCCCAAGGCCGCAGCACCCACGCCCCCGGGACCACGTGCGCGGCCACGAGCGCCGTCGGAATCCCCCGTCGGAAGAGCCCTTCGAGAAGGTTGGGCCAGATCTCGTACTTCACGAACACCGCGTACCGCAGCCGCGGACCCCACCGGTCGAGAAAGGCCTCCACCTCCCGCGGCACGTCGGCCGGCAATGAGGCAATCCGATCTCCCGCGCGGAACCATGGCGGACGCCGCGCGACGAGCGGCCTGTAGCCCGATGGACTGAAAAAGGTGAGCAGCACCGCATCCTCCGGAAACCGGGCCCGCCACGCCTCGATCACCGGCCGACCTTGCTCGTACTCCCCTAGCGACGCACAATGCACCCACACCACCTGCCCCTCAACCTCAACCTCGTTCTCGCCCTCGTTCTCGTTCTCGTTCTCGTTCTCGTTCTCGTTCTCGTTCTCGTTCTCCCCCTCCCTCATCCCCACCCACTCCACCGCCCGACGGTTACCCAGCCATGCCGCACACCGCAGAAGCGCCATGTAGCCGCGCGAGGCCCAGCAGAGGAGTGCGATCGCCCAGCGGTCCCGCCAGCCCATCAGTTCCAAAAATCCCGGTTAGGCCGCTTGTAGACGTGAATGACCCAGCCCGCGCGCACGGCGATGGAGGCGTCAAAGCGGGCACCGATTTCGCTGACCCCCGTGTCGAAGTTCATCGCGCGTTGCGGGAGGGTGCGCGCTTGCCACGCTTCGAGGCCGACGAACCAGTTGCGCAAGCCGTCGTCCGACATGTTCCACCAGGCCAGGGTTTGGCGCAGCGCGGGGCCCCAGGCGAGCCGGTCGTAGCCGGCGAGGTAGGGGTCCTGCAGCTGCGTAATCTCGTTCTCCGTGTTCTCAAAATGAACGCGGTGGTGCAGCGAACCGGCGCCGAAGGTGGCTAAAATGCCTGAATTCGCCGGGCCGTTCGGCAGGCGGAAGAGGCGCCCGGCATGCACGCTGAAGAGACCGCTGCGGCCGGTGACCTGCAGGAGCGCGACTTGGCCTTCGTTGTCAATGAGTTGACCGTCAGGAGTGAGGAGGTTCGCGAGCACTCCTGCTTCGCGGACCGGCGCCCCGAATCCCCACATCGCCTCGACCCCGGTAAACCAGCCGGACCGCCACTTCACCCCAGCCCCGATTCCGAACTGTCCGCCGGCGCCGTAGCGCTCGGCCAAATCCCCCGCAGGCGCGCCCATCCCGCCCACAACATGGAAGTGCGTGGCGGTCAAAACGGAGTCGCGGACGGGGCGGGTTTGGCCGAAGGCAAAGCCACACACCACGCAGGCAAAAGGCAGGAGGAAACGGCGCACGGGTCGAAGGTACTGCAGTATCTTCGCCTCCCTTTTATGCCGCCCATGCAGCCCATTCAGATGGTCGACCTCGGCGGCCAACACGCTCGAATCCAGGACGAACTCGACCGCGCGCTGCTCGATGTGGTGCGTTCAGGTGCGTACATCAAGGGGCCGGACGTGGACGCCTTCGCCGACGAACTCGCGGCCTACACCGGAGCCGCACATGTCATCCCGTGCGCGAACGGAACGGATGCCCTGCAGCTTGCCCTCATGGCGCTGGACATCGGACCGGGCGATGAGGTGATTACCACGGGATTCACCTTCATCGCGACCATCGAAGTCGTCGCGCTCCTCGGCGCCACGCCGGTTCTGGTGGATGTGGACCCGCGGACCTTCAACATCGACGTGGATCAGGTGCGCAAAGCGGTGACGCCGCGTACGCGGGCTATCGTGCCCGTGCACCTCTTCGGCCAACCGGCAGATCTGGATGCCTTGCTGGAAATCAGTGCATCCACCGGCGTCCCCATCGTGGAGGACAATGCGCAGGCCATTTCTGCGCGTTGGTTTGGCGCAGCCGGGCCGCGGCCCGACGCGCCCCAAACCGGAACCCTGGGCGCCCTCGGCACCACCAGCTTCTTCCCCTCGAAAAACCTCGGCGGCCTCGGCGACGGCGGCGCTGTATTCACGAACGATCCGGACCTCGCCGCGCGCGTGCGACGGCTCGCAAACCACGGCATGCAGGTGCGCTACCGCCACGAGGAAGTCGGCATCAACTCACGGCTCGACACCCTCCAAGCGGCGTTGCTCCGGGTAAAATTGCGCCACCTCGACGCCTACTGCGCCGCACGCATCGCGGCCGCAGACGCGTACGATGCGCACTTTGCCGACCATCCCCACATCCTCACCCCGTACCGCGATCCACGCGCAACCCACGTCTTCCACCAGTACACCCTGCGTATCCCAGGCATCGACCGCGACGCCCTTGTCAAGGAACTGGCGAGTGTAGGCATTCCGACCGGCGTGTACTACCCCATCCCCGGCCACCGGCAGCCCGCGTTTGCGCGCTACGGCTATGACCCGGCAGATTTCCCGGTTTCCGAAATGCTCGCGCGCGAGGTCATTTCGTTGCCGATGCATACCGAACTTACCCCCGAAGCCATCGCCTTCATCGCCACTCAAACTCAAACTCAAACGAGCCGCGAAGCGGCGAAAACTCAAACTCAAACTCCATCATGAATATCGCAGTCATCGGCACCGGCTACGTCGGTTTGGTCACCGGAACGTGCTTCGCAGAAACGGGCAATTCCGTTGTCTGTGTTGACATCGATGCCGCCAAGGTAGCTGCGATGCAAGCGGGCAAGATTCCGATTTATGAGCCCCACCTCGATGTGTTGTTTGAGCGGAATATTTCGGAAGGACGGCTCACGTTTACGACGGATTTGGCCGAGGCAGTTGAGAATGCCCAAGTGATTTTTCTCGCCCTGCCTACTCCTCCCGGGGAGGACGGATCGGCGGATCTGAGCTATGTCCTCGGCGTGGCAGACCAACTCGGGCGCATCATCCGCGACTACAAAGTCATCGTCGACAAGAGTACAGTTCCCGTGGGCACGGCCGAACGCGTGCATGCTGCGGTGGGCGCACACGCACAAGTCGCCTTCGACATCGTTTCGAATCCAGAGTTCCTGCGGGAAGGCTATGCCGTGGATGATTTCATGAAGCCCGACCGCGTAGTCATCGGATGCAGCTCAGAACGTGCGCGCAGGGTAATGGAGGAGCTCTACCGTCCGTTCGTTCGGCAAGGCAATCCCATCCTGTTCATGGACGAGCGGAGCGCCGAACTCACCAAATACGCCGCGAACGCCTTCCTCGCCACGAAGATCACCTTCATGAACGAGATCGCGAATTTCTGCGAGCGGGTCGGTGCGGATGTGGACCTGGTCCGACGTGGCATCGGGTCGGATACCCGCATCGGGTCGCGGTTTCTCTTTCCTGGCATCGGCTACGGGGGAAGCTGCTTTCCGAAGGACGTACAGGCGCTGTACCGCAGTGGCAAAGAACAGGGCTTTGATTTCCGCATCCTCGGAAGTGTGATGGACGTGAACGAACGCCAAAAGACCATCCTGTTTGAGCCGATTCTCGCCCACTTCAAGGGCAACCTCTCCGGCGTGCGCGTGGCCGTTTGGGGACTGGCGTTCAAACCGGAAACCGACGACATCCGCGAAGCGCCGGCCTTGTATATGATCGAGAAGCTTCTCGAGGCAGGGGCAGAGGTCGTTGCCTTCGATCCGGAGGCCATGGACAACGTCCGCGGCCGCATCGGAGACCGCATCGCGTACACCGACCGGCCGCTGGACGCGTTAACCGGGGCGGATGCTCTCGTCATTTGCACGGAGTGGCAGGTGTTCCGCAACCCCGACTTCACAGAAATGGCGCGGCGACTCAACCAGCCCGTCGTGTTCGACGGTCGGAATTTGTACGACTTAGACCGCATGCAGGAGCTCGGGTTTACCTACACCAGCATCGGGCGCAGGCCCATCGTGGCATGAAAGAACGCGTGCTGATCACCGGCGCGGCCGGCTTCCTCGGATCGCACCTGTGCGACCGGTTCCTCGCGGAGGGATTCCAGGTCGAGGCCATGGACAACCTCATCACGGGCGACCTGAAGAACATCGCCCACCTGATGGGACACGAGCGGTTCACCTTCTACCGCCACGATGTCACGAACTTCGTTCACCTGCCCGGCCCCATCCACCACATCCTGCACTTTGCTTCGCCGGCTTCGCCTATCGACTACCTGAAGATTCCGATCCAAACCCTCAAGGTCGGCTCCCTCGGGGTCCACAACCTCCTCGGACTCGCAAAGGACAAGCGCGCTCGCATCACCATCGCTTCCACGAGCGAGATCTATGGCGATCCCGAAGTGCATCCGCAGCACGAAGAGTACTTCGGCCACGTGAACACCATCGGCCCCCGCGGGGTGTACGACGAGGCGAAACGGTTCCAGGAGTCCATGACCATGGCGTACCACCGGTACCACGGACTCGAAACCCGGATCGTCCGCATCTTTAACACCTACGGACCGCGCATGCGGCTGAACGACGGTCGGGTGTTGCCGGCCTTCATCGGACAGGCGCTGCGCGGTGAGGATCTCACGGTGTTCGGCGATGGCTCGCAGACGCGGAGCTTCTGCTACGTCGACGATTTGGTCGAGGGCATTTTCCGGCTGCACTTTTCGTCGGAAACGCGGCCGGTGAACATCGGCAACCCGGACGAAATCACCATCCTCGACTTTGCTCGAGAGATCATTCGCCTCACCGGAACGGACCAAAAAATCGTGTTCCGCGAGCTCCCCGAGAACGACCCCAAGCAACGACGGCCGGACATCCGGCGTGCGCAAGAGGTGCTGGGTTGGTCGCCGCGCATCGGCCGCGCAGAAGGGCTAGAGCGCACGTATGCGTACTTCCGCACCCTGACGCCCGAGGAGCTCTACAAATCGGAACACAAAGATTTTCAGGCATTTTCGCGCAAATGACTCCGGACTACTTCGCCCACGAATCGGCCGTGATTGATGCCGGTTGCACCATCGGCGCCGGCACGCGGATTTGGCATTTCAGCCACATCATGTCCGGTGCGGTCATCGGTGAGGCCTGCAACCTCGGCCAAAACGTGGTCGTCTCGCCCGGGGTCGTCCTCGGCCGCAACGTCAAGGTCCAAAACAACGTCAGCATCTACGAAGGTGTCACCTGCGAGGACGACGTTTTCCTGGGCCCCTCGTGCGTGTTCACGAACATCACAAATCCGCGCAGTGCAGTGATTCGCAAAGGGATGTACGCCTCCACCCGGGTGGGCCGGGGAGCGTCCATCGGGGCAAATGCGACCATCGTGTGCGGGCACGACATCGGGGCCTATGCCTTCGTCGGAGCCGGGGCGGTCGTCACGAAAGACGTACCTGCCTATGCACTGGTCGTCGGGAATCCCGCCCGCCAAATCGGCTGGATGAGTGAATTCGGACACCGGCTCTCCTTCGATTCCGACGGCCTCGCCCACTGCCCCGAAGCCGGCTCACGCTACCGCCTGCACCGCCGTCCGGAAGGACTTGCCGTCGAACGCGAAACGGAACAGCACGCATGAACCTGTACGACCGGCTCCTGTCCGGCGATGCCACCTTAAGCGTCGTGGGCCTCGGCTACGTAGGCCTTCCCATCGCCCTCGCCTTCGCTCGGAAAGTGCGCGTCATCGGATTCGACATCAACGCAGAACGCGTGGAACAGATGCGGCGCGGCATCGACCCGTCAGGCGAACTCCCCTCAGAGGCCTTTGCGGGCTGCGACATCACCTTCACGGCCGATCCCGCTGACCTGAAGGCCGCACACTTCCACATCGTCGCCGTCCCTACTCCCATCCACCCGTCGAACCAACCCGACCTCGGACCGCTTCTCGCCGCATCGCGGACGGTCGCCGGTGCCCTGAAACCCGGCGACTTCGTGGTCTACGAGTCCACGGTCTATCCGGGGTGCACGGAGGAAGATTGCGTGCCCGTTTTGGAAGCCCACAGCGGCCTCCGCATGGGGGCTGACTTCAAAGTCGGCTACAGCCCAGAGCGCATCAACCCCGGCGACAAGGTCAACACGGTGGAAACCATCGTGAAGGTCGTGAGCGCCTGCGATCCTGAAAGCGCAGATACCGTAGGCCGCGTGTACGAACTCGTCGTCACGGCAGGCACCTACCGGGCCTCAAGTATCAAGGTCGCTGAAGCCTCGAAGATCATCGAAAACACGCAGCGCGACGTGAACATCGCCCTCGTGAACGAACTGAGCATCATCTTCAACCGCGTGGGCATCAACACCTTCGAGGTGCTCGAAGCCGCAGGAACCAAATGGAATTTCCTGCGCTTCTCGCCCGGCCTCGTCGGCGGCCACTGCATCGGCATCGACCCCTACTACCTCACCTGGAAATCAAACAAACTCGGCTACCACGCGCGGGTCATCAACTCCGGCAGGTACGTGAACGATTCCATGGGCTTCTACGTCGGAAAGCAAACGGTCAAGCGCCTGCTGGAACGGGGGCGCAATCCGCTCGAATCCCGGGTGCTGGTGATGGGCCTGACCTTCAAAGAAGACGTAGCAGACATCCGCAACACGAAGGTCGTGGACGTCGTGCGGGAACTCG
The DNA here is from genome assembly GCA_044341475.1 of Flavobacteriales bacterium. Lineage (GTDB taxonomy): Bacteria > Bacteroidota > Bacteroidia > Flavobacteriales_D > Sanyastnellaceae > CAMCYM01. The sequence continues at coordinate 1,515 of JBIIRP010000031.1, read as the reverse complement.
AATCGTACAACGTGGCGGTCGATGTTGTTGATCCCCATGCCGATGCCCACGAAGTTGCCGCCGAATACGGCCTTACGTTGACGGACGCCCCGCTTGCCGGAGGGTACGACGCGGTCGTCGTGGCGGTCGGGCACGCTCCCTACCGGGATTTGGGGGAGGCGGACTTCCGGGGGCTGCTGAAAGGGGGCGATGGGGTGGTGGTGGATGTGAAGGGCATGTACCGGGACCGGTTAGGGGACTTGGGGTATTGGAGCCTGTGAGCGAACTTGCCGACATGCGAACGTTTTCGACGGTACTGGTGACGGGAGGGGCGGGGTTCATCGGGTCCCACCTCGTGAGGCGGTTGATTTCCAAGTATCCCGAGATGACGGTGGTCAACCTCGATGCCCTGACCTATGCGGGGAATTTGGCCAGCTTGCGGGATCTCGAAGGGGAAGAACGGCACGTGTTCGTGCGGGGCGACATCCGGGACCGGGAGCTGGTGCGCAGGGTGTTCGAGGAACACCGGCCGGAAGCCGTTGTGCATTTGGCCGCCGAGAGCCACGTAGACCGGAGCATCTCGGGACCCATGGCCTTCCTGGAGACGAACATCCTCGGAACGGCGAGCCTGCTGGAGGCGGCACGCGAAGCCTGGAAACCGGGCGAAGGCCTGTTCCACCACGTCTCGACCGACGAAGTGTTCGGATCCCTCGGCGACGAAGGCCTTTTCTCCGAAACCACAGCGTACGATCCGCGCAGTCCCTACAGCGCTTCGAAGGCGTCGAGCGACCACCTCGTGCGGGCCTGGCACCACACGTATGGACTTCCGGTCGTGGTTACGAATTGCTCGAACAACTACGGAGCATACCAGTTTCCCGAGAAGCTCATCCCGCTGATGATTCGGAACATCCGGGACAACCGGCCGCTGCCGGTCTACGGCGAAGGCAAAAACGTGCGGGACTGGCTGTGGGTGGAAGACCACGTGGCCGCGCTCGATGTGGTACTTCACGGCGGTTCATCCGGAGCCACCTACGCCATCGGCGGGCTCAACGAATGGCGCAACATCGACCTCGTGCACCTGCTCATCCGGCTCACCGATGCCCAACTCGGCAGACCGGAAGGGGCCTCGCTCGGGCTCATTTCGTACGTGAAAGACCGCGCAGGCCACGACCTGCGCTATGCCATCGACGCGTCGCACATCGCCCAGGAGCTCGGCTGGAAACCGTCCATCCGCTTCGAGGAGGGCCTTGCGGCGACGGTGGCGTGGTACCTCGGCAACGGCGAATGGTTGGACAGCGTGACCAGCGGGGCCTACCTGTCGTACTACGAGGCCCAGTACCAGCACCGCTGACCATGTGGGCGCGGTGGCGGCGGAAGCAGGTCGTGCCGCTGGCAGGCGTTCAGCTCGGCTGGGACCTCCACAGCCACTTGGTGCCTGGGGTGGACGACGGAGCGGCTACCGTGGAAGATGCGCTCGTGCTGGTGGATGCGCTTGTCGGACAGGGCTACCGCGGGGCGGTGGTCACCCCGCACGTG
>JBIIRP010000030.1:0-12109 GCA_044341475.1 Flavobacteriales bacterium | reverse complement strand
TGCTTCGGATCGATGCCTTTGAAGAAGGGGTAATCTTCTTTCGGTCTGCGCTTTACATCCTTTGCGAAGGCTTCTTGCAGCTCCGTTGCCAAATGGGCCTTCACGGCCGCCTCAGCGGACTGTTGCATCCGGCTGTCGATGGTGGTGAAAATGTTCAGGCCATCGCGGTACAGGTCGTAGGGGGAGCCGTCAGCTTTCGCGATTTTGTAGCTGCCGTCCTCGTTCTTCTCCTCAAGCAAGCGGGTGACCTCTGCGCGCAGGATTTCGCGGAAATACGGAGCCGTGCCCTCGTCGTGGCTGACAATCTGGAAGTTAAGTCCCAACGGGGTCACCCGCAGGCTGTCGTAGGCCTCTTCCGTGAGCTTGCCATAGCGCTCCATTTGGTTCAACACCACCTCCCGGCGCTCCATGACCCGTTCCGGCCGACGCATGGGGTTGTACAACGAGCTGTTCTTCAGCATGCCCACGAGCATGGCCGATTCCTGCACGTTCAAGTCCTTGACGTCCTTGTCGAAGTAGACGTTCGCGGCGGACCGGATGCCGACGGCCTGGTTCAGGAAGTCGTACCGGTTGAGGTACATGGCCAGGATTTCGCCCTTCGTGTAGTAACGCTCGAGCCGCGAGGCGATGATCCACTCGCGCGGTTTTTGTAGCAGGGCCCGCTCGATGAACGTCGAGGATTCGTACTCCTCGGTGAAGAGCAGTTTGGCGAGCTGCTGGGTGATCGTGCTTCCGCCCCCGCGTGTGCCGAGGAGCATGACCGCCCGGGCAAGAGAACGGAAGTCGATGCCACTGTGCTCGCTAAAACGCGCGTCTTCTGTGCAAATCAAGGCATCTACAAGGTGCTGCGGCAACTCATCGAAGCGCACATCCGACCGGTTCTCCGAATAATACCGGCCGATGATTCGCCCGTCCACGGCATAAATGCGCGTGGCCAAATCCGTCTTCGGATTCGTCAAAGCGTCTGTATCCGGCAGTGGGCCGATTAGCGCCACGAGGGTCAGCAGTGCAAACCCAAGCAACGGGGAAAGCCCGATCCACCAGAACCACTTTTTAAATTTCTCTCGCGGGGGGAGTTGCCTGCGGGACCCCGGCCGCTTCGCGAATGCGCTGCGCATCTTCATGAATCGGGGGCAAGATACCCACAAAAAGGCGAGTACCTTTGTCCTTCTGAACCCCCTCCATGGTCGCTCTGATTAAAGCCGCTCAGCTCCTTTTGAGCCTCTCCATCCTCGTCGTTTTGCATGAGCTCGGGCACTACCTCGCTGCCCGCAAATTCAAGGCCCGGGTCGAGAAGTTCTACCTTTTCATGAACCCGGGATTCAGCCTGTTCAAGAAGCAAATCGGTGAAACCGAGTGGGGCATCGGCTGGTTGCCCCTCGGCGGCTATGTGAAGATCGCCGGGATGGTGGACGAGTCCATGGACACCGAGCAGCTCAAGCAGCCCGCCCAGCCCTGGGAATTCCGCTCCAAGCCCGCTTGGCAGCGCCTGATCATCATGCTCGGCGGCATCATCGTCAACCTGATCACGGGCTTTGCCATCTATGCCATGGTGCTGTTCGTGTGGGGCCGGGACTACATGCCCGCCGACCGAGTTCCTTACGGCATCGAGATCGACGACCGGGTCGAGGCACTGGGGTTCCGCGATGGCGACCAGGTCGTGCGCATCAACGGTGAAACGCCGGATTCGTTCGAGGCCATCCGCCGGACCCTGTTTTTCGACCGGGTAGAAGAGGTCGTGGTCCGCCGCGATGGCGAAGAGATTCCGCTCGCCTTTGACCAAGATTTGGGTCAGTTTTTCGTGGACAGCGCCATCCGCATGCCCTTCGGCCTTCGGGTCCCCTGCGTCGTCGATACGGTCTTGCCGGAGTCGGGTGCTGCCCGGGCCGGCCTGCAGGCGGGAGACCGGATTGTCGCGATCGACAGCATGCCGCTGACCTACTTCGGCGAGGTTTCTGCCTACCTGCGCGCCCATCCGAATGCATCTGTTGCTGTCGATGTAATCGATGCCTCCGGGGTGCCGCACCTGCGCACCGCCACGACCGATTCCACCGGGGCGCTGGGGTTCCTCAACCGGGATCCTTCGGAAATGCCCGAATTCGCTACCGAACACAAAGCATTCGGAGCCGGTGAAGCCCTGGTAAGCGGGTTCAGTCTCGCGGCGTCCACGTTGCAGGAATACGTGCTGTCGTTGCGCTTCCTGTTTTCCTCCGCAGGGGCAACGCAGGTCGGAAGCCTTGTGACCTTTGGGAGCATTTTTGCTCCCACGTGGGATTGGGAGCTTTTTTGGCGGAACACGGCTTTCTTTTCGCTGATTCTGGCGTTCATGAACTTGCTTCCTATTCCTGCGCTGGATGGCGGTCATGTGGCGTTTTTGCTCTACGAGATGGTGATGGGCAGGCCCGCCTCGGACAAGTTCCTCGAGCGGGCCCAAATGGCCGGACTGATCTTCCTGTTGACGTTGATGGCCTACGCACTCGGGAATGACATTTGGCGGTTGATTACCGGTCAATTCCAGTAATCCGCGCTACATACCAGTCCCCTGGGGTGCGCCGCACGTAGCCCCACAGTTCGAGCAGCAGCAGTCGCGTGCGTGCTTCTGTGGAGGAGATGTCCAGGTTCGAGGCAACCGCTTCCGCATCTGCTCCGTCCCGCATCAGCACGATTTGGTAGGCCTGCTGCAACCGACCCGGAAGAGTTGAATCCGATCGTGCCGGCGTCTGCTCTGGCTGAACATGAAGCCGGAGAAGTACGTCTTCCGGTGTTGCGACCTCTGCCTGTGGGAGCGCCGCGATCAGCCGGCGGTTGCCTTCCCATGTGCGTGAGGCCCCACCCGGAGCGAAAACGAAGAGCTCCCGCCCTTCCTCGAGCGCCCACCGGACGGAGATCATGGCGCCGCCTCGGCCTGGACTTTGGACCATCACAAGCGCCCGGCTGGCCCCCACGGCGATGCGGTTTCTCCACGCAAACCGCCACGGCTCCGGTGGCACTCCGGGAGCAAACTCCGTCCACCACGCACCACCTTGGTCAAGAATGGCGTGGGCAACAGCCGCATGCGACGGTGGGTGCACGCGGTCCAGTCCATGGGCAAACACGGCAACCACACGGCCGCCCTCGACGAGCGCCCCTTTCATCGCGGCCACGTCGATTCCTCGGGCCAGGCCACTCACCACCACGGCCCCTGACCGAGCAAGCAGCTGTCCGAGCCGAAAGGCGGCTGCAGCCCCATCAGAAGTGCACCTGCGGGTGCCCACTACGGCCACACACGGCTGATCACCGAAGCCGAGCGCGCCTTTGACATGCAGCACAGGCGGGGCCGTCCTAAACTCCGCCAACAAAGGCGGATAGTGGGGGGACTCCCAGGAAAGGCTATGGCCGTGTAGGGCTTCGACCGCGTGGAGAATTGCGCTCGCCCGGAACAGGGCATCGTCCGCCTCCGGCCGCACCCTGCGGAGCCATTCCCATGCAGCATCCAGCCCGCCCTGTGCCTCCACTGCACGCGCGACCCCGGCTGGACCCAGGCCTTCGAGCTCCGTCATCGCCACCCACCGCCGCAAACGCTCGTCGTTCATGCCGCGAAAGTGTCCGCAGACCGGCAGACGCCACAGCGGCTTTTGCAGACGGGGCACGTTACTTTGCGAACGTGTGCGGAACAGCAGCCGACCCTTTGCATCTTGCGCCCCATGAGCCGTTGGTGTGTCCTCTTCTTTTGTGCTGCCTTTGCCTCTGCCGAGGCCCAAACCCTCACCGGAACCGTCCGCGATACCGACGGCGCCCCGCTGCCCTTCGCCACCCTCGTCGTCGTCGGAAGTACGTCCGGAACCACCACGGCTGCGGACGGCGGGTACCGATTTGACCTGAGCTCCTTCGCCGGAACGAACGTGACCGTACGGTGTTCGTTCATGGGCATGCGGACAGCCGAAAAACGCCTCCAAGCGACAGGAAACGTCGTGTGGGATATCGTTCTTGAAGCAGCTCCGCTCGAAATCGGCCCGGTCGTGGTCAGTGCCGGGCGGTTTGAGCAACGTGCAGAGGAAGTCACGGTGTCGCTCGACATCCTGCCACCGCGCATCGTCGAACAGCGCGGAACCACCTCGCTCGAAAATGCCCTGGAACAAACGCCCGGCGTGAGCTTCGTAGACGGAGAACCCCAAATCCGGAGCGGCAGCGGCTTCAGCTACGGTGCCGGTTCGCGCGTGATGATTCTGGTGGACGACCTCCCCATCCTCAGCGGCGATGCCGGGCGGCCGAGTTGGGGCTTCCTGCCCGTAGAGAACCTCGAACAGGTCGAGGTCATCAAAGGGGCCGCTTCCGTGCTCTATGGCAGTTCCGCCCTCAGCGGGGTCATCAATGTCCGCACGCGGTACCCGGACGCGCGCCCGCTCACCCGCGTGACGCTGCAGCACGGCGCCTACAGCCCACCGCGCACCCGTGCAGCCCGCACGTGGGAGGCTACCCCGCAGCTGGCGAATGTCCGCTTCCTGCACAGCCAACAGCTCGGTGGGTGGGATGTCGTTGTCGGAGGCAACTTGCTCGGGGACGACGGACACCTTGCCCCGGTTGATTCCGCCGCCGAGACGGGATTCAACCCCTTTACCATCGACCGCTACGCTGCAAACAGCCAGGCGCGCGTGAACGCGGCCATCCGCAGGCGAACCTCGCGCACCCCAGGACTGCAGTACGGGTTGGGGGCGAATTGGCAGTGGGGCGAATCGCTGAATACGCTCATTTGGCAGCATGCCCCCGACAGCATCTACGGGAGCTACGAAGGCGCTGCTACGCGTACACGGCAACTCATCGGCACGCTCGATCCGCACGTGAGCTACATCAGCCCGGGAAACATCCGGCACAGTCTGCGCGGGCGGTGGCAGCACCTGACAAACGGCAACGACAACAGCCAGAGCAACGCCTCGGATGTGGTGCATACTGAGTACCAAATCGCCCTCGACGGACAGCGCTGGGGCGTCGAAGGCTTGCACCTCGTCGGAGGCGCCCTGCACCAATTCGCGCACTCAAACGCTGAGCTGTACAGTGGCGGCTCGAGCGACGGAAACAACTCGGCCCGCACCCTCGGCGCCTACCTCCAAACGGAAAAGCGCTTCGGACCGCGGCTCAACACGTCCTTCGGACTGCGCTACGAGTCCTTCCAGGTGAACGACATCCGGGCGGGAAAACCGGTGTTCCGCGCCGGCTTGAACTGGACGGCGTGGGAAGGCGGCTGGTTGCGTGCCAGCTACGGCCAGGGATTCCGCTTTCCGACCATTGCCGAACGCTACATCCGCACGGGACTGGGCTCGCTCCAGATCTATCCGAATGAGGAGCTGCTCCCCGAGTTTGCCGAATCGATGGAAATCGGGTTCAAGCAAGGGCTGAAAGCGGGGGATTTCAAGGGATTTGCGGATGTGGCTGTCTTCCGCCAAAACTTCACCTCCTTCATCGAATTCACCTTCGGGCAGTGGGGAGATCCCCTCGTGGACCCCCTGGCCGGCCTGGGCTTTATGAGCGTGAATACCGGCGACAGCCGCGTAACCGGAGCCGAGGGGTCTCTCGCCGGGCAGTGGGATGCGGAGTCGTTTGACCTGGATGTGCTGCTGGGCTACACCTACACACGGCCCATTACCTTGACTCCGGATTACAATTACAGTCCAAACGCGAACTATTCAGCGACCTACCTCACCACCAGCCACGACACCACGAACTACATCCTGAAGTACCGCTCGCCGCATTTGGTCCGGGCGGATGCCCACCTGTCCTTCGCCCGGTGGTTTGTGGGCATGAGCTTGCGGTACCAAAGCCAGCTCAACAACTTCGACCAGGCCTTTCTTCAGTTCGAGGAGTACGGATTTGTGCGTTGGGGGGTGGGAGACTGGCTCGCGGCCCATCCGCGGCAACCGTGGGTTGTTGACCTCCGCGCAGGGGTGAACCTCGGGCCTGAGCTGCGGCTTTCGCTCGTCATCAACAACCTCTTCAATTCCGAATACAGCCTCCGGCCGCTGAACATGGAGCCGCCGCGGTTGACCCAACTCATGCTCACCTACGAACGGTCATGATCCTCGGTGTCATTCCTGCGCGGTTTGCTTCGACGCGGTTTCCGGGAAAGCCGCTCGCCCTGGTGGGAGGTGTGCCTATGGTGGTTCGCGTGCTGCGTCGGGCCGAGGAAAGTGGGGTGTTCGGCCGGGTGGTGGTCGCCACAGACGATGAGCGCATCGCCGCTGAAGTCGACCGAGCCGGTGGGGCCGTGGCGATGACCTCACCCGATTGCCCAAACGGAACCTTGCGGTGCCGAGAAGCAATGCAACAACATGAAGCTGAAGGGCGTGAAGCCCTTGAAGCGGTCGTGAATGTCCAAGGCGACGAGCCCTTCGTTCATCCCGATGCCCTGCGTACCCTTGCCGAACTCATCCGCCGACCCGGAGCAGCAGTTGCTACGCTTGCGTTAGCCGTCGAAGACGAAGAAGAAGCCCGCGGTAACCGGAACCGCGTCAAAGTAGTTCGTGACCTGCATGGGAATGCCTTGTATTTCAGCCGTTCACCCATTCCCGCCGGGGCGGGTCCATGGCTGAAGCACATCGGGTTGTATGCGTTTACACGGGGGGCGCTCGAGGCTTTGGCCCACCTCCATCCGACACCGCTCGAGCAGCGGGAAGGACTGGAACAGCTTCGGTGGCTCGAACACGGATGGCGGATTGCGGTGGGCATCACCCCCCACGAAGCCCATGGCATCGATACCCCAGAAGACCTCGACCACTTGCACCGGGAGCTCGGCCACCTCCTCTAACTTCGCCACAAAATCTTGCGCATGACCCGCTCACTCTGCACCACGGCCTTTGCGGCCGCTACCTTTGCGCTCGCCCTGACCGGGTGCAACGATTCCGCCATGTCTGACTCTACCGCGCCGAGCCTCAAGGCTTCGGACTACCCCGCTCCCCCTGTAGCTGCCGTTCAGCCGCACGAAACGGCCATCCACGATACGGTGCTCGTGGACAATTACCACTGGATGCGGCTTTCGGATGAGCAGAAAAACGCCGCTCAGCCAGATCCCCAAACCACTCAGGTCCTCGACTACCTGAATGCAGAAAATGCCTACACGGACACGGTGCTGGCCGCCACGAAAACCTTTCAAGACACGCTGTTCAATGAAATCGTCGGGCGCATCAAGCAGGACGATTCCAGTGTGCCGGTAAAAGACAACGGCTACTGGTACTACACGCGGTACGAGCAAGGGAAGGAATACCCGATTTACTGCCGCAAAGCAGGAACGCTGGAGGCCCCTGAGGAGATTATGCTGGACGTCAATGCCATGGCCGAAGGGTACAGCTACTATGCCGTGGGTGGGACATCGGTGAGTCCGGACAACCGACTGCTTGTGTTCGGGGTGGATACGGTAAGCCGGCGGGAGTATACGCTGTACGTGAAGGATTTGGCCACGGGCGCAATTGCCCAAGAATCCATTCCGATCACCGAAGGCGGCGCCACATGGGCGAACGACAGCAAGACCTTCTTCTACACGAAAAAAGACCCGATCACGCTGCGTTCCTACCGCGTATACAAGCATGTTCTCGGCACGTCGGCCAGTGCAGATCCGGTCGTCTACGAAGAGACAGACGAGACGTTCAGCGTCGGAGTCGGAAAGACAAAGAGCGACAAATACCTGTTCGTCGCATCGAATTCGACGGTAAGCAGCGAGTGGCATTTCCTCGATGCGAACACGCCGAACGGCACCTGGCAGGTCATCGAACCGCGGCAGCGCGACCTCGAGTATGCGGTGGACCACTTCGGCGAAGACTTCTTCGTCGTCACGAACCGCAATGCGAAAAACTTCAAGCTTGTCAAAACGCCTGTGGCGCGGCCGGGATTGAAGAATTGGGTCGATGTGATTGCTCACCGCGAAGAGACGTTGCTCGAGGGCATCGAGATTTTCAAGGACCACCTCGTCGTGGAAGAACGGACCGGCGGATTGACCCAACTTCGGGTGAAGCGGTGGGATGGGACGGCGGATTGGTACGTTGAATTCAACGATCCTGCATACACGGCGTATGTAGGGGCAAACCCGGATTTTGACACGCAGCGGTTGCGGTTTGGCTACACCTCGTTGACGACTCCGACGTCGACCCTTGAAATCGACATGGCGTCGAAGGTGCAGGAGGTGCTGAAGCAGCAGGAGGTGGTCGGGGGTACCTTCAATGCGGACAACTACACCAGCGAACGGCTCCTCGTCAAGGCCGCCGACGGCACCGAAGTCCCGGTCTCCCTCGTCTACCGGAAGGATACCCCCAAATCCAAGGACAACCCGCTTCTGCTCTACGCCTACGGAAGCTACGGGTACAGCACCGACCCGTCGTTCTCCAGCACACGGCTCAGTCTGCTGGACCGCGGATTTGTCTTCGCCATCGCCCACATCCGCGGAGGTCAGGAAATGGGACGGTCATGGTACGAGAACGGCAAGCTCTTCGCCAAAAAGAACACCTTCACGGACTACATTGACTGCGGCCGTGCGCTGGTCGATCTCGGCTATACCTCGCCCGACCACCTCTACGGAATGGGCGGTTCTGCAGGTGGTCTGCTCATGGGCGCCGTCATGAACATGGCGCCAGAGCTGTTTAACGGCATCATCGCTGCGGTGCCCTTCGTCGACGTGATCAACACGATGCTCGACGAAACCATACCCCTGACGACTGGCGAATTCGACGAATGGGGCAACCCGAAGGACAAGGCCTACTTCGATTACATGCTGTCCTACAGTCCCTACGATAATGTGCAAAAGATGGACTATCCACACACGCTGGTCACGACGGGGTATTGGGATAGCCAAGTGCAGTACTGGGAGCCCGCGAAGTGGGTGGCCAAACTCCGCGCCCACAAAACCGACGACAACCTCCTCATCCTGCATTGCAACATGGAAACCGGACACGGCGGGGCCTCGGGCCGTTTCAAGCGCTTCCATGAAACCGCCATGGAGTACGCATTCCTCCTCATGCTCGAAGGCACCGTATCATGAAATTCCGACGTCTCGTCCTCCAAGAGCTCCGCGAAGTCGAAGCCGATTTTGTCAAGTTCCTTGCCATCCAAGGCGTCACGTCGGACCTGTGGATCCGCATGCAACGCGAGCCCCAAGTTCTTGAAGAACAACTCGACGCCTTCAGCGACCTGTTTTGGGAAAGCCGCTTGTCCGAAATCAATTACGTGATGTACGATGACGGAGATCGAGTGTGGCACTTCTCTTTCGGCGATACCCGAGCGGTCTGTTTTGCGCTGAAGAAGCCGGATGAAACCGGCATCCAATCTGCTGAAAGCGGTATCAAGACCTACGCTCAAGAAGACCGTTCGAAAGAAATTTACGACCTCCTTGAACAAGGCGCACGTCCTGCAGACGGAAAGGCCTTCACCTCGCTTGCCGAACGCACTAAGCTCGAGGACCCGGCTGCGGTGAGAGGTTGAGGGCGAGGACGAGGTTGAGAACTAGGACGAGGTTGGGGTGCCGCTTGGGTGAGTTAACTCGGAACTATCAACTGTAAACTAGCGGCAAAGCCGCATTGCGGCGCAGCCGCGCAACTCAAACTAAACCTCAAACTCAAACTTAAACTCCAAGTCCGCCCCAGAACTGCGCCGCACCTGCGGGCGTCAGGTCCTGAAACCACAGGGCACGAAGGCCTGCGGCTTGGGCGCCGGCGACGTGTTGGGGGCTGTCGTCGACAAAGGTGGTGCGGGCGAGGTCGAGGTGGTGAAGGCGACAGAGGTGGGTGAACGCTGTGGTATCGGGTTTGCGTAAGCCCAGTTCGTGGCTGAAGTGGATGGCCTCGAAGTAGGTGGTGAAGAGGTCCCAGTCGCCGGTTGCGCGGAGTTGGGTGAGGAAGGCCTGCGTGTGGAGCGCGTTTGTGTTGCTGAACAGGAAGAGGCGGTAGGATTGAGCTAGTCTCGGGAGGAGGGTGCGGGTCCACGGCTGCAAACCGAGCAGGATGCTGTTCCAAGCAGATTCCACCGCTTCGAGGGTCGTGCCAGGGGCACAAACGGCTTGAAGGGCGTGGAGGAAGTCGGCGGGAGCAAGGTGGCCCGTTTCAAGGGCGTCCAGGAGGGGAGCTTGTGCGGCTTTGTGGTAGAGCGCTGCAAAGTCCGTGGCTCCGAGGGCTGCAAAGGCCCGGACGGGGGCATCGTAATCGATCGCGTACAGGACTCCACCGAAGTCCAGGATCAATGCCTCCGTGGGCTTCATGCTTAGGGGATTCGGCGCACCCAGGCCCCAGTAAAGCCGGCATCCGCAGCAGCGGCTAGGCCTGCTTCAGCAGCGGCGGCGTCCGCATAGCCACCCCACACCACGAGCGTAAGTCCATCGGAGCGGAGCGCTGTGCGGGCTGGCTGTCCTTGTTGCTCAAGACGGGAGGCGAGGCGGTCGGCGTTCGCGGTTTGGGCGAAGGCCCCGATGACCACCTCAAAGGCATCGACCGCTGCTGCACGAGGAGATTCCTCCTGGGTGATGGGCTCTGCTGAAACTGCCGGAACAGGGGCCGAAGGCGAACGCACTATACGCACACCGTGATCGGACACTTGCTCACTGCGGAAATGAAAGCGCAACTCGTCGGCATCCGAGGGCCACGCGTCCGCGAAAACGGCCTCGGTGTGCGGCGCGGGCAAGGTCAACGCCTCGACCGAAAACCGCGGGATGTAGGATGAGACGGCATCCACAGGGGCTACCGTCCAGCCGAACTGCTCACCGGATGCGCCCGAGCTCAGCCAAAGCGCCCCACCTACTGTAGCGGGAAGCGCGAGCACCGCCGCTGCACGAAGGAGCCGGCGCCGGAACGGAACGACCGGAATCTCAGGTACGCCGAGAACCTCAGAAGCCGCGACGATGGGTTCGACAAGAGTACGTTGTGGAACGAGCGGAGCCAGGGGAAGGCGTTGCAATCCGTACGACCGCAGGATCCACTCCAGCTCGGCATCCGCAACGAAGCGCACGACCCCCTCTTCGCGGTACAGGCGACCGACGCCGTCCAGCACCACGGTACCGCCAGCCGTGAGCTCCCTCCGCATCGCTGCGGCTTCCTCTTCTACCGCCGCAAGAGCGGACGCGTAGGTCATCCCCGCATGCACCACGAGAGCATGGGCAAGGACCCCGTCGTTGTGGATGAGGCGCGGATTGAAAACCACCTCGCGACCGGGGGGGTGGAGCACATGAGCATCCCGCTCGTAGCGAGCTGGGACAGCGTGCAACACAAATCCGCCCAAACCAGGCACGACCACACAGTCGTGGTCCAGAAAGAGCCTCCGGAGCTGCAGGGCGATGAACCGCATGGGGACGAATGTACGTCCTGGCTAGCGCGTCAGCAACACCGTGCCCTCACGAAGCTGCGGTCCTTCCCGCAACCGGTGCACCATCCGCCACACGTACAGGCCGTCTGCGGCAAAGTGGGAACCCCCGTCGACATCGCCGATCCACGGGACCGCGGGGTCCTCGCTGAAGAAGACCCGCTCCCCCCACCGGTCGAAGATCTCCAAACGGAAATCACGCGGATCCACCCCCTCCACGCGGAAAGCATCGTTGATGCCGTCGTTGTTCGGGGTAAAGGCGTTCGGGACATAAACCGGGTAGAACACATCGACGAACACGCTGTCCCGGCCCACGCACCCGATGCCCGAAACCGCGTGCAACACGTACCAGCCCGGTTCGATGGAGAGGACTTCCGGCGTTTCGCAGTAACTGCACGACAGCAGGTCCGCCGGCGTCCACCACAGGGAATCCGTTTCTGCCGAGCCGAAGAGCCGGATCCGCTCGCCGAAGTCGATGCGACGGACCTCCGGACCGGCCTCGACCCACGGCGGTTGAAGAACCTGCACTGTGACCTGGTCGCTGGCAACGCAGCCGTGTTCATCCGTGACAAACACCGTGAAGGTGCTGGTTTCCACGGGGAAGACGGAGGTGGTTTGGGCGGCCGGTGAGGCCGCAAGCGCCTGCGGGTGCCAGCTCCACGCGACCCCGTCGGAGGCCGATATCTGCGTCGCCGATCCACGGCAGATGTCGTCGCCGGCCGTCGCGGACGCGGTGGGGGTGACTACCTCGACGTAAACCGTGTCTGTCCCTGTGCCACAGGCGTTTGCGATCGTAGCCACGTAG
>JBIIRP010000194.1:0-3428 GCA_044341475.1 Flavobacteriales bacterium | reverse complement strand
ACGCCTGCACAACGCCTGCTCCGGAAGCCCTGGAATTGCGGGAACACCAGGCCCACGCGTGGCTCCGGCCGGACGACGCGGCCTTCGCGGCGCTGGACTGGGCCGCCGCCGATCTGCCTGTGGTGGAGATCCTGAGCAAATGAATTCAGCCGACCACAGTCCTTTTCTTGTGCTCAATGATCCTGCTGCGGGTCATTTGGTCCTCTCTCGGCTCCAACATGAGCTCGAGGTGTGCGACGCATTCAAGTTTTATGTGGCATTTGCGACGCGGGAGGCGGTGATGATGCTGTTCCAACAGCTGCTCGACCTTGCAGACCGGGGGGTGTCGGGGAAGATTCTCCTGTCTCAGTATTTGGACTTCACGGAAGTCGGAGCACTCGAGCAAATCCTCAAGTTGCCGAACGTCGAACTGCGCATCAACACCCAGGACAGCGTGCATGCGAAGGGGTACTGGTTTCGACACGGTTCACGCGAGACCTTGCTGATCGGAAGCAGCAACTGGACGGCTCGGGCTCTGAAGCTCAATGCGGAACTCAATGTTCAGCTTCACCTTCAAGCCTCAGACCGCGTCGCACGTGAGTTTGCTCAGGAGTTTGACCGCCGTTTCCATCGATCTGAGACGGTGGATGCCCGTTTTTTGTTGCGGTACCGGGAAGTCCAGCGGGTTGCCCTTCGGGAGGTGGTTCGGCTTCAGCAGACCGTCCGAATTGCCGCTGAGCGTGAGCCGCATTGGGCTCCGAGCGTTGCGCCGAACGCCATGCAAAAGGAGGCACTTGCTTCACTCGCGGGTCTCCGTGCACGAGGACAGACGAAGGCCTTGATTGTGAGTGCGACAGGTACGGGTAAAACGTATTTGTCTGCCTTTGACGCCCTGGCCTTTCGGGCGAATCGTCTTCTCTTCGTTGTCCACCGCGAGAACATTGCGCGCGCTGCGATGGCGTCATTTGAGCGCATTTTTCAAGGGAGCCGCACGCTGGGGTTGTACACAGGGAATGAGCGGAATGTGGATGCCGAGTTTCTGTTTTGCACGGTCCAAACGTTGAGCAAAACGGCCCATTTAGATCGGTTCTCCCCGGACCATTTCGACTACATCATCGTGGACGAATCGCACCGTGCAGGCGCGGCCACTTATGCTCGGTTTTTAGACCATTTCCGACCTAAGTTCTTGCTGGGCATGACGGCTACGCCGGAGCGGACGGACGGTGCGGACATTTTCAAGTACTTCGACTACAACATCGCCTTCGAGGTGAGGTTGCAGCGGGCACTAGAAGAAGAGCTGGTCTGTCCATTCCACTACTTCGGAGTGACCGATATCACGGTGAACGGCCAGCACCTTGAGGAGGAGTCGGAGTTTCGATTGCTGGTAGCGAACGAACGGGTCGATCGCATCCTGGAGCAAATCAGCCTCTACGGCAACTTCGAGGAAGTTACCCGAGGCCTGGTATTCTGTTCACGGGTGGAAGAGGCTGAGGAGCTTGCCAGTTTGTTTTCGCTGCGCGGTCGTCCTGCGCTATCGATCAGTGGAAAGAATTCGGAGGTAGAACGTGAACAGGCCATCCGCAGGCTCGAAGCGAATCCACAGGCGGCGGATCGATTGGAGTTTTTGTTCACCGTAGACGTGTTCAACGAGGGGGTCGATATCCCCAGTTGCAACCTTGTGGTGCTGCTTCGACCCACGCAATCCGCGATCGTCTTTGTGCAGCAGCTCGGTCGGGGATTGCGCAAGGATGCGGAGGGAGCCAAATACCTGACGGTCTTAGACTTTATCGGGAATTACCGACGCAATTTCCTCATTCCAGTCGCCCTGTTTGGCGACCGCTCGTACGATCGCGACCAACTGCGCCGGCTAATGGCGGTGGGGAGTCCGCTCATTCCTGGAGCGAGTACGGTTTCGTTTGACCGCATCGCTCGAGAGCAGATTTTCGAGGCGATTCAGTCCTCTGCAGCGGACAGCTTGCGCGAACTCAAGGGCGATTACTTCGCCATGAAGGCCCGCCTCGGAAGGCGGCCGATGATGTGTGATTTTCTCGACCATGACGGGAGGGATGCGCGCGCTTTTGCGCGCCAAGCAGGCTCATACCATGCCTTTGTGCGGGCCATCGATCCGGACCTCGTTCCACCAGTCCCTCAGCAGATTTCTGAAGTGTGGGCCGTGCACGCGCGCGATGCATTGAACGGTCGGTGTGCCGAAGAAGGTGTGCTGATGAAGCTCCTCTGCCGCAGTGAGCGGGTGAAACGCGACCACTGGCGCGAAGTCGTGCGTCGAGTGACAGGGGAGGTTCCAGACGATCGCCGGTGGTGGGCGGCGTGCAGGTGTTTGGATTTGCGGTTTTACCGCCAAACCCAAGACAAGAAAATGGTGGAAGCGGCTGAGGTGATCGGTGTGGATTTGTTCCGCTACTCTTCAGAAGCCATATCGTGGACCGATCCAGGTCGTTCCCTCTTCGAGGCGCCGGGGAGCGCAGAATTCTGGTTCGACATGGCCACCTTCGCCGAACGCAGTTTTGCCAGCGGACTGCAACCGGATACGGTGTACCGCGGATTTGTCCGCGGCAGGAAGTACAGCAGAACGGATGTTTTCCGGGTTTTAGGTGCGGAATCGAATCCCGTCGCCCAAAATGTGGGAGGATACCTCGTTGCTCCCGACCGGTCGTGGTGTCCGCTGTTCGTCACCTACCACAAGGACGATGAGATTTCCAGCACGGTGAAATACGAGGACACCTTTGTCGATCGGTCGACTATGCGTTGGTTCACGAAAAACGGCCGAACACTCACAAGTCCAGACGTAGAATTCTTCCGATCTCCTGGAAACGCGCGCATCCCATTGTTCGTTCAGAAGAACAACGACGAGGGCATTTCTTTCTACTACATGGGCGACGTTCAGCCGGATCCGCAGTCGTTCGAGCAACGCACCATGCCTGGCCCGAATGGCAAAAGCAAGTCAGTGGTGGTCATGCTCCTGCACCTCGATCATCCAGTCGACGAGGTGCTCTACCGGTACATCACGAAAGGCTGACCCGCAATCAGAACGGGTAGCCGCCGGATTCGATGAGGCGGAGGGCGATGCGTTGGCGGGCTTCTTTCGTGTTGAAGTCCGCCGTTTTTGTGAAACGCTTGAGGCCCATCAGCATCATTTTCAGCTCGTCGCCGGTGGCGAAGCCGAGCAACGCTTCCTTGCCGGCGCTGTGGATCCACTCGGCGGCTTCGTACGTGTAGACGCGGAGCATATCGATTTCGTGGGCGACCGCTTCGTGCGAGCCGCGCATTCCGGCGAGCTTTTGCACCCGAAGCGCCGTCGATTCAGCCGTGTACGTGAAGATGGCCATGTCGGCGATGCCCATGAGGACTTCCTGCTCTTTCGCGAGGTTCATCATGAGCTTTTGGGCCGCCGCTCCTGCCACCAGAAGAACTGCTTTCTTGAACCCGCG
>JBIIRP010000193.1:0-3453 GCA_044341475.1 Flavobacteriales bacterium | reverse complement strand
GGCCGCAGCCTACCGCGCAAAAGCCGACGCGCTTCTCCGGTCCATCACGGCCTTGCGCGGCGCCGCTGCCGTGGCCGGCTCGACGGCCTCGAATGAAATCGAGCGCGCGCGGCTGATGGCGAGTTCGGACAGTCTGAACTACGCCGCCGCGGCAGCGGGTTTGGCGGTAGCCGAAGCCCAATACAGCCGCCAGCGTGCACTCTACGAGCAGGGCCTCAAGTCCCTCACGGAACTCGAAGCCCGCTCCATCGCGCTGCAGGACGCCCGCGCCGACGAGAATGCCGCGCGCAACGCCTGGGACCGCAGCAGGGCCGCCCTGCGCAACGCCCAGCTCGCCCGCTCGAACGTCCCGAACGACTTCGGAGACGCGCTCGCGAAAGCGGAAGCGGACCTCAGCAGCGCCGAGGCCGCTGCCGCCACCGCCGCGGGCGAAGCTGCGGAACTCATGAATACCCTGGCGAACCTCCGGGCCCGCCGCGGTTGGCGCACCATCGTCGCTCCCCAAGCGGGCCGCGTCACCCGCCTGCTCCAGGCCGGAATCGGCGAACAAATCGCCGCAGGCGTACCGGTGCTGACCCTCGTTCCGGTGGCGCATGGCAAAGCGGTCGAATGGAAGGTCCGGCCCATGGACCTGCCCCTCATCCACGAAGGCAGCGAGGTCCGGTTCTTGTTCGACGGCTGGCCGGCGCTGGTGTTCAGCGGTTGGCCGGAATTGACGTTCGGAACGTTCTCCGGCAAGGTGGTGGCCATCGACCGCACGATCAGCGAAGACGGCACCTTCCGCGTGCTCGTCGCCGAGGGGGAAACGGGACGTTGGCCGGAAGCAGTCCTTCCCGGCAGCGGCGCGCGCGGCATCGCCCTGCTGAACCGGGTTCCGGTGTGGTACGAGTTGTGGCGGCAGTTGAACGGGTTTCCGCAAGACTACTATACGCCATGAGACGGTTCAGTTTGAGTTTGAGTTTGAGTTTGAGTTTGAGTTTGAGTTTGAGTTTGGGTTTGGGTGCGCAGGGGGAGTTGGGAGCGGGCATGGGTGCAGGGGTGCGCGGGGAGGTGAAGGAGGCGGAGTTTCTGGGCTGGGTGACGGCGTACCACCCGGTGGTGGAGGCGGCGGCGCTGTACGACGACGAGGCGGCGGCGTGGGCACGGCGGGCGCGGGGCGCCTTCGACCCGGTGGCGACCGCGTCGTCGTACGAGAAGGTGTTCGGGGGAACAACGTATTACCGTGTGCCCACCGCCGGGCTGGAAGTTCCGCTGCGGGGGCCGCTCGACGCGGTGGTGGGGGTCGGAACGGCGGAAGGCGAGCGGCTGAACCCGGAGCGGTACACGCCGGATGGAGGGGTGGCGCGTGCCGGCGTAGCGGTGCGGCTCGGGTCTGGGCTGGTCACGGATGCCCGGAGGACGGCCCTGCGGCAGGCCGAGGTGTATGCGGAGTTGAATGCCGCGAAGCGGATGGAGGCGCTGAATGACTTGTTTTGGGGGTCGGCGCAGGCGTTTTGGAGGTGGTACCGGGCGGCGCGGGCGGCCGAGGTCGTGGGGGAGGCCGAACGGCTCGCCGGGGAGCGGCTGGTGGGGGTGCGGGAAGCGTGGATGCAGGGGGACCGGGCCGCCATCGACACCGTGGAGGCGTGGGGGGCGCTGGAGCGGCGGCGTGCAGAACGGGGCGCGGCGGAGGCCGGGCGGGCGGAGGCGTGGGGAGCGGCCGCGGCGTTTTTAGCCGATGGGAGCGGCGTCGTGCCCACAGCATTGCCGGGATTCGACGAGGCAGCGTGGGCGGCGGCGCGGACACAGGCGGCGGCACTTGATGCCGCGGCGATGCAGGCGGTCTTCGAGGAGCTACCGGACCGGGTGCAACTTGCTGCAGAGCAGCGGAATGCGGAACTTGACCTGCGGCTGAAGCGCGAAGGACTCAAGCCCGTCGTGAATGCGGAATGGTCCCTGTTGCAGGGAGTGGATGCAACCGGTTCAGCGCTGTCCGTTTACGCCAGCATGCCGCTTTTCCTGCGGCGCGAGCGGGCCCAAGTGGCCCTCGGCACCATCGAGCTTGAGCGCATCGCACTGGAGCAGGAAGCGTTGAGCTTGCGTTGGAGCGGGGCGGTGATGGCGGAAGCGCGTGCCCTCGAGGACCGGCATGCGACGCTGGTCGCTGCACGGGCCGCGGCGACCGCTGCGCGGCAGATGCTTGATGCAGAGACGGCGCGCTTCCAAGCCGGTGAGAGCTCCGTCTTCCTCGTGATAGCCCGGGAAACCGCGTGGCTCGACGCCGAACGCTCGGCCATCGACGCCGAAGCGGAGGCCATGCTCGCGGCGCGGCGGCTGCAGTGGCGCCTGAACCGTCCACTGCTCTAATCAAACCGAACGCCTCAGTGGGCGAGGGGATCTGCGAGTCCCGGGCTCGCGGCCGTTCCCGACGAAGTGCCGGGAGGCGAGCTAAGGGCAGCGATCAAGTTTGCATCCCCGAGGACGCGGACGTGGCCGGGCTCAAGGCCTTGGATGAAGCGGACGGCAGGCCGGTAGTCGGCCACCGGCGCCTTCACAGTGTAACGTTCTGGCTCCAAGGCAGGAGTGATGTACGCTGCGGAAAGCGGGTACTCGCTGCGCAGGAACAGCATAGCCCGCATGCTGAGGTCCAAATGGATGGCCGGCGGGGCGGCGTTCGCAACCGGTTTGGTCGGTTTTCTGCCGAGTGCGGGCGGCTTCGGATGCAGCGCGAACCCGAAGAGGTCCGGCGGAGGCGCCGTATGCCGGCTCGAAAACCGCATCGGCGTATCCAGCACTTCCACATCCGCAATCCGGTCGATCCGGAAGTAGCGCATGTCGTTCGCGGACGTGTCGAAGGCCGCCAGAAAGACCGCCTGGCCGTGCAACTCGACAGGCTCCACCACGCGGTCTGTCACGGTGCCGCTGTGCGCGCTGTGGTATGACTTGAGCAGCACCTGCCGGCGGTCCGCCATCGCACGGGCGAGCGAGGCCAGCATGGCTTCCCGACCTGCGCGCGCCAAATCATCCGCTGCCGAACCGATTTCGCTGTACAGCTTGAGCTTCCGCAGCACTGCCTGGGACTCTTTTCGTTCGGGAAACACCGAATTCAACGCCGCCCCCACCAGCTCCGCCTCCTCCCGGGTAAACGATTCCCGCAGCTCCTCCCCTTCGATGTACAACCCGCCGTACACCGTTTTTGCAATCGAAAACCCCACCGACTCGAGCAGATTCAGATAGCGGTACACGCTGCGGGGGCTCGTTTGCAGGAACTCGGCCAGGTCATCCACCGTCCGGTGCGGATTCATTTTCAGCAACTTCACGAGTTGCAGCAACCGGTACAACCGGTTCTGGTTGAAGTCCGCCTTTGCGCGCCTGGTTGTTCCCTTTCCGGTCATACGTTTTGCCGTTCAGGGCGCAAACGAACGGAACATGTGAGTTTCCTGCAATGATTTGACCTAATGTGTCAAAATTATT
>JBIIRP010000003.1:0-38777 GCA_044341475.1 Flavobacteriales bacterium | reverse complement strand
ATCTGGTTGCACAGGTTATGGCCCGGTTAAGGTACAAAGAATTCCCAAGTTCGGTGTACGAATGACACCTTTTGTCGACGAATTCCACGCCGCGACCCTCTCGGGAATGGCATTCAGCGGATTGCGGAACCGTTACTTGCGGTGATTGATATCGAGGACCACCGACCCATACACAAGCCGGCCCACGAAGGGACCACCGTAGGTTTCGATGTGGATGTTCTCAAGCAAATTCGATCCACCGACCTTAAACGTGGTATTCCAGGCCGGCACCGTCACGTTCACCTGCGCGTCAAGCAGGTCATAGGTCGGTACAAAGCCCGTGAACTGGGGGCTGCCCTCGAACACAAAGCCCTGGATCCATTTGTAATTCAGGTTGCATCCCCACAAGGACCCCTTGACGAAGTCCAGCTCGCGCAACCCGAAGCCGAGGTTGTACTTGTGCTTCGGAGTGTTGAACGCAGGAATGATGGGGTCGTCCTCGTCCGTCACGAGCAGCTGGTTGTAGCTGTAGTTCCCGTTGACCGTCAGCACGTCATTCACAAACCAGTTGACCCCGATGGAGGCACCCTGGGTCAACACCGTGGTCAACGAATTCGCTGCATAGCGGAAGGCATCGACGCCGGTGATGGAGTTCGGGAAGGCGGGGTTCTCGAATTTGATGTCTAACCCGATGTTGTAGCCGATGAAGTCCCGGTACCGGCTGAAGTACCACGAGCCGTCCACATAGACTTGGTTCCACAGCGTGGTGCGGTAGCCGACTTCGACGCTTTGCGAGCGTTCTGGACGGATGGGGGCGATGTTGAAGTAGTCGAGGACCGTCAAATCGCCGCCGATGGAACCGGACGCCGCGCTGATGCTGTTCCGGTAGTCGATGAAGCTCGCGATGGTGACTAAGCTGTCCCGGCCTTCCAAATTCCCCACGAGGGTCGCCGGACCGACGTCGAGGAAGAGGTATTGGTCCGCCAGCGTGGGGTTACGCAGTGCTGAGCTGAACGACACCCGGATGAAATCCTGCGGCCGCGGGCTGTAGACAAAGGACGCGGCGGGCGAAAACACCCAATCGAAGTTTTGGTTCTTGTCCGCCCGCAGCGTGGCGGTCGCGATCACGCGGTCTTCGGCAAACCGGCGCTTCAGGCCCGTGTAGAAGCCCATTTCGCGGTTCGTGATGATCCTTCCGGCTGTATCGCTGAAGATCGTGCCGTCGCTGTTCGGGGTATAGCGCCGGAAATTCCCGCCCACGCGCAGTTCCTCGAACCCGGCCGGAGTGAACGTGTATTCCCCCTGTACGTGCACGAGACTGGACTGGTCGAAGAAACGCGTTCCGCCCTCCCCTTCGTTGTTTTTGCGCGACGTCAGGTCATCAAAGGCCTGCTCAAACTCCGGCGTACCCGGAGCGAAATGGCCGAGCGGCGTGTCGGCGATGTCCGCCATTCCGGCATAGCCCGCGTTCGTCCAGCTCTCCACCGTGTTGTGCCACTGCTGAAGTGAATCGCCGTTCGCGGCATACCAGGCATCCACCGACCCTTCCGGATAGTCGAAGATGGGGAACCCGAACTCCGGATCGACGCCGACCTGCACCATGTCCGGCCACGTCGCGTCGATGGACGGCATGATGCTGTCCACCCAATACGTATAGTACACCCGGGCCCAGTCGTTCGTCGGCCGCGCGCGGTCTTGCAGGCGCAGCGCCGTGGCATAGGGGTCGTAGGACCGGCCTGCGTCCTCGCTCGTCCGGTAGCCCCGAACGAACCATTTGCCCGGCTGCCGCAGCTCCACTTTGTGCTGGTAAAACTCGATGTCGCGCAGACTGAAGCGGTTGTCGCCCTGGTAGACGGTCGTCCCGAAGCCCGAACTGAAGCCGTACACCAGTTCCGGCGATTCGTACGTGCGGTCCGGCTGGAGGCGCCAGTGCAGCGCTGTGCTGACTTTCAGGTTTTTCGTGTCGTAATCGACCAAATCCACCTCCCGGTAGCCCGTCCGGTGGAGGGTTCCGAGTCCGCGGGCGTTGTCCGAGAAGTCCCCGGAATAGTCCATGACGCGCTGGTACTCGTCGCCGTAGACGTTGACGGCATCGTACCCGCCCGGGTTCGTGGCGCTGGAGAAGGAACCGTCCACCGCAGCGTAATTCGTTGCTTCCCAGTCGTCTGCCTCGAACCGGAAGACGTTCACTTTGAAGCCCAGCGTCGGTTTGCCGGTGGCGTTCGTGAAGTAGTCCGCGTAGCGCATGGAGACCTCGCGCAGGTTGCGCTCGCCAAACCGACCCGACACGGCCACCCCCGGGAATTGGAACGGCGACTTCGTCTCCATGGCGATCACCCCGTTGAACGCACCCGGACCGTAGTAGGCAGAGCTCGCTCCGGCCACGATGTCGACGGATTTGACGTCCAGTTCCGGTGCGCCGAGGAAGTTGCCGAGCGAGAAGTTCAGTCCGGGGCTCTGGTTGTCCACCCCGTCGATGAGCTGCAGCGAGCGGACCGGCGAAGTGGAGTTGAATCCGCGGGTGTTGATGATCTTGAACCCGAGGCTCGCGGACGTTACGTCGACGCCCTTCAGCGCCCCGAGGCCCTCGTAAAAGCTCCCGGTCGGCGCTTCTTTGATGGCGATGATGTCCATGGACTCCACCGTCAGCGGGGCCTGCTTTTGCCTTTCGCTGATGCGCTCGCCCACGACTTCGGCGGCGTCGATGAGGATTTGGTCAGCGGCGAGGCGGACTTCCAGCTTCTGCGAGGCGGAGGTCACCGCGAGCTCGACGGGGGTGTAGCCCACGAACGACACCGAAAGGGTGACCGGCAGGCTCGCCACTTCGAGGCGGAAGAGGCCGTCGAAGTCGGTCGTGACGCCCCGGGTGGTGCCTTTGAGGATAACGTTTGCCGAGAAGACGGGTTCTCCGGTGCTGCCGTCGAGAACGCGGCCGCGGAGTACGGTTTGGCCGGAAGCCGCCAGGCTGCCGAGCACAAAAACTACCAAACACAGGATGCGCATGTGGCCCGAAAGATGCGCAAAATCACTCCGCTTCCGTCACTCGGTCACGATGGAAATCCGGAGCTTGCCGGTCCATTCGACGACATCGCCCGGCCGCAGCTTCCGCCGCCGCCGCAACTCCGGCTCGCCGTTCACCCGAATGAGCCCGGCATCCACGAGCGCCTTCGCATCGCCCCCCGTGGCCGCATTGCCGGTGGCTTTCAGCACCTGCAGCAGATCGATGGTCTCCGTCCGGAGCACGAAGGTCTCTTCGGTCATGGCCGCAACGCGCTGCCCGCCGGGATGTGCGGCCGCGACACGCCGAGGTCCGGGAAGCGCGTCGGGTCGGCCTCGCGGACGAGGGCGTAGGCGGCTTCGACGATGTCGTCGTGGGACGGCTTCGAGAAGTAGTCCCCGTCCGAGCCGTAGGGCGGCAGGTGGGGCCGTGCGGTCAGGGTGACCGGCGGACCGTCGAGGTGGCGCCAGGCACCGCCGCCATTCAGGATGGCGTCGAGTAGGTAAGCGGAGGCGCCGCCCGGCACGTCCTCGTCCACGATGAGCAGACGATTTGTGCGGGCCAGCGAGCGGGCGCAGGCGCCGTCGAGGTCGAAGGGGAGCAAGGTGCGGCAGTCGATGAGCTCCGCTTCGATGCCCAGCACGGTGGAGAGCGTGGCGCAGGCGCGCTCGGCGATGTTGCAGGTCGACCCGTAGCTGACGATGGTCAGGTCGCGGCCCGGGCGCACGGTGTCCACCTTGCCGAGGGGGATGCGGTAGTCGCCCGGGTTCGCTGGCATGCGTTCCTTCAGGCGGTACCCGTTCAGGCATTCAACGACGAGCGCCGGTTCGCCTGCCTCGAGGAGGGTGTTGTACATCCCAGCGGCTTCGGTGAAGTTGCGCGGGACGCACACGTACATGCCTCGCACACTGTGCACGATAGCGCCCATGGGCGAGCCGCTGTGCCAAATGCCTTCCAACCGGTGACCCCGGGTGCGCACGATGACGGGGGATTTTTGGCCTCCGGCACTGCGGTACCGCACGGTGGCCAGGTCGTCCCGCATGATTTGCAATGCGTAGAAGAGGTAGTCGAGGTACTGGATTTCCGCAATGGGCCGGAGGCCGCGCATGGCCAGCCCTATGCCTTGGCCTAGGATGGTCAGCTCGCGGATGCCCGTATCGCTCACGCGGATTTCGCCGAAGCGCTCCTGCATGCCCTCCATCACCTGGTTCACTCCCCCGATTTTTCCGGTGTCTTCGCCGAACGTCAGGACCTC
Organism: Flavobacteriales bacterium; assembly: GCA_044341475.1. GTDB lineage: Bacteria > Bacteroidota > Bacteroidia > Flavobacteriales_D > Sanyastnellaceae > CAMCYM01. The sequence goes on along the minus strand of JBIIRP010000003.1, from coordinate 34,545 downwards.
CGGCCGCCGCGCAAACACCTCCTGGAAGTTGCGGTTGAGCACCTGCCGGCCATCGACAATCGGGGCATCCTCATCGTACCGCACGGCCACCGGAGCTACCGCGAGGGCGCTGTCCTGGCCTTCGCTGTAGAGGTGGGCGCTGTACCGCGCGGCATTTTCGGCTCCACGGGCTTCCACCCAGGCCGCCACCGCTGCGCGCTCGACCCCCTCCTCCCCTGCCGTGGCATGCAGCACCGCGCGGGCAGCGGCGAGGATTTCCGCTCGACCGGGGTGATGCAGCTGGGCACAGGAATCCGCTTCCAAGGTCTGCCCCCAGGCCCGGAGCAGCTCGGCGAGGGCCGCCCGCTCGGACTCGATGGGAGCGCGGAACGCATCCCACGCCGCACGCGCTGCCGCGCGGACCTCGGCCCGGGCCTCCTCCCGCACCGCCGCACATTCTTCAGCCGTCGCGGCCCCTTCGAGCAGGATGAACCGCTCAAACTGCGCGATGCAGTCGAATTCCTTTGCCCATTCGAGTTGCTCGGGCGTCTTGTAGCGCTCGTGCGAACCGGACGTGCTGTGGCCCTGGGGCTGGGTAACCTCCTCGACGTGGACCAGGACTGGGATGTGTTCCTCCCGGCACCGGGCGGTCGCTTCTTCGTAGGTGGCCACGAGCGCCGGATAGTCCCAGCCGCGCACCCGGTAGATGTACATGCCGTTCGTGCCGTCTTCGATGCGGAGGCCGGAGAGGGCTTCGGAGATGGACTCTTTCGTGGTTTGGTAGCGCTTCGGGACGCTGATGCCGTAGCCGTCGTCCCACACGCTCATCAGCAGCGGCACCTGCAGCACGCAGGCGGCGTTCATGGTTTCCCAAAACGCCCCTTCGCTGGTGCTCGCGTCGCCGATGGTTCCGAAGGCAATTTCGTTGCCGCCGCGGGTGAACAGCGGCATCGCATCGGCTAACTCCGGCAAGGCCCGGTACACCTTCGAGGCCTGGGCTAAACCGAGGAGCCGCGGCATTTGGCCGGCCGTCGGCGAGATGTCCGCCGAGCTGTTGAAGCCCGCCATGTGATCGCGCCAGGTGCCGTCGGTGTCGACGAACCGCGTGGCGAAGTGGCCGCTCATTTGGCGGCCCGCTGAGGTGGGCTCGCGTTCGACGTCTGCGTCGGCGTACAGCGCCGCGAAGTAGCCGCGCACGTCGATGAGGCCGAGGGCAAGCATCAGGGTTTGGTCGCGGTAATACCCTGAACGCCAGTCGCCTGGGTGGGTCACTCGGGCCAGGGCGAGCTGTGCCAGCTCTTTGCCGTCGCCGAAGATTCCGAATTTGGCTTTGCCGCCCAGCACCTCCTTCCGGCCCAGCAGGGAAGCCTCGCGGCTGACGCATGCCAGCCGGTAGTCCTGCAGGAGTTGCGCCCGGAACGTGCCGATGTCCTCGCTGACCAGCGGAGAAGTTGCTTCGCTTTTCATCGCCGCGAAGGTACGACGGGTGTGCCCGCGAAGGCTACCGCAATCGCCGCCGCCACGCTTGCGTTGTGGACGACGAGGGCCCGGTTCGCGGCCAAACTCTCGCCCCCCGTGCGCGCCGCGATGTCCTTCAGCAGGAACGGCGTCAGCGCCTTTCCCGAGACGCCCTGTTCCCGGGCGGCCTCGAGCGCCGCAGCCGTCGCGGCTTCCACCGCCGCCGCGTCCGCCTGTGCCGACTCCGGCACCGGCACGGCCACGACCAGGCCGCCCCTCAGCCCGAGGTCGGTCGCCGCGCGCATCATCGCCGCCACCTCCACCGCTTCGTCAGCCCGGTGCACGACCGGAATCCCGCTGCTGCGGACGAAGAATGCCGGGAAGGTGTCCGTGCGCCACCCCACGACCGGCACGCCCGCGGTCTCGAGGGCTTCGAGGGTCTTCGGAAGGTCGAGGATGGATTTGGCCCCCGCACACACCACGGCCACATCTGACGCCGCGATTTCCGGCAGATCGGCCGAAATGTCCCACGTCGCCTCCACCCCGCGGTGCACGCCGCCGATGCCGCCCGTCGCGAACACGCGAATGCCCGCCCGCTGCGCCCCGAACACCGTCGTGCTCACCGTCGTCGCCCCCCATCCTCCGCGCGCCACCACCGCCGCCAAATCCCGCCGGCTCACCTTCGCCACATCGGGTCCCCGGGCCAGCCGTTCCAGCTCGTCCTCCGTGCATCCGACCGTCATCACCCCGTCGACCACCGCCACCGTCGCCGGCAACGCCCCGCCCGCCCGGACCGCCTCCGCCACCTCGTGGGCACACGCCAAATTCTCGGGCCACGGCATCCCGTGCGCCACGATGGTCGACTCGAGCGCGACCACCGGCGCCCCCGCCGCCACTGCGGCCGCCACCTCCGGATGCACCCGGAACCGCTCCCGCGCTGTCATGCCAAATGCTCCGGCTCGTTGCGCACGGGATTTGCCCGCACAATCGCCTGCCAAATGCGGTCCTTCAGCGCGTCCACCCCTTCGCCCGTTGCACTCGAAAAGAAGTGGTGCTCGAGCGGGGCGAGTTCCGCCGACATCGCCGCGCGCAACTCCGCGTCTGCAAGGTCCGCCTTCGAAACCGCTAGGATGCGCTCCTTGTCCAGCAGCTGCGGGTTGAACCGCTCTAACTCGGAAAGGAGAGTCCGGTAATCTGCGGCAATGTCCGAGCTGTCCGCCGGGACCAGGAACAGCAGCACCGGATTGCGCTCGATGTGGCGCAAGAAGCGCAGGCCCAGTCCTTTGCCCTCCGAAGCCCCTTCGATGATCCCGGGAATGTCGGCCATGACAAACGACCGCCCTCCCCGGTAGGCTACCATCCCCAAATTCGGGCGGAGCGTGGTGAACGGATAGTCTGCGATTTCCGGCCGTGCCGCGCTGACCACCGAAAGCAGGGTGGATTTGCCGGCGTTCGGGAAGCCCACCAGGCCCACGTCTGCGAGGAGCTTGAGCTCGAAGATTTTCCATTCCTCGAGTCCGGGCTCGCCGGGTTGGGCGTAACGCGGGGTTTGGTGCGTGGCGGATTTGAAGTGGTCGTTGCCCAGGCCGCCGCGACCGCCGGGGGTCACGATGATTTCTTGGCCGTTTTCCGTGATTTCACACTGGACCTCACCGGTTTCCGCGTCGCGGATCACGGTGCCCAGCGGGACATCGAGGTATTCGTCCTGGCCGTTTGCCCCGTGCATCAGCTGGCCGCGGCCGCATTCACCGGGTTCTGCGATGACGTGCTTGCGGTACTTCAGGTGGAGCAGGGTCCACACGTCGTTCGATCCGCGGACGATGATGTGGCCGCCGCGCCCCCCGTCCCCGCCATCGGGGCCGCCCTTTGCGGTCACCTTCGAACGGTGAAAGTGGGCGGAACCTGGGCCGCCTTTGCCCGACCGGCAGCAGATTTTGACGTAGTCTACGAAGTTCTCGCTGGCCATCCGATCAGTGCGCTCGGGCCGCGTCGATGGCTGCCTTCAGGCGGCCGGTGACCTCCTCTAACTCCCCTACCCCGTCGACTGCAGCGTACTTGTTCAGCGCAGCATAGTGGTCAGCGACCGGAGCTGTTTCTGCTTTGTAGACCGCGATGCGGCGCTCGACCACCTCGGAATCTGCATCGTCCGCCCGTCCGCTCGTCTCGCCGCGCTTCAGGAGCCGCGTCCGCAGCTCGTCGTCCGGCACCACGAGAGCGACCATCGCCGTCACGGGCATGCCTTTCGCGTCGAGAAACACATCGAGTGCAGCGGCTTGGGCCCCGGTGCGCGGGAACCCGTCGAAAATGAAGCCGGCCGCCTCCGGATGGGCGTTTACCTCCGATTCGAGCATGCGGATGGTCACGTCGTCTGGCACGAGCGCGCCCGCCTCCATGTAGGTGGCCGCGAGCTTACCGAGCTCCGTGCCGCCGCGCAGGTTGGCCCGGAAAATATCGCCGGTGCTCAGGTGAACCAGGCCATAGTGGTCTACGAGGAAGGCGCTTTGGGTGCCTTTGCCCGCCCCCGGCGGGCCAAACAAAACGAGGTTCAGCATGAGGTCAGCGTCAAGGGGGCAAAGGTACGCGTTGCCTACCTTCGCGGCATGACCTACGACGTACTCGTACTCGGCAGCGGCCCTGGGGGCTATGTGACTGCAATCCGCGCAAGCCAACTCGGCCTGAAGACGGCCGTCATCGAACGGGAAGCCCTCGGTGGAATCTGCCTCAACTGGGGCTGCATCCCCACGAAGGCCCTGCTGAAAAGCGCAAACGTCTTCGAATACATCCAGCACGCGGCGGACTACGGCATCTCTGTCGGCACCCCCGAAGCGGACTTCGGCGGCATGGTCAAGCGCAGCCGGGGCGTCGCCGAGGGCATGTCGAAAGGCGTGCAGTTCCTCATGAAGAAGAACAAAATCGACGTCATCCTCGGCGAAGGCACGCTGCTTCCGGGCAAAAAGGTCTCCGTTCGGGCGGCCGACGGTTCCGTTTCTGAAATCTCCGCGCACCACGTCATCATCGCCACGGGTGCGCGCAGCCGCGTGCTGCCGAGCCTGCCGCAGGACGGCAAGCGCATCATCGGCTACCGCGAAGCGATGACCCTCGCAAAGCAGCCGAAGCGCCTCGTGGTCGTCGGCAGCGGCGCCATCGGAGTGGAATTTGCCTACTTCTACAATGCCATCGGCACCCAGGTGACCGTGGTCGAATACCTCGACCGCATCGTCCCCGTCGAAGATGCAGATGTGAGCGCACAGCTCGAGAAGAGCTTTAAGAAGTCGGGCATCGAGGTGCTGACCTCGGCCGAGGTCACCCGGGTCGACACCTCTGGAAAAGAATGCACCGTGCACGTGCGCACGGCAAAAGGAGAGGTCACCATCTCCGCCGATGTCGTGCTGAGCGCGGCCGGAGTCGTGGCGAACATCGAAGGCATCGGGCTCGAAACTGTGGGTATCGCCACGGACAAAGGCAAGATCATCGTCAATCCGTACTACGCCACGAACATCCCGGGATACTACGCCATCGGCGACTGCGTGCCCGGCCCTGCCCTGGCCCACGTGGCTTCTGCGGAAGGCATCATCTGTGTGGAGAAGATTGCGGGCCACCACCCGGAGCCGCTCGATTACGGCAACATCCCGGGCTGCACCTACTGCTTCCCGGAAGTGGCGAGCGTGGGCATGACGGAAGCGGCTGCGAAGGCCGCCGGCCACGAAGTCCGCGTCGGCAAGTTCCCCTTCTCTGCCTCCGGAAAGGCAAGTGCGTCAGGCCACAAAGACGGCTTCGTGAAGCTCATCTTCGACGCCAAATACGGCGAACTGCTGGGTGGCCACATGATCGGTGCAAACGTGACGGAGATGATCGCTGAACTGGTCGCCGTGCGCAAGCTCGAAACGACGGGGCACGAACTCATCAAGACCGTCCATCCGCACCCGACGCTCAGCGAAGCCGTGATGGAAGCTGCCGCGGCGGCCTACGGCGAGGTGATCCACCTGTGATGCGGCGGTGGGCGTGGGTGCTTTGGGTTTGGGCGGCCAGCGGGGCCGCCGAAGCCCAAACCTATGACCTCATCGGGCAGCGCTCGCTCACCCAGGTCGCGAACCTCGCGGCCTCGTTCGGGTTGCCCTCCGCCGTGTACACCCCGGTGACTGGCGTGCGGGCCTACCGCATGACCTACCAGGTCCCGTTTCTCGGCAACCTGGTGACCGTCAGCGGCGCGGTGTTCGAACCGAAGGACCTCGATCCCACCTGCGTGCTGCCCGTCCATGTGTATATGCATGGCACGGTGTTCGAGCGCGATGACGTCCCGAGTTTCCTGAATTACGAAGGCCAGCTCGGTTACCTGATGGCCGGGGTGGGCCACACGGTGCTGATGCCGGACTTTGTCGGTTTGGGCACCGACAACCTGCACCTCCATCCCTACGTCCACGCTGAAAGTGAGGCCGATGCGGGCGCCCACATGATCGCTGCGCTGCACGCCGCCCCGAACCCCAGCGGCAACCTACACGATCCGGGCACGCTGTTCATCTCGGGCTACTCGCAGGGCGGCCACGCCGCGATGGCCCTCCACCGCGAGCTCCAAACCGACTGGCCGCAGTTCCCCGTCACCGCCTCCGCCCCCCTGTCCGGACCGTACGACATCTCCGGAACGCAGTTTCCGCTGACGTTCGCGAACCCCTCCTACTCGAATCCGGCCTACCTCGCCTACGTGGCCCTCGCATGGCAGCAAGTCTATGGCACCCTGTACACGGACCTCAGCGAGGTGTTTGCCGAGCCGTATGCGACTGCCTTGCCCGATTTGTTTGACGGAGCCACTTCCGGCGCGGCCATCAATGCCGCCCTGCCTCCGACCCTCGGCGAGTTGATGGCCCCCGGCGCGCTCGATGCCCTCTTCGCGGAAGGAAGTGCCTTCTTAACCGCCGCCGCAGACAACGACGTGTATGCCTGGGTGCCCGACGCTCCCATGCAGATGTATTACTGCACGTTAGACGAACAGGTGTTCTACCAAAACGCCGAAATCGCCCTCGCCCACATGGAAGCTGCTGGGGCCGCTGACGTCAGCGCGGTCAACGGCGGGGCACTCGATCACTCGGATTGCGCGGGCCTGGCCATCTTCGGCGCGACGCTTTGGTTCAGCGGCCTGGCGCCGGCCTGCACGAACGGAACCGGAATTGCAGACGGACCGGAGGACCCGGAGCATGCGTTGCCTTCTCCCGTCCGGGCGCCGTTCCTCCTGCCGGAAGGCCCCTGCAGCTGGGCGGTCGTCGATGGAGCGGGACGCACGGTGCTCGCAGGCCGCGGGGCGGAAGTCGATCCGGGTAGCCTGCCGCCCGGCATCTATGTGCTGCGGACGGAGCTGTCCCGTGGCCGGCGGTTTGCGGTCGCGCCCTGAGCGCAGCGGTTAGCGGCGTACCGTAACGTGGAGGCAGACGCCCTCGGGAATGACGAGGATGCGGCGTTCTTTGATGAGGCCATCGAGCACCTCGATGAGGGCCGCGGTGGGGGCGGAACAGTCGGCGCCGTTGTCCGGGCGGTCCATGAACGCCAAATCAAAGGACGCGCCGTAGCTGTGGGTCGACCCACCGTCGATGGCGTTGTAGTTCTTGCGCCCGAGTCCGCGCTGTTGCGCGTCTGTCCGGGTCAAGGAGGTGACACGGATCAGCGTGCCTGCGTTCGGGGTCCCCTCGAGGCGGGCAGCGAAGGCGGCGCCGATTTCCTGCAGCACGTCGCGGGCCTCGGGCACGAGCAGCGGATGGCTGTCCCGCAAGTCAGCGATGTCGTAGCCCGGGCCGTCGGCGACGGGAACGAGCTTGCCCTTGCGCTGTCCACCTTCCGCGTCGCGGTCGTTGCGGATGAAGAAGCTGTTCGGGAGCGCGCGGGCCGCCTCCCGGTGGGCGGTGTAGGGGTTGCGCTCGACTGGAATGGTGTGGCGGTTGCAGGCGCAGGGCTTCACCTCCTCGGCGGAGCGTTCGCGGACCGGCTCCACGGGAGCGGGCGCGACCACAGGGGCCGCAGCGACGGCGCGCACCACGACGCAGGGCTCTTCGGCCGGGATAATCCACGCGACCAGGGCAAATCCCCCGGAAAGCAACGTCCCCATCACGAGTCCGATCCGGTCCCACCGGTACCTGCTGCGCCGTGCCTTCGCCATGGTTTGCAAGAAGGCGACGGAATGGGGCTGTTTGACCTTGTTTAAGCAGCAGTTCTTCACGAAACGGATGTGAAAAACCGAAACCGAACTGCGCATTACCTTCGGCGGCATGATCGGAATCGGTGCAAAAGTGGTGCACCCCGCCCATGGGGAAGGGGTCATCTTCGGTGTGGAGGGGGGATTTTGGCGCGTGTACTTTCGCGACAAGGGCGAAAAAGAAATCGACAAGGGCTACGCGGGATTCCAGGTGCTCGAAGCATCCACGGCAGACGCGCCCGCCCCTGAGCTCAGCGACATCATCGAAGCCGTCGAGCACGTCTTCGAGGAGTACATCCACAAGCTGCGCAGTGAAGGCGAACCCGATCCCGTGGCCCTCGGCGACCGCTGGGAAGGCGGCATGCTGCTGCTCCAACCCGAAGACGCGGACCTCAAGGCGAAGGAGGTGCCCATCGAGGCCTTTTTCCACAAAATCGTGATGGTGCGCGACCGGCTGCGCGTGCTCGAGCAGAAGATCAACGCCCACGAAAAAATGACCGACGCGGAGAAAGTGGAGCTGCAGCAGTACATCACCCGGATCTACGGCAGCCTCACCACCTTCAACGTGCTGTTCCGGTACAAGGACGACTACTTCGTCGGGGACAAAAAAGACGCCTAATGGTGTACCGCGTGCTGAGTGCGCTGAACCGGCTGCTGCTGCCCCGGTTGTCGCGGCGGGCAGATTTGACCCGGCTATCGGCGTGGGACAAGGCCATCGTCGGGTGGCGGATGTGGGTGACGTACCGGCGACTGGACGCGGACAACCGCCGGGGCCGATGAGCCGCGTCCGCGACATCCTGGGTCCGGGGATTCTCTTCGCGTCTGCGGCCATCGGCGTCAGCCACCTCGTGCAGTCCACGCGGGCGGGGGCGCTGTACGGGCTCGGGATGGTGTGGGCGGTGGCGGCGGCAAACGTGGCGAAGTACCCGTTTTTTGAGTTTGGTTCGCGCTATGCCTCGGCCACGGGGACGTCGCTGATCGATGGCTACCGGAGCATGGGGCGCGGCGTCGCGTGGGCCTATTTGCTGCTGACGGTTTCCACGTGCTTTATCGTGTGTGCTGCCGTGGGGCTGGTAACCGCGGGGTTCTTTGCCCATGTGCTGGGCATCGGTTCGCCCGTTCTGGTGGCCACGGTACTCCTTGCCGGAAGCGCGGCAGTGCTGGCCGCCGGGGCCTTCCAAGCACTCGACGGGCTCACCAAATTCATCTCCGTCGTGCTCCTCGTCAGCACCCTCGCTGCATTCTTCGCCGCGTGGTGGGCCGTGCCGTTCTCAGACATCCCCCCGGCTCCGGCCGCCGCCTGGTCGCCGTGGAGCGGGGCAGACCTCGCCTTCGTGGTGGCGCTGATGGGTTGGATGCCCACCGCGGTGGACCTCGCTTCGTGGAACAGCCTGTGGACCCTCGAACGGGCCCGCACGACGGGCTACACGCCCACGTTGCGCGAAACCCTGCTCGAATTCAATGCGGGCTACCTCGTATCGGCGCTGCTCGCCTTTGCCTTCCTGGCGATGGGGGCGCTGCTGCTTTATGCGCCGGGCCGCGAACTCCCGTCTGCCCCAGCAGCTTTCGCGGGCGGGCTCGTGGACCTCTATGCGTCTGTGCTGGGCAACTGGAGCCGCTGGATCATCGCCGCCGCCGCCGCTTCCGCCATGCTCGGAACCACACTTGCCGTTCTCGACGGCTACTCCCGGTCCATGGCCCACTCCGTAGCCACGCTGCGGGGCAAAGCGGCTTCGACCTCTCACGTTCGCCTGGCCCTCGTCGGGACGGCCATCGCTTCCCTGGTGCTCATCACCGCCTTCCCTGATGATCTCCGCGTCCTCGTCGACTTCGCGACCACGGTCAGCTTCGTGATCGCACCCGTCGTGGGCGGAGCGAACCTGGTACTCGTGCTCCGGCCGAGCTTCCCGCGTGAGGCCCGACCGCCGATGTGGCTGCTGGTGTGTGCGTTTCTCGGTCTCGGATTCCTCGCCGTATTCGCGGTGCTCCGGCTTATCGAGTGAGCGTTACGGTTCCGGTCACGAGCTGGCGCTCTCGGGTGGCAAGGCTGACCGTTTCGATCCGGTAGAAGTACGTGTCGTTCGGGGCGAAGTGGCTCCCTCCCTGCACGTTGCCTACCCACGGCGCTTCGAACGAAGTCGATTCGTAGACGACATCTCCCCACCGGTTGAACACCCACACATGGAAGTCCGAGGCGTCCACATCGATGCCTTGGATGAACCACGCATCGTTCAGACCGTCCATGTCCGGGGTAAACGAGGTCGGGATGAAGAGCACGAACGATTCTTGGACGAGCACCGCTTGGACCAACGTGTCGCGGCAACCACCCTCGTCCTCGACCACGAGCTCGACGAGGTATTCCGCGGCCGTGGCAGCGGGGAAGGTGAAGACGGGATTCTCTTCCGTCGACGCGCCGAGTCCGCCGAAGTTCCACGCATAGGTGCTGGCCCGTTGGCTGTAGTTCGTGAACTCGAACCGCGTTTCCGGCAGGGCGGTCACCCACGGCGACGCAGCGAAGGCAGCGAGCGGCGGAATCCGCGTTTCCACGGCCTGCTCCAGGCCGAAGGTGTAGGTGCATCCTTCGACCGACTGCACCGTCAGACCGAGGTCCCAAACTCCCGGATCGACGTAGGTGTGGGAGGCCGTACCGATGGACGCAGAGGTACCGCCGTCACCGAAGGTCCACAGCGCCGAGGCGATGCGGTCGATGTTCTCCTCAAGGCCGGTCAAGACGATGCCGAAAGGCGTGCACCCCTGCACCGTGTCGAGCGTGAACTCGGCGGTGAGGTTGTCGGGCACGACGACTTCGATGCAGGCACTGACGGCCGGTGTTTCGCAGGCATCGCTGAGGGTGATGCAGTAGGTGGCGGTGAGGTCGGGGGACACGGTTTGGTCCTCCACCCCTTGCTGGAAACCACCCGACGGTGGCCCGGTCCACGCGTAGCTGTACGGCGGAAGGCCTCCGGAAGCGGTGCTCACGCCGATTTCCAGGCTCTCTTCCGGGCAAATCACGCCGCCCACCGTGGGAATCAGCTCGAGCGGGGGCAGCACGTCCACCGCAATGGCCTCAGTGGCCGTGGCGCAGCCGTCGTCCCACGTGGCGTAGACCCCGTAGGTTGCGTCGGTGCCGGGGCCGACCGCGATGCTCGCCGTCGTGGCGCCCGTGCTCCAGTGCCACTGCAAGTTCGCGTCGGGAAACGCGGGAGTGGCCGTGATCGTGGCCGTTCCGTCGATGCAGATGGTGGTATCTGCGGACGCCGTGATCGTGAGCATCGGCGGCATGGCGAGGGTGAATGGCTCGTCGGCGAGGCAGATATCGTCCTCCACCTCCAGCACGTACGTTCCCGGCGCCAAACCTCCTAATGACGTCACCCCGCCCGTGTTCAACGCGCTTGCCACGACCACCCCGTCCAGCACCGCACGAATCATCCATGGCCCCGTGGTGCCGTTCGGAACGACCTCTACGGCAACCGCACCGTCGTTCATAAAGCAACCCGGTTCGGTGATGCTGTGGGTGAAGTTGAAAGACGGGCTGACCGTCACTAAGTCCGTCACCGCGCAGAACGGGAAGGTTGCCAGCGCCGCGGTCAACGTGTACGTCGTCGGCTCGGTAACGCTGACTACCGGGTTCGGCACGGTGGTGGAACCTAAGCCGGTCGAAGGCGACCACGACCACGTGACACCACCAGCGTTCGTGCATCCCACGGCGTATTCCCAAGGTGCTAACGCGCCGCTGACGCACGAGACCGAAAAGTCACTTTGGATCTGGATGGTCAGGCAGCCGTCCGGGTTGTTCGCGATGTAGGTCAAGCCCGCGAGGTTGCCGTAAATGGGACCGGCGAGGAGTGGCGCCGTAGCGTCCGGTCCGTCGTAGACGTACATCTCGTCGAAGAAATTCTCGTTGAATCCCCCAGAAAAGCTGACGGTCATGTAGGTGCCGTCGCCGGGATTATCTGGACAGTAGGTGAACGAGGTGATTTCGTTCTCGCCGTAGCAGTAGCTGTAGTTGCCCGCTTCCTCCGTGCACGTTGCGGGCGGCAGTCCGAGGATGGTCCCGCCGAGGGTCGCATCCCCGCAGGCAATCACGTCGGGACCGGCCGTAGCCGCCGGGGGTTGCATGATGGTGATGTCAAAATCGGCTGCTGCTGTCGGAAGCGCGCACGTGTCGCCGACGATGAGTTCGCAGGTGTACGAGGCGCTCGGCGTCACGCTTAAAGTCGTCCCTTCGGATCCATCGCACCAGGAATAGGTGTAGAATCCATAACCGCCGGAAACGACCGGCTCGACTGTCACGGAGCCGCCGGGACAGAGGAGCAGCTCGGCCGGTTCCACGACCAGCGGCGGGGGGTTGTCGGCCAAATTGAACTCGAAGAACGTCGTCAATCCTGCGCCGTTGCACGCCGCCACGTTCAGGATTTCCATCACCACCAGCTCGGCGCCTTCGTTCAGGCCATCCTGGAAGGCTTCAAGGTAGAATTCCTGCGTATACACCCCGGGCGGGAAGAACACCGTATCCGGCAACAGCGAGAAGTCCACTCCGTTTATGCCCACGCTGCCTTCGTAGCTGATGACCACGTACTCCTGAACTTCGATGATGGTCTCGAGGGGACGGGTAAAGGTCAGGGTCGCCGAGCCGCAGCCCTCGTGCAGTATGTTGCCCTCTTCCCCTCCGACATCGATGACGAGGTCCACATCGACCACAGCATTCGACTGGAAACTCCCCTCTTCCAGGACGACAATGGATTCGAGGGCAGTATCCGTGCCGTCGGCGATGACGAGCCGGATGTGGTAGGTTTCACCGCATTCCACCGGCCATTCCGCGGTGAAGGGCACGGTGTAGCCGTTCAGGCAGGCCCCGTTCGCACCACCGGGATTGTTGATGTAGTACTGGCTGTTTGTGACGTTGTTGACCGAGGAGATGGTGATGGGCAGCTCGGGATCGGAGCCGGGGACGAAGGCGATGTTCACCGCGCCGCCCGGGAAGCCCGGGGGGCTGGCGTAAGGTCCGGTGATCCCCGGACCGCTGAGAAAGAAACCGAACGCGTCGTTGTACTGCGTGTTGACGAAGGTCAGGTACTCGTCGGAGCCGAAGACGTAGTTGAATCGGACCGTGTCGCCCATGGCCGTGAAATCAAACTCGAGGGCGACGAGGTCGTGCAGGCTGTTGACGGTAAAGGTTTGGCCGATGAGCGGCGGAACGGAGTTCGCGATGGCCAGCAATTCGGGGTCGGTGGACGGCGAGACACAATCGATGCAGAAGGCTTCCGCCGCGCAATCGGAGTTCGTCGCGACTTCCGAGCTCATCACAAGTCCAGAATTCACCGAAAAAATGCCGTCGCCGCCGGTTAGGTAGCCCAGCTGCTCCACACTTCCCGTCAGCGTGATGTTCGAGGCCTGGACCCCACTTCCGAGGAGAATATCGTTCACGTATTCCTCCACGGTGAGTCCGCCCACGATGTCGAGCTGGGCCTGGCCGAGAACCGGGAACAGCAGGCACGCGCCCACAACCCACAGATTCCTCATTCTTCGGCGAGGGTGCAGTTGTCTAACTTGACTTCGGCGAACAGGTCATCGAAGGAGACGACCCGCCCCTTCACGGCGATGGTCGCTCCCACCTCCACCGGCATTCCCGGCGAACAGCTCACGCCTCCCGCGAGCAGCACCGTTGCAGCATCCGCGGACTCCACCACGCCTTCGACGCGGACCACCTGGTTCAGCAGAGGATGCGCGCCACCTGCAGCGGCGGCAAATTCAGCGTTCAACTGTTCTGCGGTGAAGACCGCTGTGGCTTCCTCCGCAGCGACATCGCGGTGGGGTTTATTCCACTGGTACACGGCAATTCCGGCCGCCACTACCAGGGCTACTGCGGCGATGCGCAGGATGTTCTTCCGTGTCATGGTGCTCAAAAACAGATGCCTACTGAAATGCTACCCCGGAACCAGGGACCGGTGCGGCCGAGGTACAGATCCCGCATGCTGTAAGAATCGCCATAGATGTTGTCCATGCGCTCTTGGACCCCGTCGATGGCGGCTTCTTCGCCTTCCGGCAGGTCGTTGAACTCGTAGGTGCGCGAGACCGACCGGAACATGGGACCGAAGTTTGCATCGACCGTGAGTCCGTTGTCTGCGAGCCACTGGTAGCCCACGCCGAAGCCCGCACCGAACGAGCCGTATTTCAGGGTGTGGTCGATCTCATGGCCGTATTCCGTTTCGAACCAGCTGCTCGTCACCGTGGCCAGGTCGATGTCCTCGTCTGCAACCACCGTTGCTCGGCGGATTTGGAGGTAAGCGGCGCCGTAAAACCCTTCTGGCAGGCCGTCGTGGATGTAGCCGTAACGCCGCACCTCGGGGGTGAGCTCGAACCCGCTGACTTCCGCGGTGAAGTCTGCTTGGACATAATCCCACGCGCCAAACATATTGTACCCCGACGCGATGTAGGCGTCGCGGAGCTCCTGGGTGTAGCCTATACCTCCGAGGCTGATGGCTGCGGTGGTGGAGGATCCGAGCACGCGCTCGTACGTGGCGGTGTACTGGCCGAAGGCGAAATCCGTGAGACTCACCTTCAGTCCCTGGCCGAACTGCGCGGGCGCATCGGCGGAGACCTGCTGGGCGTGGAGCGCACTTGTGGCGAGAGCCAAACTGACGCAAACAAAGTAGGAGTGCACGTGCTTCATGTTCCAAATGTATTCAAACCCCAGAGGTGTACCTTCGGGGCACTATGGCAGTTTTCCACTACAGACCGCGCATCAGCGCCATCGGTTGCACGGCGGTTTTGGCCGGCACGGCCCTTCTCCTCACCTCCCACCACAACGGGGTCGCCGAGCAGCAAAACAAGGACCGCACGGGGGCGCCCGGCAGCGACCCGGTCTGCACGGCGTGCCATTCCGGCAGCAACTTCGCACCGACGTCATCCATCGCGCTGCTCGACCCGGCAACCGGCGAGGCCGTAAGCACCTATGTTCCCGGCGCGGCGTATGTTCTGAAGTTCACGGTGGCCGCCGGATCAGGCACACCCGGAGGGTACGGCTTCCAGGCGACGGCGCTCACGGCCGACCTGTCAAACGGCGGCACCTTCGCTGCGCCCTCGGCGAATGCCCAACTCGAGTCGGTGGGCACCCGGCACATCGTCGAGCACAACGACCTGAGCGATTCGCCGGAGTTCACGGTGGAATGGACCGCGCCGGCGGTGGGGAGCGGCCCGGTCTCGGTGTACATGTCCGGTATGGCGTCGAACGGCAACGGGGCGAACTCGGGCGACGGGTTCGACGGGGCGCAGGCGGTATTCGCCGAGGCGGCCGCGACCGGGACTGGGGCGATCGGGGAGCGGGCTGGAGATCGGTTGGTGGCGGAGGGCGCAGGTTGGCGGGTGGTGCTGGATGGGCAACAGGGACCGGCCCACGTGCAGGGGGTGGCCCCGGATGGCCGGGTGGTGTGGGAGCGCATGTATGTGACGGGGGAAATCGAGGTGCCCGGACGGACTGCGGGAGGCGTCGTGCGGGTGGTGGATGCCGTGGATGGGCGGGTAAGGACGGTGCTGCGGGTGCCGCGCTGAGGCCGTGTCGGAGACGAAGGTCTACAGCCTGCGCAAGGTCGCTCAGGCCATCCGGCGGGCGCTGGAAGCGGCGACGGGCGGGCGCACGTGGCTCATCCGCGCCGAGGTGGTCAAGGCAAATGGAACCCTCGGGAAGGGCCATGTGTATTTGGATTTGGTAGATGAGGCCGAGGGAGTTCGGCAGGCGGCGTTGCGGGGAGTGATTTGGTCGGCCGCCGGCGGGCGGATCGCAGAGGAGCTCGGCGAGGCCGCCGCAACCTTGCTCGCCCCCGGGGCCAAACTCGTCTTCACCGCCCGGGTCCAATTCAGTGAAATCCACGGACTTTCCCTCTCCATCGAGCGCATCGAGCTGCAGTACATGCTCGGCGAGCTCGAGCGGCGCAAGCAGGCCACCATCGCCTCCCTCAAACGCGTCGGCGCCCTCGACTGGAACCGCCGCATCCCGGTCCCCATCGTCCCGGTGCGCATCGCCCTCATCGGCTCGCCCGGCACGAGCGGATTCCGGGACTTCTGCACCAAACTCCTGCACCACCCCGCCCGCTACCGCATCCTCCTCACCGCCTTCGCCGCCACCGTCCAGGGCGCTACCGCCCCCGCCGAAGTCCGCGCGGCCCTCGCCGCAGCCGAAGAAACCACGCCCGACCTCATCGTCATCGTGCGCGGCGGCGGCTCCAAACTCGACCTAGACGCCTTCAACGACGAAGCCCTGTGCACGGCCATCGCGCGCTGTACCCGACCGGTGTGGACCGGCATCGGCCACGAAAGCGACACCACCGTAGCCGATCTCGTCGCCCACACCGCACTGCGCACCCCCACGGACGCTGCGGATGCCGTGCTCCGCCGGTTCGATGCAGCCGCCGGCGAACTTAACGCCGCCGCCCTCCAGCTCTCCGGCCTCGCGCGCGCCGCCCTGCGCACCCGCATGACCACCCTCGACGCGCTCGCTGAACGGCTCGCCGAATCCGCCCTACGCACCCTTCGCACCCGAAAGGAAGCCCTCGACCACGCTGACCGCCTCATCGACGCCCACCGGCCCGAACGCATCCTTGCACGCGGCTTCGCCATCGTCCGGCACGACGGCAGCGCCGTCCTCGACCCCACTCCACTCCCCCCCGAGGCCCTCCTCTCCATCCAATTCCACTCCACCACCGCCACCGCCACCCTCACACACTCAAAAACTCCACCCCAACCCAAACCTCAACCTAAAACCAAAACCCCAACCAAAACTCAAACTCAAACTCAAACTTAAACTCCAACCTCAACCTCGTTCTCGCTCTCAACCTCGTTCTCGTTCTCGTTCTCGCTCTCAACCTCCCCCTCCCCCTCCCCCATGCCCTCCTTCGACACCTCCTACGAAGAACTCCGCACCCTCCTGCGCGAGTTGCAGGCTCCCGAAGCCTCCGTAGATGCATTGACCGAACGCATCAAACGCGCAGGCGAATTGATCGCGCTATGCCGCAATGAATTGCACACGACCGAAGCCGAGGTAAATGCCCTGCTGAAGTCGCTCGGCCTCGAAGCCGACGACTGATCAGTTGCGACCGCGCTGGGACAGGCTGTCCATCAGCTGCTGGGTGCCGCCTGGGCCGAGTGCATCGTAGGGGCCGGGGCGCTGCTCCGGAGCGGGTTGTCCCGTAACAAGCTCTCCGAGCCGGTTGAGCTTCTTCGAATAGGCATCGAATCCGGGACACTCGGCCTGCAACTGCATCCAATCGCTGCTCGCTTCCGAACCGAACGTCGTGGTTGCACACGCCGGCTGACGTGCCTGCAACTCGGAAATCACCTTCGTCGGCTCCCACTTGCCCGCTTTTGCTTCCTCGATGACCGCGTCTACTACAGCATTCATTTGGTCCGTACAGGCGCACACATCCTTCTTGCGGTCTTCGGTGGCAGCAGCTTGGTCGGTGGGCGCTGTCGGTTCAGGTGAACCACACGCAATCAGAACAGTAGCGAGCACCGCGGGGGCCACAAACGGAAGGGAAAGACGGATTGCCATCGGAATAGATTTGGCTTCGAAAATACGCATTTTTTGGGCGAATCGGGGGGTATTGCGTGAGGCATCCGTATCTTAACTGCCAGACAAAACTTGGAAATCATGCGTTTAGCGTGTGTGATGCTCTTGTTCGTTTGGTTCAGTGGCACGGCCACTGCCCAAACCCCGCATTCCCTGGCTACCCACTGGAACGAGCAGGTCCTCGAAGCCATCCGGAACGACCTCGCCAGGCCGGTCGTCCATGCGCGCAACCTGTTGCATACCAGTGTGGCGATGTACGACTGCTTCGCCGCCTATGCCCCGGGTACGACGGAGACCTTCTTCCTCGGAAAAACCTGGGACGGCTACACCTGCCCGTTCGCTGGCGTTGCGATTCCTTCGGATCCTGCCGCCGTCAAGAGTGCCCAGGAAACCGCGATAAGCTACGCGGTTTATCGTTTGATTATCAACCGGTTCTCTGCATCGCCAGACTGGGCTTCGACGTCCGCAAACATCAATGCCTACATGGCCGAGCTCGGCCTAGACCCGAGCTACACGTCCACCGATTACCTCACGGGCGGGCCCGCAGCTCTGGGGAATTACGTCGCTTCAAAAATCATTGCCTTCGGGCTGCAAGACGGCTCGAACCAACAGAACAACTACGCCGCCACCTGCTACACTCCCATCAACCCGAACCTCCAGATGCTGTTTCCGGGGAACCCGAACATGGTGGACCCGAACCGGTGGCAGCGCGTCGAAGTACCGGTGTTCATTGACCAAAGCGGCAACGTCCTCACCTCGGTCCCGAATTTCATCGGCCCGGAATGGGGCCGTGTCGCGCCGTTTTCCCTCGATCCCGACTGGAAGGAAGTACTCCAGCGCGATGGGTGCACGTACGAAGTGTACCTGAACCCCGGTCCGCCCTCCCTGCTTGACACGACATCCGCTGGTGGGATGGACGACCTGTGGAAGTGGAACTACACGCTGGTGTCCATTTGGCAAAGCCACCACGATCCGAGCGACGGTGTGCTGTGGGACGTCAGCCCGGGCGGGCGCGGCGGGTCGGATGGCTCCTTCCCCACGGACCTGACGAACCTCGCAACGTTTTACGACCTCTTCGAAGGTGGATCGCCGGAAACTGGCCACCCCGTGAATCCCGTGACCGGAGAGCCTTACGCGCCGGAGCTGGTGCCGCGCGGCGACTTCACCCGGTGCGTGGCCGAGTATTGGGCGGATGGACCGGACTCGGAAACCCCGCCCGGTCACTGGTTCACCATCGTCAACGATGTGATGGCCCATCCGCTGTTCGAATACCGCTGGCGCGGCCAGGGCCCCCTGCTCGATCCGCTCGAATACAGTGTGAAAGCCTACCTCGCGCTCGGTGGGGCCATGCACGACGCCGCGATCGCCACGTGGAGCGTGAAGGGCTACTACGACAGCTCCCGCCCGGTGTCTGCCATCCGGTACATGGCCGAGAAGGGCCAGTGTTCCGATCCGACGCTCGACAACTACCATCCGGCAGGATTCCCACTGATTCCGGACTATGTGGAGGTGGTAGGGCCTGGCGATCCGCTTGCTGGCGCAAACGGTCAGAACATCGGCGAAATCAAGTTGTGGACCTGGCGCGGGCCTGACTACGTGGAAGTTCCGCTTTTCGACGAGGCGGGTGTCGGATGGATTTTGGCCAAAAACTGGTGGCCCTACCAGCGCCCCACCTTCGTCTCTCCACCCTTCGCCGGCTACCTCAGCGGCCACTCCACGTACTCCCGCGCCGGAGCCGAGGTGCTCACGCTCCTCACCGGCACGCCCTATTTCCCGGGCGGGCTCGGCACGAAGACGGTGCAGATGAACCAGTACCTCGTCTTCGAGGACGGTCCCTCGATGACCTTCGACCTGCAGTGGGCCACCTACTACGACGCCTCGAACCAAAGTTCCTTGAGCCGGATTTGGGGCGGCATCCATCCCCCGATGGACGACGGACGCGGGCGCGCCATCGGCTCCCAAGTCGCCGTCCAAGCCTTCCATTGCGCCGAAGCCCGAGCCTTCCCGCAGTGGGCCATGGAATGCGGCGGCGACGGCTTCCTCCCGGGCGGCAACTGCGTCTGCGACTTCAACTACGATTCCGCCGTCAACATCGGCGACCTCCTCCTCTTCCTCGCCGCCTTCAGCAACTACTGGACAGGCCCCTACGACATCGACGACAACGGCTCCATCGGAACAGGCGACCTCCTGCTCTTCCTCGGCGACTTCGGGCAGGCGTGTGAGTGAGGGCGAGGTTGAGGTTGGAGGACGACATGTACGAGAATGCAAATGCCATGGGGTGGAAGATTATCCGGACTGAGCAAGAGTACCAGCAGGCATTGAGCCGGCTGGAGGAGATTTTTGACGCCCCACATGGGACCCCACTCGGAGATGAACTGGACCTCTTGTCGCTCCTGATCGATACCTACGAGAAGGAGACGCATCCTATCGACCTCCCGGATCCCATCCAAGCTATCCTTTTCCGGATGGAACAACTGGGCTACAAGCAAAAGGACCTCGCCGCGGTCATCGGCCTGAAAAGTCGTGTGAGTGAAGTTTTGAACCGCAAACGGAAGCTCACTCTCGAAATGATCCGCAAGCTGCACAACGTGCTCGGCATCCCGACGGATGTGTTAATCCAGGAATACTGAATGCGGAGCGCCAGGCGTCATTCAGCACACACACCATCTAGCACTTCCGTTCCTCAAGAAAGCTCAATAAAAAAGCCCCGGGGTTTCCGGGGCTTTTGTGTTGCGGGGGCCAGACTCGAACTGACGACCTTCGGGTTATGAGCCCGACGAGCTACCAACTGCTCCACCCCGCGATGTATTCCCGAGCGGCACTGCTGCCGTGAACGGGAGGACAAAGCTACGCACAGGATTGCAGAAGTCAAGTCCCCCGCACGAAATTCATGTGGACTGGGAGAAACCGGCCGGCGGCTCGGTTCCTGAAGTACCTTCGCAGGCAGTGGCAACTCCCGACGAAAACCAGGCCGAGCAGTTCCGGTCAGAGCAAGGACCGCGCGATCCGTTCGCGCCGCTTGAGCACGCACCGGAAGGCCATCGAGCGGGCTTTGTGAACATCATCGGCTCGCCGAATGTGGGCAAGAGCACGCTGATGAATCGGCTCGTGGGCGAGCGGCTGAGCATCATCAACCGCAAAGCCCAAACCACCCGCCACCGCATCATGGGCATCGTCAACGACCCCCAGTGGCAAATCGTGTACAGCGACACTCCCGGGGTGCTCGACCCCGCGTATAAGTTGCAGGAGGGCATGATGGGTTTCGTGCGGAGTGCGCTGCAGGACGCGGATGTGGTGCTGCTGGTGACGGATCCGTTTGAAGACGGTTTGGCCCACCCGGAGACCTTCCGCAAAATCGCGGCGATGGAGGTTCCGGTGCTCGTGCTGGTGAATAAAATCGACCTGTCGGATCAGGGCCGGGTGGCGGAGCGGCTTGCTTTTTGGCAAGAAAAACTCCCGCGCGCGGAGATTGCTCCCATCAGCGCACTGCACGGCTTCAACGTCGACCCGCTGCTCGAGCGGCTCGTGGGCATGCTGCCCGTCAGCCCGCCGTTTTTCCCGAAAGACGAGCTCACGGACCGGCCGATGCGCTTTTTCGTCGCGGAAATCGTGCGCGAGAAGATCCTGACGCACTACAAGCAGGAGATCCCGTACTCGTGCGAAGTGGTGGTCGAATCCTACGTGGTCGAGGAAGGGATTGTGCGCATTCGTGCCGAGATCCGCGTTGCACGCGAATCCCAAAAACACATCGTCATCGGCTCGCGGGGGAGCATGATCAAGCGGGTCGGCACCGAAGCCCGCCGCGACCTCGAGGCCTTTATCGGCCGCAAGGTCTTCCTCGATTTGTATGTCCGCGTCGACAAGGATTGGCGCGACGACGAACAAAAGCTGCGCCGCTTCGGCTACCTCGACTGACCTTTCGGCAGCCCGGTAGTGCGGTTGATTTACTTTGGCGGTGAATTCGAACTTCTATTGCTCAAAGGATGAACCTCCCTTTTCGGATTTGTATAGTTCTTGGTGTGTTGTGCACCCAAATGCCGCAGGGTTGGAGCCAACCGGACCCCACGCTACCCCCCTACGGAAATGGCCAAGTCATGCTGACCCCGGGAGGAACGGATGCCTGCCTCGTCGGTAAGGCCGACGGGTACCTGCACGGGCACCGGGTCGGGCAATTTCTCATCGGGGCCGCCCAACCGATTTGGGGCATCGTGGGATGTGCGGTGGTCAACCGAACGCCTTACGGATGCAGCAACCCGGAGAAAATCCTCGTGCACCAGTCCATGTGGTCCGATCCGGCCTACCTCGCGTGCTACAACCAATCCGCAAGGAAACAGGCGATTGCACATTCCACGGCAGGGACGCTTTCGGTGTTCTCGCTCGTCGGCCTCGCCGTCCTCTTCGCCGGCGCACCTTATTGAGGTCAACCTCAAACTCGCGGCAAAGCCGCGCAACCTCAACCTAAACCTTGCTCACCTTCCCCCCCGCCAAACTCAACCTCGGCCTTTTCATCACCGGCAAACGCCCGGACGGATTCCACGCGCTCGAAAGCGTCTTCCTGCCCATCGGTTGGACGGACGTGCTTGAGGTGGTGGCGAGCGGGGAGCCGGGCGAGGTGGCGTGTGAGGTGGTGGGCCGCACGGTCGAGGGGCCGCCCGAGTCGAACCTCGTGGTGCGGGCGTACCGCGAGGTGGTGGCGGCGGCGGACGGGGATGTGCCCGGGGTGCAGGCCCACCTGATCAAGGCGCTGCCGTCGGGGGCGGGGCTCGGGGGGGGGAGTTCGGACGGGACGTGGATGCTGCGGGCCTTGCGGGACGGGTTCGGGGTGGGACTGAAGGAGGAGGCCGGGGGGTGGGGGCGGCTGGCGGAGCGGCTGGGGTCGGATTGCCCGTTCTTTCTCGGGGATGGACCGGCGCGGGTGAGCGGCCGGGGAGAGGTGGTGGAGCCGTGGGGGGTGGGGGCGTTGCCGGCGCTGGCGGGGTGCCACGTGGCCGTCCTGCATCCGGGGGTGCATGTGAGCACGCGGGAGGCCTTTGCGGCCGTGACGCCGCGGCCGGCGCCGTTTGATGTGCGGGAGTTACCGGGGATCGCGCTGGAGGATTGGACGGGGCGGGTGTGGAACGATTTCGAGGCGGGCGTCGCGGCCGCGCACCGCCCGGTGGCGGAGGCGCTGGAGATGCTGGAGCGGGCCGGAGCCGCGTACCGCTCGCTGACCGGGAGTGGGTCGGCGGTGTACGGGATTTTCAAGGGGCGCGGGGCGGAAGGGGAGGCGGCCGCGGCGGCGGGGGCGGGGGCGGACCGGGGATGGGCGGTTTGGTGCGGGCCGCTGGAGGCGGGCCGCTGACCCCCTACTTCGGCGCTCGAGCGACTAAGACGATGCCGAACGCCGCGAACAGCAGATTCGGCAACCACGCCGCGAGCAGCAGCCGGTTCTCCGGCCCTCCGACCAGCCCGTCGGCCACAGGCGAAGCCGCCGCGTAGACCGTGATCAGCTTTGCAGTGAAGACGTACGTGAACCCGATGAGCACCGCCAGAAACAGGTGCACGCCCACGCCACCCCGCACCTTGCGCGAGGCGATGGCCACCCCGATGAGTGTCAGCACGTAGATGGCAAATGGGTTCGCCGTGCGCGCGAGCAAGTCGAGCTGGAGCTGGGCAACTGCCGAACCCCGGGCAGCCTCCTCCTCGATGTAAGCCGCGAGCTCCGGCGTGGTCATGGTGGACAACACCGCGGCCCGCACGCCGAAGTCGCTGAATTCCATCGGGAGCACCGTGTCCAGCTCATTCACAAACCGCAGCGACTCCCGGCCGTCCGGCGCCAAATCCCGGATGCTCGCATTCACCAGCCGCCATGTGCTGTCCTCGGGGATGTAGGTCGCTTTCGCCGCGAGAATGCGCTGTTTCAGGCGGTTGCGCTCGTCCCATTGCTCGAGTTGGAACCGGTAGCCGGTGTTGCGCTCGAGCGTGATGCTCCGGAAATAGGCGATGGTGCCCGGCGCGATTTCGCGGTAGAGGTGCTGGTCCGTGATGTGGTAGTTCACGTGGACGTACTCGAACTCGAAATCGACCTTGCTCGCGTTTGCGCGCGGGAGGATGTAGTGGGTGATGGCGAGCGACATCGCCACAAGCACCGATGCGGCGAGGAAGTAAGGCCGCAGGAAACGCCAGTAGCTCATGCCACCGCTCAGCATCGCGATGATTTCGGAGGTTTGGGCAAGCCTGCTGGTGAACCAAATAATGGTCAGGAACACGATAAATCCGCTCAGCAGATTGCCGAAATGGAAGCAAAAACTGAGGTAATACAAGATGGTCGGGCCCAGCGGCGCCTCGTTTTCGATGAGCCGGCCGATGTTCTCCATCAAATCGAACACCACCGCGATCACGCAAAACACCGCAATCATGTAAAAGAAGGTCGTCAAGAACCTCCGGATGACGTAGCGGTCGAGCCGGGTGAGCAGACGCATCGGATTCACAGCCTGCGGGCGAGGCCCGGAATGACGCGTTCCTTCCAGTCCCGGAAGTCCCCTGCGAGGATGTGGGTGCGGGCCTGACGGACGAGTTCGAGGTAGAACGCGAGGTTGTGGACGCTGCAGATGTAGAGGGCGAGGTATTCGCCGGTGTGCATCAGGTGCCGGACGTAAGCCCGGCTGTAGGCGCAATCCACCGGGGAGGTGCCGAGGGGATCGAGGGGCGAGTGGTCATTCTCCCACTGCTTGTTTTTGATTTGGATCACCCCCTCCCACGTGAAGAGCACGCCGTGGCGCGCGTTGCGGGTGGGCATCACGCAATCGAACATATCGACCCCTAATGCGATGTTTTCCAGAATGTTAACCGGCGTGCCTACCCCCATGAGGTAACGCGGCCGGTCTTCCGGCAAAATGCCGCACACGAGCTCCGCCATCGCGTACATGTCCTCTGCCGGTTCGCCCACGCTGAGGCCGCCGATGGCATTTCCCACGGCACCGCGCGCCGCCACCTCGTGGGCGGACTGGGCCCGCAGTTCGGGGTACACCGAGCCTTGGACGATAGGAAAGAGCGCCTGGGCGTGGCCGTACTTCGGCTCGGTCTCCGCGAGGCGGGCGATGCACCGGTCGAGCCAGCGGTGGGTCAGCTCCATCGAGGTCCGGGCGTAAGCCAGGTCACACGGGTACGGCGGGCACTCGTCGAAGGCCATGACGATGTCTGACCCGATGCTCCGCTGGATGTCCATCGACGCTTCCGGGCTGAACAGGTGCTTGCTGCCGTCGATGTGGCTGCGGAAGGTGACCCCTTCTTCTTTGATCTTCCGGTTCCCGGCCAAACTGAACACCTGATACCCCCCGCTGTCCGTCAAAATCGCCCGATCCCACCCCATGAACCGGTGCAAACCGCCCGCCGCCTCGAGCACGGCCGTGCCGGGCCGCAAGTAAAGGTGGTAGGTGTTGCCGAGGAGGATGGGCGCGTTGATGTCGTCGGTAAGGTCGCGCTGCGGGACGGCTTTCACCGTACCTGCGGTCCCGACGGGCATGAAGATGGGGGTTTCCACCGCACCGTGGGGGGTGAGGAGCCGGCCCGCCCGGGCCGCGGATCCGGGATCGCGGGCTTCACGAATGAACTCCATGTCGGGTCACATTGCCGGACCTCCTGCCCCGGCGGTCCCAAAGGTAGGCCTCAGGCCTTCCCGGAACGGCGCGGAAAGATGCGCACGCGTTCCCGGAACCGCTGCACCGCCTCCCGCTTGATGATGCCCCGCGAAATCAAGGCAAACACCACAAGCCACAGCAGTCCTTTGATCAGGAAAAAAAGGAATCCTGCGACTCCTAACGCCTTCAGCCACTCCATCATGGCTTCATAACAGCCGGGGCCTCGCGCGGTTCATCGACAACCGCGTTCAGGAAGTGGAAGGGGTTTGCAGAAATGGGGTTCATGGGCAGTAGGGAGAGGTGTCCGTGGCGAGGCCAAAACTAGAACCGTTCGAAAGGACTCTTGACGCTTGGACCACCTCTTTTTGACGCCCCCGTGACACGCCACCCCGGAGGTCCGGAGAAACCTTTGCATCCGCTTTCGAACCTGCGGAAAAACACATTCTATGAAGCACTTTACCTCCCTCGCGTCGGTCGTTTGTGTCTGCTTGCTTTCGGTGAATCCGGGCACTGCCCAAACCACCCACTCCATCGAGCAGGGTGCGAACTATGCCCAGGACGTGTACTTCTCCCTCGAAACAGGAATCGTCGCCACGGTGCCTGCCGACAACTGGGACATCGCCCTCGAGGTGACGAATCCGTTTGCCATCGGCATCCGCATCAACGACGGCAACGGCCGCGAACTCGCCGTCTACCCGAACGGCGACCTCAGCGCCTGGAATACCGTGGATTCCACGGGCTTCTCCACCTGGCCGAAGCGCAACAACGGACTCGACCTCTGGGAAACAGGCGCCTTCAACACCGGCTTTTCAGGCGACCCGATGGACTTCGGTTGGGGCGTGTACAGCGGTCCTCCCCTGCACCAAGTCGTAGGCGACTCCCTCTACATCTTCAAGCGCGCCGACGGAAGCGCCCTGAAACTCCGCATCAACGACCTCTCGAACGGCCTGTGGTCCTTCACCTACGCCGAGCTCGACGGCTCGAACGAAACCACCTCGACGGTCGCGATGGCCGACTACGCGGACCGCAACTTCGTCTACTTCCACTTCACGGACGGCGTAGTGGACCGCGAGCCGGCGACTGCGACCTGGGACATGGTCTTCACCCGCTACGTGGGACCGACCCAGTACGGCCTATTCCCCACGACCGGCATTCTGCTGAACCGCGACCGTGCGGCGGCGGAGGGCGACGGCGTGGACGTGAATGCCGCGGTGCACACGGACTACACGCTTACCACGGACAGCATCGTGACGATCGGAAACGATTGGAAATCACTCGTGAACTTCATGTGGCAGATCGACGGGGACCGGGTCTATTTTGTCCAAACCGGCTCCGGCGCCATCCACAAGCTCATTTTCACCGGATTCACCGGCTCTTCCACCGGCATCACCACGTTCACCTCCGAGGTGGCCTCCGCCGTGGGCATCGCGGAATCCCCGGCATCTTCCATCCAGGTCTACCCGAACCCGGTCACCGGCAACACCCTCTACCTCAGCGGTTGCAGCGCCACCTCCACGGCAGAAGTGTGGTCTCTCGCCGGAGCGCGCATCGCCTCGCTCCCGGCTCAGGCTGCACCCGGCACGCCCTCCACGGTGGCCCTCGACGGTCTCCCAGCAGGTACCTACCTGATCCGCGTGGCCGACGGCACGGCAACGTCCACCCACCGCATCGTCATTCTCTGATTCCGTGACGGCCCCGAGACCCTCCGCTGCACGCCATGTGCTGCTTGCCGCTGTGGCGGTGGGCGGAGGGTTTTCGGGTGCCACTGCCCAATTCCACGTCGTAGACGCTTCGGGCGGTGGACCGGTGCCGGGAGCGACCGTGCAGCTCCTCGCGGACCCGGCCGGTGCGGGTGCGGTTTGGGCCGCAGATGCCAGCGGCCAGTTCGCGCTGCCCTCTGCAGCACCCGCCACCGTCCGGGTCAGCGCGGTGGGCTTCGCTGCGGCGGTGTTCACGACGGACACCTTGCCTTCCGGGACAGTGCAGCTTGCCCCGGCAACCTACGCCATCCCGCAAGCGGTCGTCACCGGGCAGTACGGTTTGCGGAACGACGTCGATGCCGTCCAGCCCGTGCAGGTGCTTGACCGGCGGGCGATTGACCGCGTGGCGGCGGTGACGCTGCGGGATGTTTTGGCCACCCAAACGAACCTCACCCTCGGCTACGACGGTCAAATCGGCTCGACGGTCCGCATGCTCGGCCTTTCCGGCCAGCACGTCCAGGTCCTGGTCGACGGCGTGCCGGTCATCGGGCGCCTCGACGGCAACATCGACCTCGACCAGCTTCCGCTCGACGCGGTGGAACGCATCGAGGTCATCGAAGGCCCCATGAGCGTCGAGTACGGCTCGGAAGCGATCGCCGGCACCATCAACCTCATCACCCGCTCGACGAGCTCTGCCCCCCGCGCCGAAGTCCGGGCCGTGGCGGAGTCGATTCAGCGGCTCACGACCTCGGTCCAGTACGCCACTCCGATCGGGAAGTCAACGCGGCTGAACGGTCGGGCCTCACGTCTGTACTTCGGGGGGGGCAATCCTCCGGACCGGTCCGGCCGGGAATTGCTGTGGAAGCCGAAGGAGCAACTCAGCGCCAGCCTCGGCCTTGCGCACGACTTCGGCGGGCTGACGTGGTCGGTCGGGGCGGACGGCATGTGGGAAACGCTGTGGAACGACGGACCGGTGGAGTACGTCACGACAACGGTGGCCATCGACGATTCGTTGCTCGGAGTGTACCGCACGCCGGTCGCCCGCGACGGGGTGTTTACGACCCGGCGGGAAGTGGTGCGGACGGACGTGGAAGGCGAGGTCGGCGGGATGCGGGTCGATGGATTTGCCTCGTTTACACGGTATTGGAGGGACCGGCGGACGTACTCGCGGGATTTGGTGGACCTGAGCCGGGAACCGCTGTACGCCGAGGGCATGAACGACACGGCGGAGTTCCGGACGTGGCAGAGCCGGGCGTCGGTGGTCCGGCCGTTCGGGGAGCGGCTCGAGGCGTCGCTCGGATACGATGTCAGCCGGGAAGTCGCGTCGGGCAGCCGCCTCGGCGTGGACCGGCCGGCGATGCAGCAGGCGGCCCTGTTCGGGTCCGTGGAATGGCGACCGACTCCCCGGCTCGTCGTGCGGCCCGGGGTGCGTGCGGAATACAATGCGGTGTTTGGCGCGCCGGTCGTACCGTCCCTGCATGTCAAGTGGACCCGCGGTAGCCACGCGGTCCGAGCGTCGTACGCCCGGGGATTCCGCGCACCCGAACTCAAAGAACTCTACTTCCGCTTCGTCGACTTCAACCACAACATTCAGGGAAATCCCGATCTCGAAGCCGAGTTTTCGACCAGTTTCACAGCGAGTTACACCCTGCGGAAGCTCACAGATCGGGCGCTCATTTCGCCCAGCATCCGGCTGTTCCACAACGAGGTCGTGCAGCTCATCGACCTGGCACTGGTCGATTCGGAAACCCAGTCGTACACGTACATCAACCTCGGCCAGGTGCGCACGGCGGGCATCGGGCTCGGCCTCGAGCGGTCGGGCGATCGGGCCTCGTGGCGCGTCCAAGCTACCGGAGTCGACCGCCAGACGTGGTTCGAGACCGATGGCACGCCCGAGGGCAACCGGTCGCTTCAGGCCTCCGCCTCGTGCGATGTGCGGATTCCGGGGGAGGTGGTGCTGACCGCCCAAACCAACTACGCCCACAACGAAACCATCGTCCAGCCGGACGGAACAGGCGGGTGGGCCCAAGCCACCCTCAGTCCCATCACGCTCGTCTCGCTGTATGCCGCTCGCTCGTGGCTCGACGGCAGACTGGCGTTGACGGGTGGCGTGGACAACTTCCTCGGCGCTACGACCCGCACGCTGTCGGGGGAGACGGTCGGGACGGGAGGCATCCACAGCGCTGCCGCCGGTTCCCAGCCGGTTTCGCTCGGCCGGAATTTCCGTTTCACACTCCAGTTCACTTTCTGATGCAGCGTTTTCTCGCCCGCTCTTCCGCACACGCTGGCGCAGTGGCCTTGGTGCTTCTTGCGATGGCCGGCTGCCGCAAAGAAGAGGTCGCGCTCGAAGCGGAGCTGGTCGAGACCATCAATCTGAACGACCTCTACGGCAACCGGACCGCCGCCGTGGAGCTCGGCGGAGACTACCGGCAACAGGCGTACTTCAGCCTTGTAAACGACTCGCTGGTAGGGGTTTTTGACAAATACAGCTGGGATTGTGCCCTGACCCACGACGGCACACCGCTGCTATTCCTCAACTCGTCCATCCCGGGCCTGCGCGTGGCCGTCGCGCCCGGCGGTTGGACGGACCCCATCGACCCGGCGGCGCTGGTGTGGGAATACGACCTGTCGTCCCGGCAGCCGGAAGATTTGGCCATCGGAAGCGACTGGGAGCGGGTGCTGGTCCTCGACCGCGGGCTGGACCCGGATGGTGCGGCGCGCGGGTTGAAGAAATTCCGGCTGGCCGCAGCGCCCGATGGCTTCACCCTGACGGTCGCAAACCTCGACGGAACGGATGAAGTGACGTTCGCATCCACTTCGGATCCTGCCTACCACGCCACCCAGTGGTCGCTCGACGCAGGGGCAGTGGTCGCCGCCCCCCCGAAGGACAGCTGGGACCTGCTCTTTACGTCCTACCTCGTCCGCTTCGAAGACGAGGCCGATCCATTCCCGTACCAAGTCACGGGCGCGCTGCTCAACCCCTGCGGACGCCGCGCCGCACGCCTCGACGGGATGCCCTTCGCCTCCGTCGCCCTCACTGCAGATGTGCTTTCCCTCCTGTCGGACGATGCGGACGCTGTGGGCTACGATTGGAAAACGTACGACTTCGAATTGGGCTATGCCGTGACGCCGGACCTTTCCTTTGCAGTGGAATGCGGCACCCACGGCACACGCGCGCTGACCTTCACGGGCTTCGTGAACAGCCTCGGAGAACCGGGGTCCCCGGCTTTTACCTATCGGCTACTTCCCTGATTGCCAGCGCGGAAATCGCGCCGGAGACGGGAGCTGTAACAACGACGGCTGAACGGCGTCTCACCGGCATGACGGTCGACGCCTTCAACGGCTGCGTAGACGCCTTCGCCGATGGCCTGTACCGGTTCGCACTTTCGGTCACTGCCGATGCGCAGGATGCCGAAGATGCGGTCCAGGACGCCTTCGAACGGCTTTGGACGCGGCGGCACGACGTCGACCCGACGAAAACGAAAAGTTACCTGTTTACCACCGTGCACCACCGCTGCATCGACCTCCTGCGCCGCCGCAAGCCCCGAACGCCGCTCGAACCGGCCCACGCGGTGGCGTCGGACGTGCCGCCGCACGACGTGCAGGCCCTGCTGCACCGCGCCCTCGATGGCCTCTCCGAGGTGCAGCGATCGGTCGTGCTACTGCGCGACTACGAAGGCTATAGCTACCAGGAAATCGCGGATATCACCTCCCTTTCGCTCGACCAGGTGCGGGTCTACATTTTTCGCGCCCGGAAGGCGCTCCAAACCGCCCTCGGGCCCATCGACGCCCTCCTATGAACCGCCGCCTCCCCCCCTTCGACCCTACGGACCGCGGTCCCTTCCTCACGCCGCCCCCCTCCCCCCCACGCACCTGGGACCACCTGAAAAAAGCCCCTGCGACCGCCACAACCCCGACCCTGCACCCCGACTTCTCTACCTCCTTCCCGGACCGCACCCGCCTCTACCGCGCAGCTGCCTCGCGCCCCCACCCGTCCCGTTTCCTCCGACTGACCGCCGCGGCCGCCGCCCTTGCCGGGCTTGCGCTCCTCGGCTGGTGGGCGATGCCGGAGGAACCAAACGCTGGCTCCACCAGTTTCAGGAAACAGGGCGCTGGCTCCGCCAGCACTGAGATTGCAGGGGCTAGGGGTGAGGGCGCTAGCTCCGCCAGCTTGAGGGAACCGGGTGCTGGCTCCGCCAGCACTGAGATTGCAGGGATGAGGGATGAGGGCGCTGGCTCCGCCAGCTTGCGGGAACAGGGGGCCGGCTACGCCAGCACTGAGATCGCAGAGATGATGGATGAGGGCGCTAGCTCCGCCAGCTTGAGGGAACAGGGGGCCGGCTACGCCAGCACTGAGATCGCAGAGATGAGGGATGGAGAAGAAGCCCCGCAATCTCAACCCTCACCCCTCACCCCTCATCCCTCACCCCTCACCCCTCAACCCCAACCTCAACCTCAACCTCAACCTCAACCTCAACCTCAACCTCAACCTCAACCTCAACCTCAACCTCAACCTCAACCTCAACCTCAACCTCAACCTCAACCCCTCTACCAGCTGCGCGCCGCAGCCAGCTACTGGTTTGCGCAACTAGGGGAACGGGCCGTGGAGCGGACGGGGGGAAGGTTTGGATGGAAGCGGGCGGAAGAGGCCGAGGGCATCATGGTGGTGTACCTCGGCGGATTGGAGGTGCTGGCGATGACAGATTTCGAACGAACAATAACTGAAGAACCATGAAACTGACACGTACCCTTTGCGGCATGCTGAGTGCCGCGGGCGTTTGGGCTGCCCCGGCGGCAGCCCTCCCCACTCCTTTCGCCTTACCGGCACAGGCCCTGTCTGCGGACACCACAACGGCAGTGACCATCGAAAACCTTGATACCCTCCGCATTGAGAAGCGCATTGTCATCCGCATGCGGGACGGCGAGGGGGACATGTTGGTGGTTCAGGTGGATTCGACGCTCGGCAAGGGAATCCAAATCGAGATGGACCTCGAAGGGCTCGAGGACATGGAAGACATGCTTGAGGAGCTGGAAATGGGTTTAGAAGCTGCCTTCACAAACATCGAAACAGATGTGGATGGCGAGATCGAGTGGGAATTCAAGATCCCGCTCGAAGACGATTCCTCGTGCGATGACGACGAAGAGGGCATCCGTGGACTTTGGAAGGGCATCTCATTCGGAACGGGGCTGTTTTACACGTCCCCCAACGCCATCGCGCCGGGCCTGCCCGAGGTGTCGGGATGGGGAACCCCCGCGGCTTGGTCTCTGGCGGACGACCGGATCGGGTCGAATTGGCGCATGGAGTTGAACCCCATCGAATACCGTGCGAAGCTCATCGGCGAGCGCTTCGGCTTGACGACGGGCTTCGGCATGGACCTCTGGCGGGTGGGAGTCGAGGACGGCGTCAAACTGGCTTACGCCGATGCCGCGGCCACCACTGGGCTCGAGGCCGTGGCCGTCGACTCGCTCAACATGCGGCGACACGCATTGCGGGCCGGTTGGGTGCGCGTTCCATTGCTGCTCGATGTACACACCTCGAAAACGTCCGGCGAAGGCTTCCACCTCGCTGCGGGAATCGTCGGCGGCGTGAAGCTCTACAGCAGCTACCGCCGCGTCTACGAAGACGCGGTCGGGGGCGACTGGAAAGAAAAGTACAAGGGCTTCGGCGTCAACCGATTCGCCGCTTCAGGACGGATTCAAGCGGGGTTCAAGCACGTCTCACTAGTAGTGGAAGTGCCCATGCTGCCGTTCTTCGAAGGCGAACTGGAAAACAACGTCGGAGCGGTGACCGTGGGCCTGCACTTCGGATCGCACGAGTGAGGTGTACTTTCGTCCCATGGTCGGGACGCTGTACAACGCAGGAGCCGTGGCGCTGGGAGCCGCGGTGGGACTGGCGTTTCGCGGTCGGCTGACGGAGTCAGGCAAGGATGCCGCCTTCTTAGCAGCCGGACTGTTCACGCTCGGGCTCGGGATTCGGATGGTGGCCGGGATGCAGCAGCCGCTCGCGGTGTTTTTCGCGTGTTTCGTGGGCATCCTGTTAGGCAGTGCGTTGGGGGTGCAGCGGCGGTTGGACGCGCTCTCGAGCCGTTGGGCGGGCGATTCGGCCGGAGGCGCAGACAACGGATTCCTGAAGGCGATGGTCCTCTTTTGCGCGGGGTCGATGACCGTCATCGGCTGCATGGAAGACGGTGTGCACGGGGAGCCGGGCGTGCTGCTGGTGAAGGGCACGATGGACGGCATCGCGGCGGCGTTCCTCGCGGCCGCATTCGGGCGGGGGGTGCTGTGGGCAGCGCCGGGGGTGCTGGTGCTACAGGGGGCGCTCACGGCGGCCTTCGCGGCCGCCGGAGGCCAAATGGAGGCCGCCACCGCCGCCGAGTTCTCCTCGGTGGGTGGCATCTTGCTGGTGGCGCTGGGCCTCGATCTCGTCGGGGTGCGGTCGTTCCGGATGGCGGACTTGCTGCCCGCCCTCGTGGTGCTCCCGCTCGCCGTGGCGGCAGCCCGGTGGATCGAAGCGGTCCTCGCACAGTTCACCTGACGCCATGCCGTTCAACAAGTACGCCCTCCTGCGGTACCGCATCATCGACCGGTGTTTGACGAACACGGCGCGTCCTTACCCGACGAAAGAGGACCTGCGCGAGGCCTGTGAGGAGGCCCTGTACGGCGATGCCGGAGGAGGAGCCATCAGCCTGTCGACCATCGAAAAGGACCTGTACGCGATGCGGTTTGAGACCGAGCTGGGCTTTCATGCGCCCATCGCGTTCTGCCGGCGGAACCACGGCTACTACTACACGGATCCGGAGTATTCCGTGGCGGAATTGCGGCTGAACGACGATGAGCTCGACGCCATCCGGTTTGCGGCGCGGACGCTGGTGCAGTACCGCGACGTGCCCATTTTTAGCCAGTTTGGCGCAGCTATCTCAAAAATTGCCGACCGCCTTTCGATCGCGCCCAGCCTCGACACCGCGGGCCTTGAGGACCTCGTGCAATTCGAGGCCGTCCCCGCGCCGCACGGCCCCGAATGGCTCGCGCCGCTGCTCGAGTCCATCCGCGAACGCCGCACCGTCGACCTGGCCCACACCAAATTCGACGGCAGCCCCATCCAGTCCCACCGCATCGACCCGCACCTGCTCAAGGAATACCGAAACCGCTGGTACATCGTCGGTTGGGACGCGGGGCGGGGGGATTTCCGGACCTTCGGTCTCGACCGCATCTCGGCCGTCACCCCCACGGACGCCACCTTCGACCGCCGCCCCGAGTTCGACGGCCGCACCTACTTCGCTGCGTGCTTCGGCATCACCCGCCTGCCGACTCCTCCGGAAGAGATCGTGCTGCGGTGCACCGCCGTCGAGGCGCGCTACCTCAGCTCCCTGCCCGCCCACCCCTCGCAACGCCTGCACGAGCGGTCGCCCGGCGTTTGGGAAGTGCGCCTGAACGTGCAGCCCAGCTTCGAACTCGTGCAGTTCATTCTGGGTCTGGGGCCTGCTGTGGTCGTCGAGTCGCCGGACACCTTGCGTTCCCGCATTGCGGAAGCCCTGCGGACCGCGCTCGCTGCGTATTCGTGATTTTTTGCAGGAAAAAGTTCACTACGTAATTCCATTGCGGAGTGGGTGGGTTCGTTTGTACCGTCAAACGATACGAACATGTCCATTCCACTCAACCCCATCGCCCTCGAGGCCCCGTCCTCCATCCGGACCCTAGCCGATGCGCACGCCTGGATCGAACGGTTCGCGCGTCCGGACGGATTCAACACCCATGCGTGGTTTACGTTGAAGCGCTTGGCGTTGACGGTTTGGCGGTGCCGCTTCGAACAGCGGCCCTTTCCCCGTACCCTGAACTACCTCCACCCGCTGTTTTACGAGATGATCCGGACGCCGGAAGGGGTCCTGCTCGTTCCCGAGCGCACCGTGCGCCGGCCGCGGGACTGAGGTCCACCGCATCTATGTGTCACTGAGGAGCCCTGTGTACTTTTCACAACTTCGTGAATAAGTCGCAGGGCTCTGTGGTTCTAATCCACTGAAGATGAGGTATGTTTACCGCGATGCATGC
>JBIIRP010000192.1:0-3503 GCA_044341475.1 Flavobacteriales bacterium | reverse complement strand
GCGAGCACCCGCACCCCTCCTTCCGCTCCCTCGATGTGCAAACCCCACTCCATCAACCGCTCCCGCTCCGCCAGCATCCACGCGCGCTCTGCAGGCGGCAGCGAACACTCCTCCGGAAAAAGCAACCGCTGCGCCACCACACCACTGCCCGCCTCTTGCGCTCCCTCCCCATCCCGATGCCGCGCGAGCAACTCCTCGTACAGCACCCGCGCATGGGCCCGGTGCGGATCCACCACGACGATGCCGGAGGCGACGGGCGTGATGATGTAGCGGGGAAGGGGGGAGGGTGAGGGGGAGGTTGAGGACGAGGTTGAGGTTGAGGACGAGGTTGAGGTTGAGGTTGAGAACGAGGACGAGGGTGAGGACGAGGACGAGGTTGAGAGCGAGGACGAGGACGAGGGTGAGGGGGAGGGGGAGGTTGAGAACGAGGACGAGGTTGAGGGTGAGGGTGAGGGTGAGGACGAGGTTGAGGGTGAGGACAAAGGTGGCTGCGCCGCACGGGACGTGGACGGAGATGGGGCGATTTCAGGCTCCAACACCACCGCCCCCCCACTCAAACTAAAACTTGAACTCAAACTGGAACTCAAACTGGAACTGGAACTGGAACCCGAACTCCGAAACGGATTGTACGTCGTATCCACCTTCACGCGTGGTTCGCGCACCTCCGTGCCTGCCCGCAGCGGAGCAATGGAGAGGGAGGCTTCCTGGTCGAAGTCGAGCGCGGGGGCGACCTGGAAGCGGCCCAGGCCGCGGCGGATGGCCGGGCGGAGCAAGGCCGTGATGGTGCGTTCCTCGTCGAATTTGACTTCGATCTTCGTCGGGTGGATGTTGATGTCGACTCGCGCCGGGTCGACCTCGAGGAAAAGGACATAGAAGGGCAGCGCGTCCGGGGGGAGCAGTCCAGCGAACCCGTCGCAGATGGCGCGGTGCAGCGCGGGGTGGCGGATGAAGCGCCGGTTGACGAAGAGGAACTGCTCGCCGCGCGACTTGCGGGCGAAGGCCGGTTTGCCGACGAAGCCGGTGACGCGTACGACATCCGTGTCCTCGTCGATGGGCACGAGGCGCTCGTCGTAGCGGGCGCCGAAGATGCCGAGGATGCGGGCGCGCGGGGAGCCGGGGCGCAGGTGATACAGCTCTTGGCCGTTCGAGGTCAGCGTAAACGCGATGTCCGGGTGGGCCAAAGCGACCCGCTGGAATTCATCGAGGCAGTGCCGCAGTTCGACCGCATCCGATTTGAGGAAGGCCCTGCGCGCCGGGATGTTGAAGAACAGGTCGCGGACGGCGATGGAGGTGCCGGGGGTTGCAGGCAGGGCCTCGGGACGGGGAGCGTCGCCGCCCTCGGCCAGGACGCGGGTGCCGATGGCATCGCCGGGCCGGCAGGTGCGGAGGTCCACCCGCGCCACCGACGCGATGGAGGCGAGGGCTTCGCCGCGGAACCCTTTCGTGAGGAGGGCGAACAGGTCGTCGGCGTTGCGGAGCTTCGAGGTGGCGTGGCGCTCGAAGCAGCGGACCGCGTCCGCCGGGGACATGCCGGAACCGGTGTCGATTACGTGGACCAGGGTGCGGCCGGCATCCGTGAGGTGGACGTCGATGCGTGTGGCACCGGCATCGACCGCATTCTCGACGAGTTCCTTGACGATGCTGGCGGGGCGCTGGACCACTTCGCCGGCGGCGATTTGGTTCGCAACATGCGCTGGTAACACCTGGATGAGGCCCTGCTCGCTCATTTGCGCAAGCCGTTCAGCATGCCGCCGAAATCCGTGGCATCAACCCATTGCAATCCTTTGATTCCGAGCCAAATCAACCCCAAGATAATCAGCAACGCCCGCAGCAGGGCATAGCGGTTTGCGCGCATACGCTGTTCGCGCCGGCTGCGGAAGGTTCCGTCCGATGCGAGCCGACCGCTGCGCGACCGGATGCGCACCGGCGGCGGCAGCGATTCTCCGAGTTCGCCCGATGCCCCCTGTTCCCGGAGGACTTCCTCCTCGATCCGGCGCTTGCGTTCGTCCCATTCCGGACGTGTATCGGCCACCAAATGCGAGCGGTAACTGAACCTGCGCGGTTCAGTTCGGACGTTGCGGATGAAACTCCTCAGGCGCGGCGCTTCCATGACCGAAAGGTACAGCCCGTCACACTTCCGCGAGCACCTCCTCCACCGTTCGCGCCCCGGGATACGCCGCGAGAATGCGTTGCAGCACCCGATCGACCGAGGCATCCGGGCACGAGGCGCCGCTGGTGAGTAAAATCGTCGCTTCGGAGGCCGGTCGGGGCCAGGGATTGTGCGCCACGCGCACCTCCTCGGCATGCACATCGAAGTGCCGCAATCCCTCCTCCGTGAACTCTAACTCGTTCCGAATGAAGTACGTGGGCATGCGCTCCGTGCACAATTCGACTAAGTGCGTCGTGTTCGAGCTGTTGTAACCGCCCACCACCACGGCCACATCGGCGCCGGCGTCCAGGGCGGCGAGGGTCGCTTGTTGGTTGTCGTTCGTGGCGTAACACAAGGTGTCGCGGGTGTTTGCCGCGGTGCCGCCGCGGGCGAGGACCGCGTTGCGCAGGAGGTCGGCGATGGCCGCCGTTTCGGTGGCCAGCATCGTGGTTTGGTTCACCACCCCGATGCGGTCGAAGTGGGTATGCCACGAGAAACCGGGGGTGGTGCGGCCGGCGAAGCGCGCCGAGAACGCCGCATCGCCGCCGAGCGCATCGGGGTCGGTGAGAAAATCCGCCAGCCAGCGCGCTTCGGCCAAATCCTTGACGATCATCGCATGTCCGTTCCCCGCCGCGTGGCTAAACGTCGCCCGGGTCTCCTCGTGGCCCGGCTTCCCGTGGATGACCACCGTGTGCGCCTCGTTGCTCAGCACGGCCGACCGCTTCCAGACCTTCTCCACGAACGGACACGTCGTGTCGTAGGCCTTCAGGTCCACGCCGCGAGCCTCCAGCTCTGCACTGATTTCTAGCGTAGTACCGAAAGCCGGCACCACCACCACGTCCTCCGCGGTCAGCGTTTCGAACGGAATGCGGCGCGTTCCATCGGTGTCCATCAGGAAGCGGACGCCCCGGCTGCGCAGGTCTTCGTTGACTTCCGGATTGTGGATCATCTCGCTGAGCAAGAAGATGTTCCGGCCCTGTTGTTCCGCAATCGCCGCGTAGGCCACCTCGATGGCGTGCTCGACGCCGAAGCAAAATCCGAAGTGGCGGGCGAGCACGAAGCGGACGGGACCGAAGTCGAGCACGGTCGGAGACAGGTCCTGTTTGCGGGGATCCGCCGCTTTCCGGGCCGCCTTCACGCGGCCGATGATGGGACTGCGGTAGAATTCTGGAACGTCGAAACTGCGCATGCAGGCCCGAAGGTACGGCACTGCAACCCGCCGTGTCTGCCTCCCGTACGCGGCGCCATGCACAATTTGCAACCGCTGCTCAAGTGGGTCGCGCTCGGGACATTTTTGCTCGTGGCCGCCCTGACCAGTATGCTTACCGCGATGCCCTGAAGGCGCGGCGAAGCT
>JBIIRP010000191.1:0-3505 GCA_044341475.1 Flavobacteriales bacterium | reverse complement strand
CGGAGTTTTTCAAGGGTACCACGGACTGATTCAGGGCGACTTCAAGCGGCTTCACGTGCGTTCGGTGGCCAAGATTTTGGGCCGCGGCGGTACCATTTTAAAGTCTGCCCGGTGTGAGGAGTTTCGCTCTGTGGCTGGACGCCGCGCGGCCTACGACCAACTCCGCAAACACGACGTCGATGCCCTCGTGGCCATCGGCGGAAACGGCACCTTCACCGGTGCGCACCTACTCTTTGAAGAAACCGGCTTTCCCATCGTAGGCATTCCGGGCACCATCGACAACGACCTCGCCGGTTCCGACTACACCATCGGATACGACACAGCGACGAATACGGTCACGGAAGCGGTCGATAAGATCCGCGACACCGCCGACAGCCACAACCGGCTGTTCTTCGTGGAGGTGATGGGCCGCGACAGCGGGTTCATCGCGCTGCGGACCGGTATTGCCACCGGGGCCATTGCCGTGATGACCCCGGAAACGAAGCTGACGGTGGAGGATTTGGTGTCGATTCTGGCCGTGGGCTCGGAATCGAACAAAACCTCGAGCATCGTCATCGTCGCAGAGGGGTTCACTGAGGGAGGGGCCTTCGAGGTCGCTCGGCAGGTGAAGCAACTCACAAGCCTCTACGACACAAAGGTCACCGTGCTAGGCCACATCCAGCGCGGCGGCGACCCGAGTTGTTCCGACCGCGTGCTGGCCTCCCGGCTCGGCGTGGCGGCTGTCGAGGGCCTGAAGTCGGGCCAGCGCGACGCCATGGTCGGTGTGGTCAACGACACCATCGTTTTTACTCCGTTCAACCAAGCGATTGCCGCATCGAAGGTCAGCCTCGACGACGAGGTGCGCATCGCCCGCATTCTTTCTATCTGATTTCTTCCATGAAACGCATCGCCATCAACGGTTTTGGCCGCATCGGGCGGCTCGCCCTGCGCCAAATGGCCGGCCGGCCCGGCATCCAGGTGGTCGGCATCAACGACCTCACCGACGTCGCTACCCTCGCACACCTCCTGAAGTACGACAGCGTCCACGGACGGTTCGCGGGTGAGGTGGCGGTTGTGGGCAACGACCTCGTGGTGAACGGCACGACCATCCGCATTTCTGCGGAGCGCGACCCGGCCGCCCTTCCATGGGCGGACCTCCAGGTCGACACGGTCATCGAAAGCACGGGCGTGTTCACGGACGCGGCGAAAGCGGGTCTACACCTGACGGCGGGTGCGAAGCGCGTGGTCATTTCTGCGCCGGCGACCGGCGACGTAAAGACGGTGGTACTCGGGGTCAACGAGGGCATCCTCACGGACGCCGACCGCATCGTGTCGAACGCCTCGTGCACGACGAACTGCCTCGCGCCCATGGCGAAGGTGCTCGACGACGTCTTCGGCATCGAACAGGGCTACATCACCACCGTCCACGCGTACACCTCGGACCAACGGTTGCAGGACGCTCCGCACAAGGACCTGCGCCGGGCGCGTTCGGCGGCGCTTTCGATGATTCCGACCAGCACCGGGGCGGCGAAGGCGGTGGGTTTGGTGCTTCCGCAGTTGGCCGGTCGATTGGACGGTTTGGCCGTCCGCGTACCCACGCCTTCCGGGTCGGTCACGGACCTGACGGCGGTGCTGCGCAAACCGGCGACCGCCGCCGAGGTGAATGCGGCCGTGCGGGCGGCAGCAGAAGGCCCGATGCGCGGCATCCTCGAGTATACCGAGGACCCGATCGTGTCGGTCGACATCGTGGGCAACACGCACAGCTGCATTTTCGATGCCCAGCTGACCAAATGCAGCGGAACCCTCGTGAAGGTTTTCGGCTGGTACGACAACGAGGCGGGCTACGCTACCCGCGTGGCGGATTTGGTTGAACAGTTCTGATTCCGCTGCAGTGAAAGTTCTGATTGCCGATAGCGGCTCCACCAAGTGCGACTGGCTCT
Organism: Flavobacteriales bacterium; assembly: GCA_044341475.1. Taxonomy (GTDB): domain Bacteria; phylum Bacteroidota; class Bacteroidia; order Flavobacteriales_D; family Sanyastnellaceae; genus CAMCYM01. The sequence goes on along the minus strand of JBIIRP010000191.1, from coordinate 1,586 downwards.
GCATGGACGAGCACGGCCGCGTGGAGCGGGAATTCCACACGATGGGATTCAATCCGTTTTTCCATACGGCGGACCTCGTCGAAGCGAAGATGCGCGAGTCGGCAGACGCCCTCGCCTGCGCTGAGGAAATCCAGCGGGTCTACTTCTACGGGGCGGGCAGCAGCTCGCCTTCCCTGTGCGCCATCATCCGGGAGGGACTCGAGCGGGTCTATCCCAGTGCCCAGGTGCACGTAGGCCACGACCTCGAAGGGGCGGCGTACAGCACGTTTGAAGGCGAACCGGCCATCACCTGCATCATCGGAACGGGCTCGAATTCCTGCTTCTTCGACGGCAAGGAGGTGAGCGAAGTGGTTCCTGCGCTGGCGTACATCCTCGGCGATGAAGCCAGCGGCTCGTGGTTTGGCAAAAAGCTGATTTCCACATACTTGTACAAGAAACTGGATCCTGTGATTGCGGCCGATTTCGAGGAGACGTTCGGCTACACGAAGGACATCTTGCTGCACAAGGTGTATTCCGAGCCGAACGCAAACGTCTTCCTCGCCGGATTCATGACCTTTCTCGGCAAGCACCAGGAGCGCACCCAGGTGATTTCGTGGCTGGAGGAAGGGTTCCAGGCCTTCGTGGACGTGCACGTGAAGTGCTTCCCGCAGCACCACGATGTGCCGGTGCATTTCGTGGGCAGTGTGGCGTACCACTTCCAAACCGTGCTGCGCCACGTCTGCGATCGCGAGGGCTTGCGGGTCGGCCGCATCATCAAGCGGCCCATCGACGGCCTGGCGGAATACCACGTGAAGTTCATCCTGCCCCACGCGATGCAGCAATGAACCGGTTCCGGGCCTGCCTGTTTGACCTTGATGGCGTGCTGGTCGATACGGCACGCTTCCACTTTCAGGCGTGGCAGGAACTGGCGGAGTCGCTGGGCATTCCTTTCTCGGAAGCGGACAACGAACACCTGAAGGGGGTTTCCCGGGTGGACAGTTTGGAGTTCATTCTGCGCCTCGGCCATCTCGAGTTGGATTCGGTCACGAAGCAGCGCTTGATGGATGCCAAAAACGCCCGATACCTCGACCTCGCCGCCGCGATGGCCCCGGCCGACGTGCTTCCCGGAGTCATCGGCTTTCTGGACAGTGCGTCCGAAGCCGGAATCCTCCTCGGCGTCGGATCCTCGTCGAAAAATGCCGTTTCCATCCTCGAACGCATCGGCCTCATCGACCGCTTCGCGACGGTGATGGACGGCAACCGCATCACCCTCTCGAAGCCGGATCCCCAAGTCTTCCTCTTCGGCGCAGCGGCACTCAACACGCCACCTTCCGAGTGCATCGTGTTCGAAGACGCTCCAGCCGGCATTGCGGCGGCACGTGCGGGCGGCTTTACGGCCGTCGGAATCGGACCGGACGGATCCTTGCCGACAGCCCACCTCACAGTCCCTGGTTTCGCAGGACTTTCGTGGCAGGGCCTCCTAGACCTTATCCAGTGACATGGCGGAAAGCAAAGCATCGCCGCGGGTAGACATCCACCCCTGGCACATCATCGAGCGCGGCTGGCGGCCGGAAAGCGTGCGGGGGGCTGAATCCCTGTTCGCCATC
>JBIIRP010000190.1:0-3520 GCA_044341475.1 Flavobacteriales bacterium | reverse complement strand
CGCGTTCGAGAGCTGCTACTTCGTGGCAGCGCATACGGCGGATGCCGGAACGTACTGGGTGTCAAACGTGCTGTGCGGGGAGAGCGAAGACAACCTCGCCCCGGCAGATCCCGTGGTCGGGGGCATGGTGCTCGCCGGAGGCGGAGTGGAAGTGCAGTGGGAGACGCCGGGAGAGGAGGACTATGCCTACACGCTGATTTCCAGCGACCAAGGCTTCAGCGCGACGGTGGGCAGCGATACGCTCGTGGTCGACGCAGCGGCGCCGGGCGGCGGGGTGTACACCGTGCGGCACGTGGATGTGAACGGGAACGAGAGCGCGCCGGTGGTTTGGGTCGCCGGGGCGGCCGCTGGGGTGGATCTGATTCCGCTGCGGGCGGGCTGGAACCTGATTTCGACGGACCGGGTGCCCGAGGCGACGGCCCCGGCGGCCTTCTTCAGCAGCCTAAACCCGGGTAACTTGCAGTACGTCACAGGATTCGACGGCGGCGTGCAGTTCTACAATCCGAACGGCTTGGCCTTCCTCAACACGCTTCCGGCCATCGCCGCCGGCCACGGCTACTGGGTGCGCGTGGCGGCCGACGACACGCTTTCCGTCGCGGGTGCAGCGCTGCCCAGCGGCTACCTGCCCACCCTCGATGCCGGTTGGAACCTGGTCGGGTACACGCCGGTCGCGCCGGAAGCTCCGGCCGACTTCTTCGCGGACCTCATCGCGGCGGGAACGCTCGAGTACGTCACGGGATTCGATGCCGGTGCGACGTACTTCGACCCGGAAGGGCTGCCGTTCCTCAACACGCTGACGGCGCTGCGCAACGGGTTCGGGTACTGGGTGAAGGTGAGCGAAGGGACGAACGGGATGGCGCCCGAGGGGGCGACGCCGCAGTTCGATGTGGTGAACGGCCGGTCGAACCTCGCCGACTTCGCAGGCGACCGGGTCGAGGTCATCACGGCGGCAGGCGACGTGGTGGGCGAGTTGACGGTGCTGCCCGGGGGCTACCTCATGACGGCGGCGGTGTTCGGCGACGATCCAGCTACGGAAGCGGTCGAAGGGGTGGCGCCGGGTTCGGTGCTCGGGTTCCGGTTCCGCGGCGTGGTCGCGCAGGAGACGTTCGTGGCCGATGGCAGCATGGCGCTCCGGGAAATGGAGCTGCACTTCGGGGACGCCGAGGAGGTGACGGGGGTCTTCCCGAACCCTGCGGCCGGACCGGTGCGGGTGACGGCGTCGCTGGGGGCGGGTGCGGTGGATTGGGTGGTGACGGATCTGGCGGGTCGCGCGGTGGCGTCCGGGGCGCCGGTGTGGCACGACGGAGGGGTGTGGGAAGGGCGGTGGGATGCTTCCGGGCTGGCGCCGGGTGTGTACACGTGGACGGTGCGGCGCGACGGCGTGCCGGAAGCCGTTCTGCCCTGGTTGCGCGCGGAATGAGGGGCCGTGCAGGGCTGAGCGCTGCCGTCGGAGGACTGCTCTCCGGGGTGGCGCTCGCCCAGCCGGCGGGGTGGGAAGTGACGCCGACGTCCGCGTCCGGCAGCGTACTCGGAACCGTGACGGTGAATGGTGTGCCTGCTGCTGCCGGCTCGTGGATCGGGGCGTTTGACCCCTCGGGCCACTGTGCCGGCGCAGCCCAAATCATCCTCAACAGCGGCACGGCCTACATGAGTTTGGCGGTGTACGGCGACGACCCGATGACCGCGGCGGTCGACGAGGGCATCACCGGCGCCGAGCCCTTCACCCTCCGGCTCGCCCCGGCGGGAAGCGGTGCGGTCGTGCCGTACCCGAACGCAGACTCCCCCCTCCCGCTCACGGGGTGGGCAAACACGAACGGCGCGCCGCTGCCTGCCTTCGCCGACCCCACCGCGGTCTTCGACTTCGCCTTCGACGCCGCCGTGGCGCTCGCCTGCCCCCCGGCCACGCTCTGTCCTGCCTCCGACCCGTGGCCGCTGAACCCGATGCCGCCCGGCGGCCTCCTCGCCGGCAGCGGAGTGGGGCCCGACGGCCTGTTTGATGCCGCCGCCGCCGGGCTGGGCCTGCACCTCCTCTCCTACACCTGGGGGGCCACCACGGTCACCTGCTCGGTCGAGGTCACGGCGACGCCCGACGCCACGGTACTCACCACCGGGCCGTTCTGCAGCGGCGACGCCCCTGTCCTGCTGACGGCCGCGACCTCCGGCGGCACCTGGTGGGGCACCGGGGTCTTTCCCGCCGCCGGCGGGGGCGCGGTATTCGATCCGGGTGCGGTCGCCCCCGGCACCTACCCCGTCACGTACACCCTCGACCTCCCCGGCTGCTCGGCCACCGCCAACGCGGCCCTGGCCGTCCTCCCCGCCCCCACGCCGCCGCTCATCACCGCCACCACCGACGGGACGCTCGTCGCCTCGGTCGGAGGGGGAGGCGCAGGGAACGGGGGCGTGACCTTTGTTTGGTACGTGCTCGACGGCACCCCGGTGGCGGAGGGCACGGAAGGCCCGGAACTCGGCACCCCCCTCTCCGGCACCACCTACCTCGTCGCCGCCACGAACAGCTACGGCTGCACCGCCCTGTCCGCGCCGTTTCTCTTCGGGCCCGCCGCGGTCGGCGCCCCCGCCGCCGGCGCCTGGACCCTCACGGCCACCGCGGACGGCACCCTCCTCTCATCGCGCCCGCTCGACGAACTCCGGCTCTTCGACGCCGCCGGCCGCGAGCTCAGCCCGTCCCGCCTCCCCGGTCCGGGGTGCTACCTCGTCGTCGCCCGGTCCGGCACCACCTGGCTCCGTCAGCGGCTGGTCGTCGCCGGCGCGTGATCCGACGAGAACCGAATGCCCGTGCAGACCGCGGGGACCACAAAGAGGTTCAGCACCGTCGCCGAGAGCAAACCGCCGAGGATAACGATGGCCATCGGGCTTTGGATCTCGTTGCCTGCCGCCTCGCCGTTCAGGGCGAGCGGAACGAGGGCGAGGTTGAGGTTAGGGAGCTGTGCGGAGGGTTTCCCACGCGGCAGCGAGCGAATCGGCCGCAAGCCGATCGGCCACTCCGAGGTAAATCACCGGACCTGCGACCGGAACGATCCGCACCAAAGCCCCTTCCGTGCCGTCGAGCAGCAGCGTAACCCGCTCCCCTTCCGCGGTGGAAAACCTTCCTTTGCGGCGCACACCATCCGCGAAACCATGCACACGGCGACGGATTTCCGGGAGCGAATCGAGGGGCAAGGCGGTACACGACTGGAGCTCACTCCAACCGAGTTCTGGACCATACATCCCGGAAATATGCAGACCCTCTCCATCGGCTGAGGTCACCGAAGGCCTGCTCCCCGCGAACAGCAGGATTCCCACGCCCACCGTGGTCAGCGCCATCGTGGCCCCTGCAACCAGCAATCCCGTCTGCTCTCGACGTGGCATGAACTTCCGGAACGCCACAATCAACCCCGTGTACCCGAGCAGGGGCAGCAAACCGATTGCGGCACCGACTTCCTGTATTCCCGCTGCCGCTACCGCGGCGAGTGCGACTAAAACGGCCGCAAGGACGAAGTGAAAGCGCCGCCACAGCTTGACG
>JBIIRP010000029.1:0-12486 GCA_044341475.1 Flavobacteriales bacterium | reverse complement strand
TCCAGCGGAAATCGGGGTGAAGCTGACGAACAAAGCCGGCCACAAGTTTCCCTCGGGTTACCCGGCTCGCCGGTCGTGGATCGAAGTGGAAGCCCGCCACCCGGTCACCGGGGCCGTGGTCTTTCACAGCGGTGGACTCGCTGCGAACGGACATTCGATCGCCGGAGCCGATGCGGGTGGTTTGGACGTTTGGGAAGACCACCACAACGTGATCGAGGACGAGGGTGATGTCCAAATCTATGAGCTCGTCATTGCAGACGTGACCGGCACTCCCACGAACGTGCTGGAGCGTGCAGCGGAAACCCTGAAAGACAACCGACTGGTCCCCCTCGGGTTCCGCATCGACCACCCGGTTTACGATACGACGCAGGTGGTCGGAGCCGCCTACACCGATCCGGATTTCAACCGGTTTCCCGATGGGAGCGAAGGGTCGGGAACGGATGTGACCCTGTACCGGGTGTGGGAGGCTGCGGGTCTGGATGCATCAAGTCTAGACATCACGGTGCGGGTGTGGTACCAGAGCATGCCGCCGCGCTGGGTGGCGCCGATGTTCGAAACGGCCACACCGGAGATTGCGGCCTTCGAGCCCATGTTTTGGGAGGACGGGGCCTTCCCGGTGGTCGTTGCGGAGGAGGAATTCACACTCGTCTCGACGGGCACCGCCCGGATCGAGGTGCGCGCCGCGGTGCAGGTGTTCCCGAACCCCACGTCTGACGGCCGGGTCGAGGTGCGGCTCGACGGCCCCGGTCTGGATGACTTCGGGATGTGGGAAGTCTACGATGCAAGCGGAACCCGCGTGCGATTCGGCACCGTTCCGCCGCACGGGCGTTGGACACTCGCGTTGCCAGGCGTTTCAGGTGCGTACATCCTCAAGGTGCATCCGCGCACCGGAGCCAGTCCGCCCCTCGTGCGGCGCATCGTTCGAACCTAAAGCAGGCGGTTTGCCACGTTTGCCAGTTCAGAGCGCTCGCCCCGCTCCAAGGTGACGTGTGCGTAGACGGACTGGCCCCGCATACGGTCCATGACGTACGACAGGCCGTTCGATTGCTCGTCGAGGTAGGGCGTGTCGATTTGGCGCACATCTCCTGTCAGAATGATCTTGCAGTTCTCGCCCGCTCGGGTGATGATGGTTTTGACCTCGTGTGGGGTGAGGTTTTGGGCCTCGTCCACGATAAACAACGCGTTCGAGATGGATCGGCCCCGGATGTACGCCAGCGGACAGACGAGGATGCGGCCCTCGGCTTTCATTTCATCGATGGCTTTGCGCTTGCGCTCGTGTTCGCCAAACTGCTGCTCGATGAACCGCAGGTTATCCCACAGCGGCTGCATGTAGGGACCCACTTTGTCGTCTGCATCCCCCGGCAAATAGCCCAAATCCCGGTTGCTCAATGCCACAATCGGTCGGGCCAGGATGATCTGTTCGTAGCGGCCCCGCTGCTCCAGCGCCCCCGCCAGCGCAAGCAAGGTCTTGCCCGTACCCGCCACACCGCAGAGCGTGACGAGCGATACCTCCGGGTTCATCACCGCATGCAGCCCGAACGCCTGTTCCGCGTTGCGCGGCTTGATCCCGCACGCATGCACCTTGTCCACCCGTTCGATACACCGCGCGGACTCGCGGTAAAAGCCTAACGCCGCAGCCGAACCGTTGCGCAGGATGTAGTAGTGGTTCGTTTCCCGGTGGGGATCAAGCGCGGTAATCTTGCGCGAACTCCCGTGGACGTGCAGCTTGCGGATGACCTCTGGATCGACCTCCTCGAGCACCGTCCTGCCGGTATGCCGGAGCTTTTGTTCCCGCACCCGGTCCGATTTGTAATCTTCCGCCTCGAGGCCCAGGGCTCGGGCTTTGAGCCGAAGGTTGATGTCTTTGGACACCAGTACGACGCGTGTGTCGGGCTCTTCCTGCGCGCATTCCAGCGCGCAGGCCAAAATCCGATGATCGTTCGAATCCTCCATCAACCCCTCGGGCACCTGGGCATTCCGCCGCAACACCACCCGAAATGCGCCTTCCCCCAGCGGCACCCAGCGATCGATGGGCGCATCGCCCGCCAGCCGGTCGATCATGCGAATGCACTCCCGCGCCTCAAAGTTCTTCGTATCGCTCCCGACCTTGAACCGGTCCAGTTCCTCAAGCACGGTCATCGGCACTACGACAGCGTGTTCTTCGAACCGCGAAATCGCTCGATGATCATGCAACAACACGCTTGTATCGAGCACAAAAATCTTGGTAGCCGACGGGGCATGCAGCCCGAGCGTAGCCGGTTTGGGAGCGGGAAGCGTCATGGCGAATTCAGGTTGGTTGCTGCGAACGTATCTCCGCAACAGCCTGTCCCGAAACGCATTATGTGGAAGTTATACACATCCTCAAGCGCATTCACGCTGTATCCGGCGTGCCCGGCGGATCGAGGTAGACCTCGAGCAGGCCTTCGGGAAGATCTGCACACAGGAGATTCGCCTTCCGGTCCACCTGCAGCCGCAACTCGGCAGGCAGTGGAACGATAACTTCTGAACCGTCACGGTCGCATTCGAGCAGCGGATACGGCCCATGTTCCAGGACGCGCTTCACCCGGCCGAACCACACGCTTCGGTCCAAATTCCACACCTCCATGCCCGGAGCTTCGTGCAGATAGAGCGCATCGTCACCGAGCGGGGGCAGTCGGTTCAAGGGCAACCACACTTTCAAGCCGGCGAGCTGCTGGGCGGAGGCCACATCGTCTACCCCCTCGATCCGGACGACAAACCGATCTCCTTGAGGCCGCTGCGTGGTGATGAAGTAGGGGAGTAGTCCTCCTGCCGTTTCCACAAGCACCGTGTCCAGCTGCGCATACCGCTCGGGTTCGTCGGCATCGACAAACAACACCAACTCCCCCTTGATCCCGTGGATCCGGGTGAGCATCCCCAGCACAAAGCAAGAAGAGGTGTCCATCGGTCGCAATTAACGCGATACAGCATGAAAAAGGCCGCATGATGCGGCCTTTTGAAGGGAATTCGTGTTCGTGTGGCTCACGCCTCTTCCGCCGGAGCGTCGCCCGCTTCAGCGGCAGGTTCAGCGGCAGGAGCTTCCTCCGCCGGGGCTTCTTCGGGAGCCGCTTCAACGGCAACCTCAGGTGCCGTCTCTTCAGCTACCTCCGGTGCAGCCTCGACCTCAGCAACCGCTTCCACCACCGTTTCCTCAGCCGCTGGTTCGTCGGATGCGACTTCCTCAGCAACCGCTGGTGCTTCCTCGGCAACCGCCGCCGCTTCCTCCGCTGCAGCTGCAGCCCGGATGGCGTTCTCGGCGGCGCGCAAGTCGGCTAAACGCTTGGCATTGACCTCTTGTTCTGCTTTCAAACGAGCGGCAAACGCCTTCTCGGATTCACCGGCAAGGCGCTGCACCTTCGCTTGCACCTTCGCCTCTTTTTCGCGCAACCACTGCTCGAATTTGGCCTGCGCTTGCTCGGCAGAGAATGCACCCTTTTTCACCCCGTTCAGCAGGTGGTTGTGGTACACGACCCCCTTGTACTTCAGGATGGCCCGGGTGGTGTCGGACATCTCGGCGCCGACCTGCAACCAATGCAGCGCACGGTCGTGCACGAGGTCGATGGTGGCCGGATTTGTGTTCGGGTTGTAGATGCCCACCTTTTCGATGAAGCGGCCGTCGCGCGGGGCGCGGGAGTCGGCTGCGACGATGTGGTAGACGGGTTTGCCCTTTTTGCCGTGGCGCTGAAGACGGAGGCGAGTTGCCATAGAAGGAAGGTTGTGAGGTCCGAAACCTCGGTTTTCGTTCGGAGGCGCGAAATTAGGAATTCTCCCTCACATCCGCAACCCGGCGAGGGCGAAAAACTCACGCCGTACCTCCGGATTCCGGAATGCCCCGAGGTATTCAGCGGTCACAGTCGAGCTGTGCGGATCGCCGATGCCGCGCGACGACACGCAGAAGTGGTGGGCATCGATGACCACGGCCACATCCTCGGTGCCGAGGGCTTCGCGAAGGGCCTCGGCGATTTGGCGCGTCAGCCGCTCCTGCACTTGCGGCCGGCGGGCGAAGTGGTCCACGATGCGGTTCAGTTTGCTCAACCCGATGACGCGCCCGCTGCTCTTGTACGCCACGTGCGCGCGACCGGAAATGGGCAAAAAGTGGTGCTCACAGGTCGAATGCACGGCGATATCCCGTTCGATGAGCATCTCGCCGTAGCCGTAATCGTTTGGAAACGAACGGGCTTCGGGCATGTGCTCGGGGTTCAAGCCGCGGAAAATCTCCTGCACGTACATCTTCGCCACCCGGTGGGGTGTACCCGCCAAACTCTCGTCCGAACGGTCCAGCCCGATCACATCCATGATTTGGCCGAACAGCGGAGCAATTGCCGCGATTTTTGCCTCGTCAGAAAGCGCAAAGGCATCCGCACGCAAGGGAGTTGCAACCGCTGTCGCAGCATGCACATCGCCCAATGCCTCTGCACAGGCGGGGTCGAAGGGGGAGGAGGTCATGCGGGAACAACGTCCTTTGCCCGTGCTTTGTTCATTCGAACTTCCGCCGTACACAGCGGGTTGACCACAGACGATGGAGTTGATCAATGTCATGGGCGTCTCGGTAGATGGCGCCATCGCAGCCTTTCCCGGTGAGTCTGATACCGACCGCGCGTCGTATGGGTTCCACGGGGCGGAAGACCATGCCCACGTGCGGCACATGCTGGCCCGAGCGGATGCGGTGCTGGTGGGCGGCGCTTCCGTGGAGGCGAGCGGCGGGGTCATGGAAGTGGTGAACGACCGCGGGGTGCATCCGACGTGGATGCTGGCGACGCGGACGGGTTTCGGGCCGGAGGCGGCGGTTTGGCGTGCGCCCCGCACGCCCAAATGGATGCTCTCCCCCGACGACCTGTCCCCCGACCTGACCTCCGGCGCCGAACGCTGCATCGCCGGCTCCCTCCACGACTGGCTCGCAGCCGCTTCCCGCTTCGACCGCGTCCTCCTCTTCGGCGGCGGGGCCATCAACCGCATGTGCTACGCAGCCGGCGTCGTCGATTCCCTCGTGCTCACGGTGTGTCCGGTCCTCCTCGGCTCCGCAGAAGCCGTTCCGCTGGTCGCCCCGGCCCTTCCTCACCCCGTGCAGCTTACCTTAGACCACGTCCGGTCGGAAGGCAACTTCGTTTTCCTGCACTACCGCGTTCACCGCCCATGAGAACGGATTTCCTCGAGATCGAGCACAAATACATCGTGGCCCCGGACTACGACGCGGATGCACTCGGCGTGCGCCTGGTCGGCCTCGGTGCAGGTCCGGAAAAGCGGGTGGAAGTGCGGGACACGTATTTCTATGTGCCGGGACACGAAGGCGCCGTGTTTCGCCACCGGCTCGACCGCGAACTGCATCAACTCACCGTGAAAAACCGGCCCGCGGATTCCGCAGTGCGCAGGGAAATCAACCTCGACCTGGCCGGTGCCGATGCCGTGGACACCGTGGCAGCCTTTCTGGAAACGGGTTGGGGGGCCTGTGTGCGGCTGGAGCTGACGAAGAGCATCCGCGTTTGGGAGGTGCTCGGATGCGAAGTCGTGCACTATGCCGCCCGTCGCCCGGACGGATACACGGTGCACTGCGTGGAGTTCGAGGCCACCGGGGCGGGATCTCCTGAAGCTGCTTTGGCCACCCTGGAGGCGATCGGGCGGGCCTGTGAATTCGATCCGGAGCACCGCACCCGACACAGCCTATTTCACCTGATGACAAAAGACCATGGAGGCGTTTGATTTTGTGAGCCTGCGGGGAATCACGGTGGAGTGCATCGTGGGCATCCATGCGCACGAACGGGTTGCCGTGCAGCCGCTCGAATGCGACATCGAAGTGGGTTTTGAGCGACGGCCAGGCGGATTTGGCGCTTCGATCGACGCAAGCGTTGACTATGCCCGGCTGGAAGGCATGGTGCGCTTCGTGCTCGGGCATGGCGAATTTCTTCTGCTCGAAGAAGCCGCTGAAGCACTCTGTGCCACAGCCCTTTATCCCCACGAGGCGCAACCTGCGCTGTGCCGGGTCGAGCTCCGTAAACCGCTGGCCCTCGGCGGACGCACCGTGCCGGCCATTCGCATCCAGCGAACTGCCGACGAGTGCATTCCCGCCATCGAAACGAACCACTTCGGAACGGTAGACCTCCTGCACGAAGGCCCGACCTGCGGCGTGTACTTGCTGCGCATTCCCGCCGGAGGAGCCATTCCACCGCACGTGCATGCCTGGCTGTTTGAGGCCGAGCTCGTGTGGGATGAAGGACTGGAACTCAACGGCATTCCCGTGCAGGCGGGCATGGGACATGTTTGGCCACAGGATGTGGTCCACGGATACCTCAACCGCACGGGGAAAGAAGGCCGCATCCTGTGCATCAACCGCCCGCGGTTCAATCCCTCCGATGAACTCCTCGTGAACGACCGCGTCGGAGAAGATGCCGCGGCCCATGCAACCCGCTATTTCGGACTGCCATGAAAACAGTAGTCGTAACCGGCGCGACGTCGGGCATCGGTCGAGCGATTGCGGCGGCCTTCTTACAAGAGGGATGCGCCGTGCATGGCGTGGCGCGTCGCACCGGAGACCCACTGCTCGGGCTCCACTTCCATGCGGCGGATGTGACCGCGGCGGATGCGCCCGAACGCCTTGCGGCGGAGCTGCCGGACCGGCTGGATGTGCTCGTGCTCAATGTGGGAACCTATGCCCCTGGCACCCTGCTGGACAGCGCGGTGGAGCAACTGGATGAGCTGTGGAACATCAACGTTTCTTCCGGGCATCGGCTGCTGCGGGCACTCGAGGATCGGCTGCAAGCGGGCGCCCACGTGTTCGTGGTAGCCTCGGTGGCCAGCCGGAAGATGTTCCCCGACAAGATGGCGTATTCGGTGACCAAAGCCGCACAGCTCGCTTACGCCGATGGCCTGCGCATCGCGCTGCGGCCCAGAGGCATTCGGGTCACCTCGGTGCTCCCGGGGCCGACGTGGTCCGCCTCCTGGAAAGGGGTCGATCTCCCGGCATCGCGCCTCCTCCAACCCGAAGATGTGGCCTCCCTCGTCCTGAGTATTTGGAAGTTGCCTGCGAACGCCGTGGTCGAAGAGGCGGTCATCCGGCCGCTCGAAGGGGATTTGGACGCGGCCCTGTAAGGCCGCGTACTACCTTCGCTGGCAACCCGAACGTTCCATGCCCAACCCGTCAACCGAATTGCCCTCTCCTGTCGCGCCAGACTTCCTTCGGTTCATCGTACCGGTATTCAATCGGCCCGAAGAATTAGCCGAGTTGCTGACCTCACTTGCTGGGCAATCCGACAAGCGGTTCGCAATCACGGTTGTTGAAGACGGTTCCACACGCCCGAGCAAGGAGGTAGTTGATTCTTTCTCCCACCAGATGAAGGTGCTCTACCTCAGCAAGTCGAATTCAGGTCCAGGTCCAAGCCGGAACTATGGATGCCTTCACAGCGACGGTGATTTCTTTGTTTTCGTGGATTCTGATTGCGTGTTGCCTTCGCAGTACGTCGAAACTGTTCTTACCGCACTTGCCGCACATCCCGCTCATGCCTACGGTGGACCCGATGCTGCACATGAGAGCTTTTCGCCACTTCAGAAGGCCATCAACCACGTGATGACTTCTTTTTTAACCACTGGGGGAATTCGAGGCGGAAGCGAACGGGTGGCGAAGTTTATGCCCCGGAGTTTCAACATGGGGTTTAGTCGCGCTGTTTTTCAGCAAACTGGAGGATTTCCAGAAGTGCGGTTTGCGCCAGCGAAAGCGGCGGGGGAGGATTTGGATCTGAGTTACAGCATCCTCGAAGCTGGATTTCAGGTAATCCGGATTCCAGAAGCTTTCGTCTGGCATAAGCGACGAACAAATTGGAGTCAATTTCGGCGGCAGGTTTTCAATTTTGGCTACGCACGGATAACTGTTTCCAAACGGCATCCCGGTACCTTGAGGTGGGTCCATGGTGCACCTTCGGTGTACGTCCTCTCGCTCATCAGCTGTCTGTGCCTTGCCCTGGCTCACTCTCCCGTGTGGCTCGTGGGACATGCACTGCATGCGCTGGCAATCGGAGTCTCAGGTGGAATCCGGGAACGGTCCATTGCCGTCGGATTCCTCAGTCTCCTTGCCGGAATCGTCCAACTTGTCGGCTACGGCACCGGGTTTCTCCGCGCTGTACTAGCGCCCCTTGACTTGAACAGTCGGCCATGATCCTCATTTTCGATACCGAAACCACCGGCCTGCCCCGGTCGTGGAATGCCCCGTTGACCGATTCGGACAACTGGCCCCGCATTGTGTCCATCGCATGGCAGCTGCACACCCCAGACGGCCGTCTGCTCTCCCGGGGCAACCGGATTGTGCGGCCCGACGGGTTTACCATTCCCTTTAACGCCATCAAGGTCCACGGCATCACGAACGAACGTGCCGCCGCAGAGGGCCATCCCCTCGCCGAGGTTCTTGCGGATTTTCTCGAGGATTCCCGGCGCGCCACCTACCTGATGGGCCACAATGTGGGCTTCGACATCTCCGTGGTCGGAGCGGAATTGCACCGGTTAGGGGAAGACGTGACAGCCTTCACGTCGGTGGCGGTGCTCGACTCGAAAGATGCCGGCACGGACCTCTGCAAGCTTCCGGGTGGACGCGGTGGAGCGTACAAGTGGCCTACCCTGTCGGAACTGCACGACAAGCTCTTCAACGAACCCGTCGCCGATGCACACGACGCGGCGTACGATGTCCGTGCGACCGGCCGCATCTTCTTCGCGATGTGCACCTTGGGGGCCTTTTCTGGGGAGGGTCTGGTGCTCGGCGTACCCATCGACTACGAATCCCCTGAACTGGAGGCCTCGGCCTTCGCCGTAGCCGTTCCGGAGGCTCCTGCGCAGCCTGAAGCTCCCCAGCCTCCTGTCCGCGAGGTGGACCCGGAATTGCCCTTTTCCCACCTGCACGTCCATTCGCAGTTTAGCGTGTTGCAGGCGGTCAGCTCCGTGCATCAGCTTGTAGAGGCCGCCGCCGCCGCCGGGATGCCTGCCCTCGCCCTGACAGACCACGGCAACATGATGGGGGCGTTCCAGTTTGTCCGTGCGGCGCGGAAAGCGGGGATCCTGCCCATCGTCGGGATTGAGCTGAATGTATGCCGGGACATGCACGACAAATCCACGAAGGACGACGGCTATCCCGTGGTGCTGCTCGCCATGAACAAGGCAGGCTACCACCGGCTCGCCCGGCTGAGTTCCGCCGCATATACGGACGGATTTTACTACGTCCCGCGGGTCGACCGTGCACTGCTGGCCTCGCTTGCTGACGACCTGATCTGCCTGTCCGGCGGCCTGTTCAGTGAGGTTCCTTCACTGATTCTCAACGTGGGCGAACGCCAGGCGGAGGAGGCCTTCCTCTGGTACAAGGGCGTCTTCGGCGATCGATTTTATGCGGAGCTCAACCGGCATGGTCTCGAGGAGGAAGAGGTGGTCAACCGCACGTTGCTCGCGTTGTGTGCCCGGCATGGGGTGGCTTGCGTCGCTGCACATTCCACGTACTACACCCGTCAGGACCAGGCAGAAGCACACGACATCCTGCTGTGCGTTAAGGACGCGGCGAATGCGAGCAAGCCCAAACGCTACCTGGGCAAGCGCGGCCGCGAGTTCCGGTTTGGCATGCCGAACGACCGGTTCTACCTCTGCAGCCCCGCGGAAATGCGCACGTTGTTTGCGGATGTTCCTGAGGCACTGGAAAACGTCGACGCGCTTGTCAAACGCTGCGAACCGTATGCGCTCGAGCGCGACGTCTTGCTTCCGGCCTTCGACATTCCCGCGGAGTTCATCGACCCCCGCGATGCCGAAGACGGAGGCAAACGCGGCGAAAATGCCTATCTGCGGCATTTGACCTACCTCGGCGCCGAACGCCGCTACGGTACAGAGCTGTCCGATGCCATCCGTGAGCGGCTCGATTTCGAACTCGAAACCATCGCAAACACAGGCTATCCAGGATATTTCCTCATCGTTCAGGACTTCACGACGGCTGCACGGAACATGGGCGTCAGCGTCGGTCCAGGCCGGGGTTCTGCCGCCGGCTCTGCGGTTGCGTACTGTGTCGGCATCACGAATGTCGACCCCATCGCCTACGACCTGCTGTTCGAACGGTTCCTGAACCCCGACCGGGTGAGCCTTCCGGATATCGACATCGACTTCGACGACGAGGGCCGGGGCAAGGTCATCGACTACGTCATTCGCAAATACGGCGCGAACCAGGTGGCCCAAATCATCACCTACGGCACCATGGCCGCGAAAAGCTCGGTGCGCGACACGGCGCGTGTCCTTGAGCTTCCGCTGTCGGATGCTGACCGGCTGGCGAAGATGTTGCCGGACGTGAGTTTGGCCAAGCTCTTCCGCTTGAACGACCAGCAACTCAAAGAAGAATTGCGGTCCGCGGAAGAGCTGGAGAGTGTGCGCAACCTGCGCAAACTAGCCGATACTCCGGGTCTCGAAGGGCGCACCCTCACCACCGCCCGCGAACTCGAGGGAAGCCTGCGCAACACGGGCATTCACGCCTGCGGCATCATCATCACGCCGACCGACTTGACAGACTACGTGCCCATCGCGACGGCGAAGGACAGCGACATGGTCTGCACGCAGTTCGACAACGCCGTAGCTGAAGAAGCCGGCCTGCTCAAGATGGACTTCCTCGGGCTCAAAACCCTGACCATCATCCGCGATGCCGTTGCAAATATCCAAGCGAACCGGGGCCTGACGCTCGATCCGGACGCGTTCCCACTCGACGACGAACGGACCTACGCCCTGTTCCAACGCGGCGAAACGGTGGGCATTTTCCAGTACGAATCTGCGGGCATGCAGAAGTACCTGCGCGAGCTCAAGCCCACCGTGTTTGCGGACCTCATCGCGATGAACGCGCTCTACCGGCCCGGTCCGCTTGAGTACATCCCGAGCTTTATCCGGCGGAAGCACGGCACCGAACCCATCGTCTACGATTTGCCCGCCTGCGAAGGCCAACTAGCAGAAACCTACGGCATTACGGTCTACCAGGAGCAGGTGATGCTCCTCTCGCAGCAGCTCGCCGGCTTCACGAAGGGCGAGGCGGACACGCTGCGCAAGGCGATGGGAAAAAAGAAGGCGGACCTCATCGCGAAGATGAAGCCGCAGTTCCTTTCGCAGGGAGAGGAGCGTGGCCACGACCGGGCGCGTTTGGAGAAGATTTGGAAGGACTGGGAGGCCTTCGCCGCCTATGCCTTCAACAAATCGCACTCCACGTGCTACGCGCTCGTGGCCTACCAAACGGCCTACCTGAAAGCGAACTTCCCTGCCGAATACATGGCCGCGGTGCTGTCGAACAACATGTCCGACATCAAGCAGGTGGCCTTTTTTATGGAGGAGGCGCGGCGCATGGGCATCGCCGTGCTCGGGCCGGATGTGAACGAGTCTGGCCTGAAGTTCACGGTCAACCGGCACGGTGCGATCCGCTTCGGTCTGGGGGCGGTGCGCGGGGTGGGGGAGGGAGCGGTCGTCTCCATCGTGGCCGGGCGGGAGGACGGTGATGGGCCGTACCGCAATGTGTTCGATTTGGCGCGGCGTGCGGGGAGCCGCGACGTCGGCAAACGGGTTCTCGAGGCCCTCGCCGTGGCAGGGGCCTTCGACGGCTTCGGCGACGGCAACCGCGCCCGGTACTTCGCCGCAGACGACAA
The DNA here is from genome assembly GCA_044341475.1 of Flavobacteriales bacterium. Taxonomy (GTDB): domain Bacteria; phylum Bacteroidota; class Bacteroidia; order Flavobacteriales_D; family Sanyastnellaceae; genus CAMCYM01. Next base: position 844 of record JBIIRP010000029.1, on the reverse strand, counting down.
AGGCCGCACGGGCATCGAACTGGCTGCCCGATTCGGCGCAGGCGCGCAAGAAGCTGCCGCGAGCGCCCAAGCTTCGCTCTTCGGTGAAGGCGAGATCGAGCAGGCCCCAGAACCGGTCTTGCCTTCGTGCGAACCGTGGGACCCGCTCGTCGCCCTGACGAAGGAAAAGGAGGTCATCGGGATGTTCATTTCCGGACACCCGCTCGACGCATTCGCCTTCGAAATGAAGCACCTGTGCTCTCCTTCCGAGGGGCTTGTGGTCCTGTCCGACCCGCTGCCGCTCCGGGGCCGGGAACTCCGGTTTGCAGGGCGGATCGCTGAAGTGGCGCACCGGCTGAGCAAACAGGGCAAGCCCTTCGGGAACTTTACCCTCGAAGATTTGCATGGCACCGAACGGTTTGCCCTCTTCGGGGACGACTACATGAAATTCAAGGACTACCTGGTCGAAGGGTGGTTCGTCTGGGTCCGTGGTGCTGTAGAACCCCGCAGGTTCCGGGACGATCCGAACGACGTCGAGTTCCGCATCAAAGGCATGGAACTGCTTGCCGACCTCCGCGAGAAGCTGCTCGCTCGAGTCCGCATCGTGGTGCCGGCGGACCGCATCGATGCATCGCTTGTCGGAACCATCGAAGGCTGGACTGCCCGCCATCCGGGCGGAGTGGGCTTGAGCATCGATATCGCCGCGCCGGAAGGAGCAGTCCAGTTTGTCAGCCGGACACGACGCATCGGACTGACGGACGAAGCCCTGCAGGAACTCGAAGGATTTGCGGGGCCGGCGGGCATCGAATGCCGGTTCGAATGGAACCGAATCGGGGGCTGAGAAATAGAGAAGCCGTTGTAATTT
>JBIIRP010000189.1:0-3552 GCA_044341475.1 Flavobacteriales bacterium | reverse complement strand
ACGTGGGGGTGGTGGGGGTTGGAGATTGAGAACGAGGACGAGGACGAGGACGAGGACGAGGACGAGGACGAGGACGAGGTTGAGGTTGGAGGTTGAGGTTGAAGTTCAGTATTCTTGGGGGATGAAACTGGGCACGCGAAATACAATTCGGGGGATGGTGGTGGGATGTGTTTGGGCCACAGCGGCCGCGGCCGCTGGCCAAACCCTTTGCGACGGCGAACGCTTCCGCTACACCTCGGCCTTCGCGGACGTGACGGTCACCCAGGACATCGTGTACGGCGCGAATGTGAACGCCATGGGTGCGTCGCAGGACCTTCTCGTCGATGTGTACGAGCCCGCGGGCGATGCGGCCGACGGCAGGCCGCTGCTGATCATCGCGCACGGCGGCTTTTTCGTGGGCGGCTCGAACGACGGGACAGATGTGGTGCCGCTGTGCGAGGACTTCGCCCGGATGGGCTATGTCGTGGCCTCGATGTCCTACCGGCTGGGCATCGACAACTTTTTCGACCTGGAAAACGCCATGACACGGGCGGTTTGGCGCGGCGTGCATGACAGCCGGGCGGCCGTGCGGTTCTTCCGCAAATCCGTTGCAGAAGAGGGCAATCCGTTCCGCATCGATGCCGACCGCATCGTACTCGGGGGAGTCTCCGCCGGCGGGTTCATCGCACTGCACCACGCCTATGTCGACGAGGCTTCTGAGATTCCCTCGGCGGTCGATCCGAACGGGGCGGGCCTCGGCGGCGGTTTGGAAGGAAACAGCGGAAATCCCGGCTACTCCTCGGACGTGATGGGCATTTTCAACATTGCCGGTGCGCTCAAGACGGCCGACTACCTCGCCCCGGGCGACGAGCCGCTGGTCTCCGTGCACGGCGACGCCGACGCGACGGTTCCCTTCGGCGCCGGGACGGTCTACCTCACCATGATTCCCGTAACCGATGTCGAGGGCAGTGGGGTGGTGCACGATGCCGCCGTCGGGCTCGGGGTCGATGCGTGCCTCGAAGTGCTCGAGGGCGCGGACCACGTGCCGCATGTGTCGAGCGCCGCGCACTACGACACGACGCTCGCGGTCGTAGCCGGCCGGATTTCGACGTGGCTTTGCGACGACTTCGCAGATGTGTGCGGCATGTACGATGTGAGCAGCGACATCGCATCGGTGGTTGCGCCGGCGACGTGGGCTCCCGTGCCAAACCCGGTGGAGCGGGGCGGTTGGCTCGCGGTGCCTGCACGCGACGCTGGCTACCGTGTTCTGGATTGTTCCGGCCGCGTCGTGGATGAGATTGCTCCGATGCAGTCAGGCACCAGGACCGACCACTGGCCCGTCGGGGTCGTGTTCGTGGTCGATCGAGCAAGCGGCAAGGCGGCCCGAGCGCTTGTCGTGGACTAAGCTCGATGGGTTCTAAGTCCGGTTTGGCGGGGGTTCTGGGCAACTGCCCAGTCCAAAAGAGTTCACACGAGCGTGTTAAAAACTTTTAGGTTCCCCTATCTTGCAAGCCCGAATCCCTGCAATGGCTCGATTTATCCTGCTGATTCTTTGCTGTTTAGTGATTGACATGGCGGCGTTTGGCCAAGCCACCACCTTCACCTACACAGGCCAAACCCAATCCTACACCGTTCCCTCCTGTGTCACGCAACTCCAGTACACCATCAAGGGTGCGCGGGGCGGCGGGGCAACCGCTGGCAACGGAGCCACCGTTACGGGCACGCTCACTGTTATCCCGGGCCAAGTCATTCAGGTGCGTGTAGGCAGCCAAGGGGCCTGCACTGCGGGAGGATTTAACGGAGGTGGCATCGGAGGATTTTCCGCAAACACGGCGAATGCGGGGTGCGGAGGCGGTGGTGCATCGGACATCCGTGTTGCGCCCTATGCGCTCGCGAACCGGGTCGCGGTCGCGGCAGGCGGAGGCGGAATGGGGGGAGGGACGACCGACGCCACCGGCGGAGCTGGCGGTTGTGCATCTGGCGTGGCCGGGACCAGCCCGTTCGGCCAAGGTGGAGCCGGAGGCACCCAGTTCAGCGGAGGAACTGGTGGGCCCGGTTGGAATGCATCGTCCGCCGCCGGCGCACCTGGCGTATCCGGGAATGGCGGAAATGGAGCCGCAGACCCATGCTACGCTGTAGGCCCGGGCGGCGGCGGGGGAGGCGGTTGGTTTGGCGGTGGCGGCGGCGGTAGCGACTGCTTTGCGAGCGGCTCGCTCGGCGGCGGCGGTGGCGGCGGCGGTTCAAGTCGAATCCCCACCGGAGCTACCTGTGTTACAGGAAATGTTTCAGGCAACGGTTCAGTGGTGCTTACCCCGGTGGGCGGGATGCCGCTGGCCGTAACCCCTGCGACGGTCAATGCCTGCGTCGGGTCGACCATCAACCTCAATGCCTCGGGGGCTTCTACGTATACTTGGCTCCCCGGCACAGGCCTCGTTTCCGATCCTGGAAGTTCTCAAGCCCAAGTCACCGTCTCAGGACCGGGCACCTATGAAGTTATCGGCACACTCGGTACCTGCACGGACACGCTCGCTGTAAACGTTACGGCCATTCCGATTCCGAACGTGAACATCAGTCCAGCGGTTGCCTCGAGCTGCAATGCAGAGCCGGTGACCCTCACGGCTTCCGGTGCGACAACCTACTCGTGGTCGCCCCCCACCGGGCTGAGTGGCGTTCTCGGCGCCACAGTCACCGCAACCCCTTCTGTACCGATTACCTATGTTGTAACCGGAACAACTTCAGGCTGTTCCAGCACGGATTCTATCACCATCGCCCTCGAAATCGAAGTGGAGGAAGCGGCGACGATTTGCGACGGAGACACGTATGTGCTGCCGGACGGCACGACCTCGGGTATTCCGGGTGTGTACACCTCGGCATTTACGACAGCTTTCGGCTGCGACAGTACGATTACTACCACCCTCTCGACGGTACCCATCTACAGCCTCAGTGCCGCTGCAAACATCTGCCAGGGCGAGACCTTCACGCTTCCTGACGGGTCGGCGGTATCGGCATCGGGCACCTATCCCGTTACACTCCCGACGGTCTACGGTTGCGACAGCACGATTACGACGTTGGTGGATGTCCATCCCTTGCTGGCCTCGGCAGCCACGTTCAACATTTGCGACGGAGAATCCGTGGTGCTTCCCGACGGATCGAGTGTCGGGGCCACAGGAGTGTATCCCGTGGTCCTGAGTTCGCTGGTGACCGGATGCGACAGCACGGTTACCACGGCGGTGAATGTGGCGCCCGTATTCGCCGTGGATGTGGCCGATGTGGGGTGCAACGACACGCCGTACGTGCTGCCAGATGGGACCACGACGACAACGAGCGGGGTGTACACGTTTGGTTTGGCCACGGCCGCAGGGTGCGACAGCACTGTGGTCGTGGACCTTACACTGCATCCTGCCTACGACCTTACGTCTTCAGTGAGTGTTTGCCAGGGCCAAACCGTGACCCTGCCCGACGGCTCCACCACGACTTCCTCCGGCACCTACGTCTCGGCCCTCACGACCGCGCTCGGCTGCGACAGCACGATCACCACCGCGGTCACGGTCCACCCCCTCCCCGTCATCTCGC
>JBIIRP010000028.1:0-12528 GCA_044341475.1 Flavobacteriales bacterium | reverse complement strand
TGCGGCATCTGCAACGGCCCGGGCGCGATCTACGCCTGCGGCTGCAGCGGCATCCCTGCTGGCGACTGCGATTGCAACGGAAATGAACTCGATGCCATCGGAGTATGCGGCGGAACCTGCGCTGCGGACGCGGACGCGGACGGCACGTGCGACACCATCGACGCGTGTGTAGGCTCACTCGATGCCTGCGGTGTATGCAACGGCCCGGGCGCGATCTACGCTTGCGGCTGCGGCGGCATCCCTGCTGGCGACTGCGATTGCAACGGAAATGAACTCGATGCCCTCGGAGTATGCGGCGGAACCTGTGCTGCGGACGCGGACGGCGACGGCATCTGCGACAACGTCGATGCGTGCGTGGGCTCGCTTGATGCCTGCGGCATCTGCAACGGCCCGGGCGCGATTTACGCTTGCGGCTGCACGGGAATCTCGGCCGGCGACTGCGACTGTGACGGCAACCAGCTCGATGCGCTCGGGGTGTGCGGCGGAACGTGTGCGTCCGATGCGGATGGGGATGGGGTGTGTGACGGTTTAGGAACGGCGGGTTGTACGGCATTGAATGCCTGCAATTACAACCCACTCGCCACCGTAGACAACGGAATCTGTGACTTCTGTTCTTGCATCGGCGACTACCCCGGACAGGGATTTGCACTCGAAGTGGTGGAACATGCCGTGGGAGGAGTCACTGGAACGACGACCTACCGCGTGTATGTGCACATGAATGAAGCGAGCGATTTCTTGTCTGCGATGTACGGCAACGAGGATTTCCCGTTGCAGATCAATACCACAACGAATTTCTACAACAATGCCTTTGCGAATGGGCCTACAGCTGGAGGGGTATCCCTCGCGGCGGTTGCCTTCACCCCCCAACTCGCATTTGATAGCTGGGCGACCATCGGCATTGATTCAGAGCCTGTCGGATCTCAAACGGAGGTCTCGACGGTGGAGAGTGCTTTCCAGCCTTGGACAGATCGGTTCGTCAGTGGCAGCGCTTCATCGGGCCAAAATGTGGCAATCGACGACTTCTTCGGGGGCGGTTGGTATGTGCTGAATGGCTCGCCGAATGGACTTCCCGATGCTGCAAATGGCCGCGTGTTGGTTTTGCAGGTGACTACGTCAGGAGTGCTTTCTGGCGCCCTGAATGCACAGGTGTTCCCGGAGGGTATGGGACTCAACCAGCAATTCTTGCGGTTTGAGTTTGATGGCCCTGGAATGTACTTGCCGTCCGGCACTCCCGGCTGGGCGGGCAACGTGTGCGGCTGCATGGACCCAACTGCGTGCAACTACGATGCAGCAGCAAATACGGGGAATCAGGCAGAGTTGTGCGACTTCCCGGCCTCGGGTTGCTCGTGCGACGGAGTTCAGGCATGCGACGGAAGCGCGATTGCTTTCACGGGGATTGAGAATGGGGCGAGCATCCCGTGTGATTACACCGGTGACTTCGCCGATTTGGGTGCATCAGCGCACAACAACTGCAGTGGTCAAGAGCTCGAAGTGACCACCACGGCACTGGGGTCTGTGACAGAACTCAATTCAGCGACTACTTCGTACGGAGTGGGTCCGGACGGCGCGATTCGGATTTTTGGCATGGCGGCCTTGGGCCTTGCTGACAGCGATTACTGGGTAGAGACGGCGCCTTTCACGGTGACGCGTTACAGCGATGGAACTGCACGGGTAACGGGATCTGTGGTGAATACGCTCGATGCAGCGCAGGGATGGGACGTTCACATTGTATTAAAGGATGAACAGGTCGCAGCCAACTGGATCGCTGGTGGTCCTGGCCGTGGGTTGATTTTGGCCTATGGCTGCACGGCGAACACATCTGCAATGGATGTGTATGTCCTTGATTCAGAGCAGAGCTACTTGACTGGTACCGGGGCGTATGAGGGATCATATCTCAACCTGACCCACATGCCGGTGAGCTTGAACAAGCGCTTCCAGTTAGGAGTCGGAGGCAGCTCACACAACTGCAACTACGGCCTGGGTGGTTGGTTCGCTTGGAGTGGGGAGGTGATGGGAACGCCGGTGAACGGTGCTTCAGGCGACCTGGTGGTGGATTTGAGCCCCGATACCGAGTTCCCGTCCCCGACGTGTGCAGCGGCAGAGGTGCATCTGGTGCACACCGCGTTCGACGATGTGTGCAACCAGCACGTATCGGTGCTCCAAACCGTGACCTACAGCGACGACGAGGCTCCTGCATTCGTTGATTTCCCAGCTGATTTGGTCCTTTCCTGCGATGAAATGTTGCCGGCAATCGGCACGGTGACAGCACAGGACAACTGCAGCAGTGGTTCTGATGTAGTCGTTGAGTTCTTAGGAGAAACGACGCTTGCAGGGGCCTGTGCAAATGCGTACACGGTTACGCGTTCATGGAGCGCAACGGACTGCTCTGGGAATGTGGCGATCCACACCCAAACCATTGCGGTTGAAGATATGACTGCCCCTGTTTTCACTGTGGTGAATGAGGATGTAGTGCTGGAATGCGGTGAGGAAGTTGATTTGGTCGCAGCACAAGCCGAAGACAATTGCGGCGCGGTTCAAATCACCATGAACCAGGAGGTGATTGCAGGGTGCGGATTGACCCAAACGACTATCTTGACCTACATCGCCACGGATGCGTGCGGCAATGCGGCAGTGGCGACGACTACCATTACGGAAGTGGATACGGAGGCCCCGTCGTTTGGGGATGCCCAGGCGGAAATCGACATGCCCTGTGACGGCTACGATGTCGCCACGGTTTCTCCGACAGATGCGTGTGGTGAGGTCAGCCTGACGTGGAGTGACAATGCATTTGCAGGAGGGTGTGTTTCGGACAACAGCAACCTCGTGCGTATCTACACGGCCACGGATGCCTGCGGAAACGCAGCGACGTTCGAGCAGGTCATTCACCTCATCGATGAAGTTGCGCCGGTGCTTGAGTTGGGTTGCCCGGGCGACGTCACGGTCGAAGTGGATGGTGCATGCACCTACGACCAATCACTGCTGGGAGCGGCCTTTGCAAGTGCTACGGACAACTGCGACGCAGATCCTGACGTGGTGTTGAGCGTGGAGGATAGCGCTTCGACGCCGACCGCAGCAGGGGACGATTCCCAAACGGAAGGCTCCTACACCTTTGTTCGGACGTACACGGCCACGGCCACGGACCGGTGTGGAAACAGTGTCACAACGACGTGCGCCCAAACGGTGACCGTACTCGACATCAGTGCACCTGAGGTGGGAGGACTGGGATGCCCTGCAGACGTGACTTTGGACAGTGGGGCCGATTGCGCTCCGGCCAGTTCACCAGAAGCTACGGGTAGTCCGGTGCTGTCGGCGACGGACAACTGCGATTCGGATGTGGCGATTGAATGGACCTACGTGGATGAGGCCTATGTCGCGGCGGGTGGTGCAGCAGGGATTGCGCGGACATTCACGGTTTGGGCAGTGGACGACGCGGGCAACGCCAGCGCGGAGTACACCTGCACCCAGCACATCACCATTCTCGACCACCAGCCCCCAGTCTTCAATACGGATGCGCTCATTGTCTATGCCACCTGTGAGGAGCTGCCGGACCCGACGGATCCGACGTTCGTGCCGGTGGACGTGACAGACAATTGCGACGATGACTTGACGTTTAGCATCCAGGCGGTCTTTGCTGCCGGCGGTTGCCCGGGCACGTGGAAGCGGTTGTGGACGGCCACGGACGACCAGGGCAATTCGTCAACGGCGGAGCAGTTCGTTATCCTCTATGATGAAACGGCTCCGACGCTGAACATCCCCGCTGACGCGGTGGTATCGCTCGCTGAAGGCTGCACATCCGATGTGTCTCCAGCTGCAACGGGCATGGCGACAGTCACGGACGACTGCTACCAAACCGACTGGTACGACGCTTCTACAGTGACGTATTCGGACGGTCCGGCGGAAGCGACATGCGGTGCGGGATACACGTTCACACGGACGTGGACGGCAGTGGACAATTGCCAAAACTCGTCGACTGCAACCCAAGTGATTACGGTTGTGGACGATGCAGCCCCGGTGATTTCGTTTACTGCAGGAGCCGCATCGTGCTCGGCTTACAGCGCTACCGAGAACTACGGAAACGCATCCATTGCAGATTGCGACGACGCGTCGACCTTGACGTGGACGGACGGCCCGGTGACCGGTTCATGCGGTACTGTGGAGCGGGTGTACACGGCGACCGATGGTTGCGGAAACACGGCCACGACCACCCAGCTGATTTCGATTGTTGACGAAGAAGCGCCGGCCATCGTCGCCGAACCGTTCCTGCAGATTCCCTGCGACGAATACCCTGCAGGTGAGCTGTATGCCACAGCGACGGACAATTGCAGTGAGGTCTCGTTGACGTTCACGGAGCTGGAGTTCGCTGGCGGATGTGTCACGCCGTTCAGCAACTACGTTCGTACGTACACGGCGACCGATGCGTGTGGCAACACCTCGACGTTTGAACAGACCATTCTGCTCATCGACCAGGTCGCGCCGGTCTTCACGCAGGTTCCTGCTGGGGTAACCATTGAGTGTGACGCGGAAGTGCCTGTATTCGAGGCGGCTGCTACGGACAACTGCGATGCTGCTCCGGCCATTGCCTTCTCGGACGTCATCGTACCGGGGTCGTCCGTGAACGATTACACCATCGTCCGGACCTACACGGCGACCGACCATTGCGGCAATACGTCCTCGGCGGTCCAAACCATCACGGTCGAGGACACCACTCCGCCGGTAATCGTCGACTACACCCCGACGCTGACCATCAGCCCTTCGGATTGGCAGAACTTCAACTTCGCCTACTACGAGCCATTGTGCATCGACAACTGCGACACGACCACGGGCGGAGGCGGACCTTCGGTCGGCGGAGGAACGGGCACAGGAATCCCCTGTACGGTGAGTTTCGTGGTTGTTCCCGGACCGTGTGCAGGAACCTTCACCGTTGAGGTGACCTACTCGCACGTTGACGCCTCCGGAAACGCTTTGGGCGTGGTGATGGTGGTGAATGTGGTGGATACTCAGGCTCCGGTGTTTACGGTGTTCCCCGAGGATTTGGTAATCGAATGCGGTCAGGAAATTCCCGCAGCTGAAGTAGCTGCCGTGGACGATGGGTCCCCTGCGGAACTCATCACCTACGCGATGACGACCTCTAGCGCCGCTGGAGCGTGCACAAATGGTTCTACGTTGACCCGCACGTGGACCGCGACGGACGACTGCGGAAACACGGCGGTGCACATCCAAACGATTGAAATCGTCGACACGCAAGCTCCGGTCTTCACCTCGTTCCCAATGGATCAGGTGAACCAGTGCCAAGAGGTTGCCTACAGCTACGACGCAACAGACAACTGTGGCAACGTGACCTACAGCGAGTCACGGACCGGTGACACGGACGCGTGTGGCAACTATGTCCAAATCGTGACGATCATGGCGACCGACGATTGCGGCAACAGCACGTCGGACTCCTTCACCATCACGGTGCAGGACACGGAGGCCCCGACGTTCGTCGAGGCGCTGCCGGCTGACGAAACCGTGGAATGTGACGCTGTTCCTGCAGCAGCAGTATTGTCGGCTATGGACAACTGCGACATCGGTTTGGGCGTGTTGTTTGAGGAGGTCACGACGGCTGGTGCCTGTGCGAACGGCTACACCCTGACCCGCACGTGGTCGGCGGTGGATTGCAGCGGCAATGCGACCTCGCACTCCCAGGTCATCACGGTGGAAGACACCACGGCTCCTGCGATTGCAGCTGAGAGTGAAGTGTATGTTGCCTGCGGTGACTTCCCGGGTGCTGCTCAAGCCTCGGCAACAGACAACTGCGGTGAGGTGACCCTGACTTTTGCCGATTTGCCCTTCGCCGGCGGATGCGTCCAGCCCATCGGGCAGTATGTGCGGACCTACACCGCGGTGGATGCCTGCGGCAATACCAGTACGTTCGAACAAATTGTGACCCTCACGGATGCCATCGCTCCGGAAGTGCTCATCGCTTGTCCGGCGGATGCCTCGGTGAACTTAGGTGACGGTTGTATTGCGGATGTTTCGCCGGCACTCACCGGTGAGGCCACAGCATCGGCAACGGACAACTGCGGCACTGCTCCTGAAGTCACCCTAACCTACACGGATGGGGAAGCCACAGCTGCCTGCGGAGCGAGCTACACGTTCGTCCGGACGTGGACAGCCACGGCCACAGACGCCTGCGGTAACAGTGCGTTCGTGACGTGTGAACAGTTGATTTCGGTGCAGGATGCAGAAGCCCCGGTCATCGAAGCCGAGCCCTTCGTCCAGGTGCCGTGCGCTGAATTCAATGACGATGAAGCGTATGCAACCGTTTCTGACGGATGCAGCGGAGCGGAACTCACGTTCTCGACGCTACCATTCGCCGGTGGATGTGTGACCCCTTACATGAATTTCACTCGGATCTACACGGCAATCGACGGCTGTGGCAATGTGGCGGAGTTCGAACAGGTCATCATGCTCGTAGACGACGTAGACCCGGTCTTCACGTTCGTTCCGGCGGATGTGACGGTGGAGTGCGACCAGCCGATCCCGTCGGAAGAGGCTGCGGCGATCGACAACTGCGATGCTGCAGTGGTCATCACCTCGTCGGATGTCATCATTCCGGGAATCTCGGCGAACGACTACACCATCGAGCGGACCTTCACGGCTACCGACCACTGTGGCAATACGGCTACCGCCGTCCAAACGATTTCGGTGGAAGACACGACGCCACCGGTCATCGTCTCGTATGAGCCGGTAATCACGGTGACGCCTGCAGATTTGGCCTCCATGGGCGGTATCGCTGCGCTCCTGCAGATGTACCAGCCATACTGCATTGACAACTGCGACGAGGGAGTCTCCACTCCAGGTCCTGTTGGACCAGGCAACCCAGGCCCGGGTGCGATTCCCTGCACGGTGACATATGATTCGATCCCAGGCATTTGCCCAGGAACGTTCACGCTGGAGGTGCTCTTCGTCCATTCGGATGCCTCGGGGAATAGCACGGAAGTCGTGGTCACTGTGAACGTGGTCGACTCGGAAGCTCCCGCTTTCGTTGAGGAGTTGCCTGCAGACGCGACGGTCGAATGCGATGCGGTACCTGCCGCAGCCGTATTGACGGCTACCGACAACTTTGGCGAAGTCGAGGTCCTCTTCACGGAAGAACTTGTTGAGGGTGCCTGTGCAAACAATTTCACCCTCATCCGCACGTGGACTGTGGGAGATTGCAGTGGCAACGGCCTTTCGCACACCCAAACCCTCACGGTGGAGGACACCACGGCCCCGTCCTTCACGTTCGTACCGGAGGACTACACGGCAGAGTGCAGCGATGAACTCACTCTGGAGATTGCCGTTGCTGAGGACAGCTGCGGTGATGTTGCCATGATGGTGAACGAGACGTCAGAAGCCGGTGAGTGTGCAAACGAGTATATCCTCACGCGGACGTTTACCGCGACGGATGCGTGCGGCAACGAGTCCACTGCAACCCAAACCATCACGGTTGTGGATACGACGGCCCCGGTCTTCACCTTCGTCCCGGCGGACGTTCAGGTGGAGTGCGACGCTCCGATCCCGATGATGGATTTGGCGACCGCAACGGACAACTGTGGAGAGGTCACTGTAACCTATGCGGATGTTGAGGTCACGAATATTTCGGATCAGGACTACGATATCATCCGGACCTTCACGGCAACGGATGCCTGTGGCAATGTCTCGACGGCGACCCAGACCATCTTTGTCCGGGATACGCAGGCGCCTGCGGTGGTCGCGTACGTCCCGACGGTAACGATGACCTACCAGGAACTGCTCAACTTCGGAAGCTTGCAGGCCTTGGTGAACTACTACCAGCCGCTGTGCGTTGACAACTGCGATCCGACGGTAGGCGGAGGCGGACCAGGTACAGGAGCATCGAATCCGTTCTCGGGCATTCCGTGCACGATGACCTACGACTCGATTCCGGGAGATTGCTTCGGCAACTTCACGATCGAGGCGCTGTTCACCCACAATGATGCATCGGGCAACCACTTGGAGTTGATTGTCATCATCTCCATCGTCGATACCATCGCTCCGGTGATTGATTCGGTGCCCGCGGACCTCACGCTCGAGTGCGATGCCCTCGTCCCGACAGAGTTCGTTTCTGCAACGGACGATGTAAGTCCAGCGGATTTGCTGGTGTATGGCTTCACGGACGAAGTGATTGCTGGAACGTGCCCGAATGCTTACACCCTTGTCCGGACCCACACCGCGACGGACGATTGTGGCAATGTGGCCACGGCGGTCCAAACCATCCACGTGGAGGACACGACGGCTCCGTCCTTCACCTTCGTTCCAGCAGATGCTACGGTTGAATGCGACGAGGTGTTGTCACTCGAGGATGCAACGGCAGTCGACAACTGTGGGGATGTGGTTGTGACAGTGGAGGAAACGACGGCAGCTGGTGACTGCGCAAATGCGTACACCCTGACCCGGACCTTCACGGCCACGGATGCATGTGGCAATGAGGCATCTGCTACCCAGGTCATCACGGTGGTGGATACGACGGCTCCGGTCTTCACCTTCGTCCCGGCGGACGTGCAGGTGGAGTGCGATGCGCCGATTCCGACGGACCTTGCAACCGCAACGGACAACTGTGATGGGGCGGTGGGTATCACCTCTTCGGATGTTATCATTCCCGGAATCTCGCCGCAGGACTACGACATCATCCGGACCTTTACGGCAACGGATGCCTGTGGCAACACGTCTACGGCATCGCAGACCATCTACGTCCGCGATACGCAAGCCCCGACGGTGGTTGCCTATGTTCCGACGGTAACGATGACCTACCAGGACCTGCTCAACTTCGGTAGCCTGCAGAATTTGGTCAACTTCTACCAGCCGCTGTGCATTGACAACTGCGACCCGACGGTAGGCGGAGGCGGTCTGGGTGTCGGAGACGGAGCCCCGGATTCTATTCCGCCGTTCTCGGGCATCCCGTGCACGATGACGTACGATTCGATTCCGGGAGACTGCTACGGAAACTTCACCATCGAGGCCCTGTTCACCCATGCGGATGCATCGGGGAACCATTTGGAGTTGGTCGTTGTGATCAACATCGTCGATGAGGTGGCTCCGGTCTTCGCATCTGTTCCGGCAGACCTCTCCTTGAGCTGCATTGATGAACTGCCGACGGAACTGGCAAGTGCAACGGACGATGTTTCTCCCGCGGACTTGATTGCCTACGGGTACACCGATGAAGTGATCGCAGGAGATTGTGCGAGCGAGTACACCATCATCCGGACGCACACTGCTGCGGACGATTGTGGCAACACCGCGACAGCGATTCAGACGATCACGGTTGAGGACACCGGTGCTCCATCCTTCATCGGCGATTTGCCGGAGGACATCACCATTGAATGTGGTGACGAGGTCAGTGTTGCAGCACTCCAGGCAGAGGACGCTTGCGGTGCAGACATCACAATCGATGTGGTCGACACTTCGGTTGAGGGCACGTGTGCCGGGGAAGAAGTGATTACTCGGGTTTGGACGGCGACGGATTGCGCAGGCAATTCGGCGACCTACACCCAAACGATCACGGTAATCGACGCCACAGGTCCGGAAGTGGTCGCGTCTTGCACCTACGAAAACGGCCAAATCATCGAGCTCTGCTTCGACGATCCCCAGGGCAACTTCGACTTGCCGGCACCATGCAACGTCACGTTCGCAGACGCGTGCGGAGGACCGGTTACGGTGACCTACGAGGAGACCATCCTGGGAGACGGCATCGCCACGGCACCGGGCGTGCTCAACTACTGTGAGCCGTCAAATCCTGCCCCGCTGGCTTCCGGATCGTGTTCGAACACGGCGCCGCATGCGTTGCGGTTGATCAACTTCCCGGGTGGTCAATTCTATTTGGCACAGGAAGGAACAGTTACGCAGCTTGCAGATGGCCGCTGGATTTTGACCCAAACGGTGGTCCACGCATCGAACCCGAATGCCGGCTGGAACATCTCCATGACCTACGGCCCGGGCATGAACTGGACCCAGTGGCTCGCACAACCCGGACCGCAGGGCTACAAGTTTGACTGCCCGATTCTCGTGGATGACCACCTGAACTGGACCTACCGCCTCTTGCAGTCGGGAACGCTGACCGGGTGGGGATCGTTTGCAGGATCGCAGTTCAACCTGTTCCACCAGCCGGCGAATGGCTACTTCGGTATGCAGCTGGGCCACGGAGCAAGCAACCTGAACAACAACTTCGGGTATGTAGGCTGGTTCTTTATGGTCGGCCAGCACCAGGGGGTGAGCTACAGCGGAACCGGAGACATCTTCGGTGACCTGAACTGTGCTCAGCCGGTGAGTGTCGAGCGCGTGTACACGGCGACGGACTGCGCCGGAAACGAGAGCCAATTCTCGTACACGTTGCTGTACAACACGGTGAACTGCGACAATTCACCGGTTGCTCCGGGAACGGGCAACGCAACGGGTGGATCGAACGGTCTCGCACCGTCAGATGGCGATGCGCACGCTGCGGGCCAGGGAACGTTCCGGAGCGCCGAGGTGTTGCCGAACCCGACCCAGGACGCTACGGCCTTGCGCCTCGTGCTCGATGAAGAAGAACGTGTCCGGGTCGACGTGGTATCCCTGACGGGGGCCACCTTGCTCGGCGAGGTCTTCGAAGGCACGCTAGCCGAAGGCATGCAGCACAGCATTCCGCTCAACGTGAGCGGCCTGGCTGCGGGCATGTACCAGGTGCGCGTGCAGAGCGCGACGCGCCAGTCGGTCGTTCGCCTGCTCATTGTAGATTGATCCAAACCAACCAACCTTCGAAGGGCCACCCGCAACTTGTGGGTGGCCTTTCGTGTTTCATGTAAGAACCATCTCACCATGAAGAACTGGATTGCTTTGACGGCAGGCCTCGTGGCCGCCACATCGTGGACATGGGCTCAGGAGGCTCCGTCCACTGCTAACGTGCCGTTTAACCCGGATAGCGATGGATCCGGGAATATCGAGATCGTCGACATTCTCAATGTGTTGCCGTATTACGGGCAGCCGTTTGTGGTCGAGGGGGTCGTCGGGATTGAGTTTGGCGGGACCGGCGCGACGACTGTGGAGGGCGCTCGGGCGGCGCTCGGGCTCTCGCTCTTCAAGGATTCGCTCGCCCCCGGCCAAACCTCACCCTGGGGCTGGGTAGATGGCACCCTGCGCATCACGGGCAACTTCTCGCACGGGAGTTCTACGGTCGCTACCGGAGAGTTCTCGCATGCGTCAGGCTCGTCGACCCAGGCCACCGGACCCTATTCCCGGGCGACGAACCGGTTGACCACGGCCTCGGCAATTTGCTCCAGTGCCGAGGGAGAGGGAACCACGGCGAGCGGCACGGCTTCTCACGCCGAGGGCATGCTGACGCTGTCCGGAGGCACGGCCTCCCATGCCGAAGGCTACAACACCGACGCGCTGTCGAACTACGCCCACGCGGAAGGATTCAACACCACCGCTTCGAACAACTCCGCCCACGCCGAGGGGTACCAAACCACCGCTTCAGGACTGTACAGCCACAGCCAAAACCGGCAAACGACGGCCTCCGGTGCGTCCTCCCACGCCCAGGGCCTCAACTCCACCGCCACGGGCGACGCCAGCCACGCCGAAGGATTCGGCTGTGTCGCCGGGGGCTACGCGGCGCACGCCCAAGGCTACCAAACCTCGGCCTCCGGCCTGTACAGCCACGCCGCGGGCCGGTCGTCGGTGGCTTCCGGGACGTCGAGCGCGGCCTTCGGACTGGGCACGGTCGCTGACCAGGCTCAGATGGTGGCCGTAGGCACGTACAACCTCGACAACCAGGCCGGAACCGTGTTCGCTGTGGGAACCGGAACCGCCGCGAATGCGCGCGCAACCGCGTTCGACATCAATGCGAACGGAACGGCGCGGTTCACCGGGCCGGTGACGTGCTCAAACACGTTGACGGTGGGAACGACGAACGTCGGCACCACCCTCGCCTCGCTCACGTCTCTCGTGGCAGAACTTCAGGCCCAGATTGCCGCACTGCAAGCGGAGGTCGATGCGCTGCAGTCTGGCCAGTAAGGGGCGAGTGTTAGTTGATGTGGGCTCCGCCGAAGTGGGCCGAGCGCGCTTCGAGGCGGGGGGTAATCACCTTGCCGGCGTAGAACTCGTTATCTGTCCGGATGCGTTCGGTGGCAATCCACGAGCCGGAAGCGGCGTCCCAGTGGAACGGTCCTTGGGCAGGCACTGCGTTCAATAGGGTCTGAACGGTAGCCGCGAGGGCCGCGATGGTGGCCTGTTGCGCAGCGACTGCATCTTGCAGCTGAGCGACCGCTACGTCCACGGGCAGGCCGTCGACCTGGACGGGCGCCGGAGTGAACGGTTGACCGAACAGCGTGAGCAGGTCCATCAGGTCGGGTGTGAGGATGACGCCGTTGCCGTTGCTGTCCGGGTTGTAGGGGGTGGTTTGGGCCAGTGCCTCGGCACTGCCAAACAAAGCCACACCAAGAGCCATTGAAACGAAGATGGAGCGCATGTGCGGAGGGGTTTGAACGAAAGATAAGGCGCGCTCGTCGGATTCAG
>JBIIRP010000002.1:0-39700 GCA_044341475.1 Flavobacteriales bacterium | reverse complement strand
GGAATACCTCCCCAGTGAAGTGAGCGGTCAGCCCCGGTTGCGATACAACCGAGACCAGGTCTGGCAGCGGGAAGTGCCATACTTCAACCGGTACACCCCGGTCGCCTGGTCCCGGGTGCCGGAGGCTTACTGGATTCCGGGGGCGTGGCGTGAAGTCATCGAACGGATTGCAGCACAGGGCATTCCGATGTACCGGTTGCCAGCGGACTCTACCGCTCTGCTCGAAGTGACCTACATCGATGGGTTCACGTCGCCCGCCCGCCCGTACGAGGGCCACCACATGAACCGGGTGGATTCGCTCCACCGGACAGTGCAGGAAGTTGCGTTGTATGCCGGGGATGTGCGCATTTCCACGGATGGCCCCTGGAAGCGCTATCTGGTGGAAACCCTCGAACCTGAAGCCCACGACAGCTTTTTTGTTTGGAACTTCTTCGACAGCATGCTGCAGCAGAAGGAGGGCTACAGCGGCTATGTGTTTGAGGATACTGCCGCGGAGTTGCTGGAGCGCGACGTTGCTTTGCGTGCCGCGTTTGAGCGCGCGAGAGCAGAACACCCCGAGTGGGCCACAGATGGCGATGCGGCCTTGCGCTGGGTCTACCGCCACAGCCCCTACATGGAGGCTTCTGCAAACCGGTACCCGGTGTACCGCACCCCGGCGCAGCGATGATGCATCCTTCGGAGTGGGCAGAGCGGTTGGTCACAACCGGTCACCGGTGGGGCCGAACGGTGCGCCGCGACTGGGCCGGCTTAACTCCGGAGGGCATCCGAAAGGTCTTGGATACGTTAGCCCGTCTGAATCCAGGCCCAGCCCAAGTGCGCTTTGCGACCGAGGCAATTCAGGGCATTCCCGTGGCCCGTTTGAGCGTGGGAGATGAACCATCGACGGGTGTGGTGGTGTGGGCCCACGGAGGCGGATTCGCCTTCGGGTCGCCCCGGACCCACCGGGCACTTGCAGCCCATGTGGCTCTGGCGAGCGGGTGGGAGGTATGGGTTCCAGAGTATCCCCTCGCGCCGGAGCATCCTTTTCCTGCGGGACGCGACGCGCTCGAACGGGTGTGGCAAGAGGCCTGTCGTTCCGGGATGCTGCGGGTACTGGCTGGTGACAGCGCCGGAGGCAATCTTGCGGTCGCTCTGACCCAGCAGCTTGTCGCCCGCTTGGAGGCAGTTCCCGACGCGGTCATTGTGTACTCGCCGTGGCTGGATTTGGCTTCGGACTCGCTGAGCAACCGGCAAAATGCCGAGGCTTGGAGCCCCTTCGATCGCACCGACATGGATGTCTATGGGCGCATGTACGCCGGGAACCTTCCGTTGGATGACGCCCGCATTTCTCCGCTGCGGGGGACCTTCGAGGGATTTCCGCAGGTGCTGATTGAAAGCAGCGACGTAGAATACCTGCGCCCGGATGCGCGCGCACTGGCTGAGGCCCTGCACGCGGCAGATATCCCGTACGAGGAGCGCATCGAGCCTCACGCTTTGCACGGGTGGCAGCTGTTTCCCGATTTGCTGTCGGAGGCCAAACGCTCTGTGCGAGCGCTCGCCCATTTCCTGCACCGCCTTCAGCCCACCGCAGCGTCCAGCGCCACGGTCAGCCGGGGCAGTGCGGCCTCGAGGTCCGCGTCCGTCAGCGTCAGGGGCGGTGCCAAACGCACGGCATAAGGCGTCGACAAAAACCCGAAGAGCAGGACTCCGGCTTCCAAACCGGCTCCGATGCAGCGCCACGCTGCTGCCGCATCAGCGAAGTCCACGGCGAAGTACATCCCGATCCGCCGCACCTCCCGCACCGCCGGATGTGCCGCGAGGTGGGCATGCAGACGCACACCTCGGCGCTCGACCTCTTCAAAATTCACGTCGCGTAGCAGTTCGAGGGCTGCCGCAGCCGCTGCACACACGACGGGATGTCCGCCGAAGGTGGTGATGTGGCCCAGCGGCGGCCCGTCGGCTAATGCAGCCATCCGTGCCGTCGAAGACACGAAGGCCCCGATGGGCATCCCCCCGCCCAGCGCCTTGCCCAGGACGAGCACGTCCGGCACCACCCCGAAGTGGTTGAACGCCCAAGGCTGGCCGGTGCGGCCCATGCCGCATTGGATTTCGTCGAGCACGAGCAGTGTGCCCGTGGCGGTGCAGCGCTCGCGCAAGGCGGCCAGCCAGGCGGAGTCGGGGATGCGCACGCCGGCATCGCCTTGCACCGTTTCGACAACGACGGCCGCCTGCGACCCGTCGATCCGGTCGAGGCCGTCCATGCGGTTGAAGGGGATGAAGTCCACGTCGGGGAGGAGGGGGCGGAAGGGGTCTGTACGCGGTCCCGGGGTGCTCAGGCTCATCGCACCGTGGGTGTTGCCGTGGTAGCCGCCGGTGCATGCAGCGATGCGGGGGCGTCGCGTGGTGCGTTTGGCCAACTTCAACGCCCCCTCGATCGCTTCCGCTCCGGAATTCACGAAATAGACGCAGTCCAGCGGCTCGGGCAACAGCGCCCGCAACCTCTCCGCGGCGCGCTCGACGGCGGCTTGGCGGAATTCGCCGTACACCATGGCGTGTAGGTGGCGATCCACCTGATCGTGGATGGCCGCCCGGATGTGCGGATGACCGTGGCCGAACGAACTCACCCCGATGCCCGAGATGAGGTCCATCAGCCGCTTGCCATCGGCGAGCTCCAGCCAAACGCCGTCTCCGCCCATCACTTCCAGGCCGAGCGCGTGCGTCGTCGTCGCCGCCAGGCCGCGGCTCAAGAACACGTCGTCCCCGCTCACCGCAGCACCTCGATTTCGTCCACAAATAGCCACGCCGGCTCGCCGGCACTCAGGTGCCACTCCGGCAGCGGCCCGAACGGCTCCGCCACCACCCGCACGTACCGCGCCCGGGCCCGGAACGGCACCTCGATCCGCAGCACCTGCGACCCCGGCTGCTCCGCCGGAACGGCGTGTCCTGCTTTCCCGGCAGGGGTCCACACCACCCCATCCGCGGACGTCCACACCTCAACGGACCGTGGCAAAAAGATCCACGGCCGGGTATCGTGCAGGGCTCCCAGCCGGACTCCGCTGAGGTCCTCCGTCCGACCGAGGTCCAGCACCACATCGCACGGCCGGCCCGGAAAGCCCTGCCACTCGCCGGTGCGGAATTCCGTCGATCCGAACAGGCCGTCGACGAGGGCTTGGTCTCCTCCGGCCGTGTACTGGTGGTCGTACGTGGGGCCGGGGTAGGAGGCGGAGACCGTGTGCTCCATGCGCCGCACCGTGTGGCGGATTTCGTGGGATGCGCCGGAGGGAAGGGTGGCGCGCACCCGGATTTCACCAGAATGCGCCAAGGAATGAACGCCTGGCCGGATGGATTTCCAGCGGCCGTCTGGGCCGAGAGCGAGTTCGAGGCGGGCATCCGGTTCCAGGTGGGACACCGTCACGTCGACCGTCCGCCCGCGGTAGGTGCGAGGCGCGTCAAGACCTGGTGCCGCCGCGAAGTTTCGGTCGTCCCACGGCTTCATCGCCATCGTGCGATGGTGCACTTCTGCCGGGGCTGAAGCCGGTCGCGTTTGGGCCTCAAACACCATCGAATGTGATGCAGTCAAACTAGGATAAGATACAAAATGAGAAGAGTTTGAGCCTTGTGAATTCAAGCGATAGGTGATGTGCGAGCCGGAGCCAGAGCGTGCGATGGCTAGCGGGGTCCCGGAACGGGGTCGGACGGTGATGCGGTCGAAAGCGGGGAAGGCCACGACCGCCTGGCCAGCCCCCGGAGCCAGTGGATAAAGGCCCAGCGCCGTCCAAACGTACCAAGCGCTCATTTGGCCACAATCCTCGTTCCCCGAGAGCCCGTCAGGCGCATCCGCGTACAGGTCGCGCCGGATCTGCTGCACGAGCGGGACCATGCGCTCGGGCCGGTCGCTGAAGGCATACATGAACGTAGCGTGGTGGCTCGGTTCGTTCCCGTGGGCATACTGTCCGATGAGTCCGGTGATGTCCGCCTGGTGGCGGCCGCGGACGGTGGCGGTCGTGAAGAAGAGCGAGTCGAGCCGCACCCCGAGGGCCTCAGGACCGCCGAGCAGCCGTGCAAAGCCCGCGGCATCGTGGGGAACGAAGCAGCCGTACTGCCAACCGTTTGCCTCGGTGAAGTTGAAGTTCACTTCGCACGGGTCGAAATCTTCCACCCACGCGCCGCCGCGGCGGGGCTGGAAGAAGCCGGATGTCGGATGCATCAGGTTGCGGTAGTTGAGCGCGCGCAGCCGGAAACGTTCGGCGACGTCCGTCGCGCCGAGGGCCGAGGCGTACCAGGAGATGCAGGCGTCGTCGAAGGCGTATTCCAGGGTTTTGGAGACGGATTCGGGTTCGACTTCGGAAGGGATGTAGCCGAATTTGGCGTAAGCGGGCAAGCCCAAATGCGCACTGTCCGCGGCCTGCACCATCCACTTCAAGGCGCGCTTCCCGTCGAACCCGCGAATGCCCCAGGCGTGTGCATCGGCGATCACGGGCACACTGTGGTAGCCGATCATGCAGCCCGTCTCGTTGCCGGCCAGCTCCCACACGGGCAAGCCGCCAGATTCGTCGGCAAACCGGAGCATCGTGCGCACAAAATCCCGCGACCGCTCCGGCTCGATCCAATTCAACAGCGGGTGCAGGGCCCGGAAGGTGTCCCACAGCGAAAAGACGGAATAGTGGTTGCCATCGCCCGGCATAAGGGTGTGGACGGCAAGGTCGCCGCCCCGGTAGCGCCCGTCCACATCGGAGGCCAGGTTCGGCGTCGTCATGCAGTGGTAGAGCGAGGTCGTGAAGATGCGCCGTTCCGTTTCCGTGCCGCCTTCGACCGCGATGCGTGCGAGCGCGTCGTCCCACAGGGCCTCGGCCGCTGCGCGGTACCGGTCAAAATCGCCGTGCGGCGCCTCGCTCAGGAGGTTCATCAGCGCTCCGTTCGTGTCCACTCCGCTGATGGCGACGCGGGCCGTGAGTCCGTCGATGACCCCGAAGTCGGCCGCGAAAACCGGGACGTACCGCAGTTCCTGGAGCCGGGTGCCGTCCGGGCTGAATCCGACATCGACCGTTTCCTCGAGTTGGTCGCGCCACGTGAAGGGGCGGCTGAACCTCGCAGCGAAGTAGACGTGCTGTTCTTCCGCCCACGCTTTGCTGATGCGGTGGCCGACGAGGGTGCTGTCGTCTAGCGGATAGATGCTGTATTCGACCAGTTCGTCGCGGTAGGCGAGGTTGATGACCAGCGTGAACGTGTCGCGTTCCGCAAGGGTGTAGCGGTGGATGCCGACGCGGGGCGTGGCGGTGAGTTCTGCCGTGAGGCGCTGGTCGACCAAATCGACTCCGTAGTAGCCCGCCCACGCCCGCTCGGAATCCTTGTCCACCGCGCTGCCCGCTCTGTCCTTCCAGTCCGATTTGCCCGGCAGGAACTGCGTGCATGGCGCAAACAGCACATCGCCGTAATCGCTCACCCCGGTTCCTTGCAGGTGGGTGTGGCTGAACCCGTAGATTCGGTCATCGGTGAAGTGGTAGCCCCCGCACCCGTCCCAGCCGTCGAACCGCGAGTCGGGACT
Organism: Flavobacteriales bacterium; assembly: GCA_044341475.1. Lineage (GTDB taxonomy): Bacteria > Bacteroidota > Bacteroidia > Flavobacteriales_D > Sanyastnellaceae > CAMCYM01. Next base: position 34,176 of record JBIIRP010000002.1, on the reverse strand, counting down.
GAGCTGCACCATCCCGAACGGGGTCGTGGCGCCGGGGTAGGTGTGGCCGTGGCCGCCCGTTCCGATGAAGGGGTTGACGTCGCGGTGGGTTTGGCCCGACGCCGAAGCGGTAGCGACGGCGGAGGCGATCAGCACAAATCGGAAGCGCAGCATGGCGCAAACCTACTGCTCACCGGGCTTGCAGACACCGCAGTTCATGCGGTCGTGGATGCCGAAATGCAGGACCGCGGGCTTCGCCGGGTTCAGCAGGGCATTCAGCCGGGCAAGTTCGTTCGCCGGGCACGCCGCGCGCAGGGCCTCGTCGCGCTGGAGCTTGGCCGCGTTCTTTTTCGCCGCTGCCTGCTCCGCCGCCTCGCGCGCCCCCTCGTCGTTCTTGCGCTCGGCCTGTGCTCCGGCCAAATCCGCCCACGCCACCTCCGTCGCATGCCGACCCACCGCCTCCCACGCTGCCGTCCGCCACGCCCCTGCCGGCTTCAGTTCGCGCTCAATCGCCGTCCAAAGCGCCCACCGCTCCGGCGCATACCGCGCCATCCACCCCGCGCACGTCGCTGAATCCGGCTCCCACGCCTTCCCGGCCGCCCACGCCACGCCCGCAGACCGCACATCGGCCCCTGGCTCTAACCTCAAATCCGGCATTCCCGGCCCCCCGCACGGATCCCACGCCAGCGTGTCCCACATCCAACCCGCCGTGGCGACACGGATGTCCCCACCGAGGGCGCTCACCGCATTTCCCCACGTCCCCCCGGCAGACGGTGCCCAGGGCGTCCCAAACACGACGGCATCCCCCCGCCGCTGCAGCCAGTCCGCCAGCGCCGCAGCCGCTGACGACGTCTGTGCGTCGACAAGCACCGCGCACCGCCCCTCGAACGCGGCCGCTTCCGGTCCGTCCGACTGAAACCGCACGGTGTCCACCGCCCCGTCCGGAAGCTCCCGAACCTGTCGCCACACCTGTTCCCAGCCGGCACCTCCCCCGGGAGCCAGCTTGCGCGGCTGCAGCGCTCGGGCTTCGGGACTTCCTTTCAAGACCACGGCTTGGGGCAGTGGCCCCGTGTATCCCGAGAGTTTCCGGGCCCATGCGACCGCTTCCTGCACGCCGCCTCCACGGTGGCCGCGCAAATCGAGCACCACCCCGGCCCCCGCAGGCCAGTCGGGGAGTGCGCCCGGTGCGGTCGAAAACACCCCCGGGGTGATGCACACCACGCCGCCTTCCAGTGCTGCCCGCGTGGGTGAGGAGGGAAGGGAGGCTTTGCGGGCTGGGCGGCGCACCTGCACCGGGGTGGACACCGTATCTCCGCCGTCCATCCGAATCCACCGGACAGAAACCCAGGTCCCTGGCTTCAGCCCGAGCGCGGCAGGTGCCAAATCGTTCCAGGCCCCATCCGGCCAGCCCCTCCCCAGGGTATCCGCCGCCGCCCCGTTCACCGAAACGACGAATGCACCTACCGGAAGGTCGGCTGCAAAGCTTTTGCGAATGTTCAGCTCGAATTCGAGACGCTCTACCTCGAACGGAAACTGACCGTGCGCCCGCCCCACGCGCGCAGTGTACGTGCCCCATGCCACTCCCGTATGCTCGTCACCCCAAGCGTCGAGGGCCTGCTGCATGCAGGCCGCGCGGTCCGTACACGACGCTTCACTCGCCGGAGTACAGGGTCCTGCCGGGTGCAGCCGGGTTGCTTCACTGTGCGGGGTAATGGCACGGCGTGACGGGGTCTCTGTTTGGCCTACGGCCCACAGCCCGAGTATCACCCCACATCCTGAGCAGAGCGCCCGCCGCAGGACCGACCGGCCCAGCGCCCACTTACGCAAATTCCGCATCGGGAGTGCGCCGCCGCACCATGGTCAAAATGGTCGCAAGGGCCACCGTTTCGCCGGTCTCATCGTAGACGTCCACGAGGAACTTGACGATGCCTTTCGGGATGTCGTCGCGGTCACGCTGTTCCTGAGCGACCTTTTCGCGGACGGTGAGCCGCACCCCGATGGTGCTGCCGGGGTAGACCGGTTTCGTAAACCGCGCCTCTTCGATGCCGTAATTGAGCAGCACGGGGCCTTTGCGCGGTTCGACGAACAGGCCCGCCGCCTTGCTCAGGATGTAGTACCCGTGCGCCACGCGGCGTTCGAACACCGTGCCTTCGAGCGAAGTCGCATCGACGTGGGCGTAGAAGTGGTCGCCGCTGACGTTCGCGAAGTTGACGATGTCGGCCTCGGTGACCGTGTGCTTGGCGGTCGTTACCGTGTCCCCCACGGCCAAATCTTCGAAGTACTTCCGGAATACGTGCGGCTCCGATTCGGTTTGTGCCCCGCCCACCTGGTACTGCGAGGTGATGGCGGTCAGCGCCGAGGGGGAGCCTTGGATCGCGGTGCGCTGCATGTAGTGGTGCACGCCCCGGATACCGCCCATTTCCTCGCCGCCCCCGGCGCGCCCCGGTCCGCCGTGCACCAGCAAGGGCAGGGGCGAGCCGTGGCCGGTCGATTCGGCCGCGCAGTCCCGGTCGAGCACGAGAATGCGGCCGTGCATGGGCGCGGCTTGGAGCACGAAGTCCCGCTGCTCGCCGGGATCGTGGCTGGTGAGCGAGCAGCACAGGGAGCCACGTCCCTTGCGGGCTAACGCAGCGGCCTCCTCAACTTCCGTGTAAGGCATTAAGGTGGCTACGGGACCGAAGGCTTCGACTTCGTGGCAGGCGCGAGCTGCGAACGGAGCGTCGGTGCGGAAGAGCCGCGGTCCCATGAACGCTCCCCGTTCGGCGTCGCCCCCGACCGGTTCCCGCTCCGACCGGTACACGCATTCCATCTCCCTGGCGAGCTGGGCGAGGGCGGTTTCCACGTCCTCCAAATGTCCGCGGTTCACGAGTGCTCCCATCCGGACCCCGTCGATGCGCGGGTCGCCGAAGACCGTTTGGTCGAGGGCGGCGGCGAGGTCCTGCTGCACCTGATCGATGAGGTGGGAGGGAACGATGATGCGGCGGACTGCGGTGCATTTTTGGCCCGCCTTTACCGCAATCTCTTTGCGAATTTCCTTGATGAACAGGGCGTATTCTGGATCTCCCGGCTGCACGGTGGTTCCCAGAACGGCGGCGTTCAGTGAATCCGCCTCCAAATTGAACGGCACCGCGCATTCCACCACGCGCGAATGCGCCTTCAGCAGCCGACCGGTGGCTGCGCTCCCGGTGAAGGTCACCACATCGCGCTCATCTACCGTGTCTAACAAGCCTCGCGCAGGCCCGCACACAATTTGCAACGCGCCTTCGGGCAAGATGCCACTCCGGTGGATTTCGCGCGCCACGGCTTCGGTCAGAAAGCTCGTTGCACTCGCGGGCTTCACCACCGCGGGAACTCCCGCTAACCAGTTCACAGCCACCTTCTCCAGCATCCCCCACACAGGGAAATTGAAGGCATTTATATGTATTGCAACCCCTTCCTTGGGAACAAGCAGGTGGTGACCGCCGAACGTCCCCTGTTTTCCGAGGGCGATGCCGTCTCCATCGAGCGCAAACGGCGTGTCGGGAAAGCGCCGACGGAGACTGGCGTAGCTGAACAGGTTGCCGATGCCGCCTTCGATGTCGATCCAGGCGTCTGCGCGCGTGGCGCCGGTAGCCCAGCTGGCGGCATAAAAGGCTTCTTTGTGTGCCAAAAGATGCAGTGCCAACGCCTTGAGCATGCGGCCTCGCTCATGGAAGGTCATCCGACGCAGGTTCGGGTTGCCGACCTCACGGGCATACGCAAGCATCGCCGCGGTGTCTGGTTCACCGGCGGAAAGCCGGGCTACTTCGGAACCGTCGATGGCACTGGTGAGAAGCGTTTCGCCGGGTGCGGCAGTAGTCCAGTGGCCGAGGGCGAGGTGCTGCAGGGTAGGGAGAGAAGACATGGCCGCAAGTTACCGCCTCAAAAAGATTGGGATTTCTTCAGGAGTTCATTATATTCGATTCCTGAAGACCAAGGCGCTTGTGAAACCGACGAACACACCATGGAAATCGGCGAGTACATTTTCAACGCCCGTGAAATTTTCGTTAACATCGACGAAATTTTCTTGGGAATTTTGGAACATCTGCCTTATCTTTAACGTCGAATGCACCAAACTCACTTACGAAACATCTAACACCATCATCACATGAAGAACCTTTTCACCCTGGCGGCCGCCTTGTTCCTGGGATACGGAGCACAAGCCACCAACGTGGAGCTGGTCGTTGAAGCCGTGAACAACGGCGGCCAGGTCCCCGGCAACACCTACCGCGTGTATGCCGTTCTGCCCTCTACCGATCACTCGCTGCACGCTGTGTTTGCGGATGGTCAGCACGTGTTGAACGTGGCCACGACCGGCACGTTCTTCCAGCACCAGTACGGTAGCTTCTCTTCGCTGGACGTGAACCAGCAGATTGTCAACCTCGACAACGCCCTGGCGTACGACTCGTGGGTGACGATCGGAGCTCGCAACAGCGAGAACAACAACCTGTGGACCATCGGTGTGGACTACAACAACTTCCTGGCCGGCGGCGAGCTGACGGTGACGGACGGTGCGTGGTTCGTGGTTCCGACGGACGTTCAGGCTGTCGCTGAAGCTGGCAACCGCGTTCTCCTCATGCAATTGACCACCGACGGTGTGGCCACGGGCGTGTTGAACCTCCAGGGCTGGGACGGCGAAGGCAACTCGTGGCGCGCCCACGACCTGACCTTCTCGTCTACGAATGCTCAGGTGTTCGGCTGCACGGACCAGGCTGCAGCGAACTTCAACCCGGCTGCAACCTACAACGATGGTTCTTGCACCGGCGCGAACAACGGTCCTTCGAACGGCCTGACGAACTTCGATGGCACGACCGCATGGAACATCTTCCCGAACCCCGTGTTCGAGAGCACGTTCTCGGTGGCTTTCGACCGCGAGTTGAACCTCGGCGGCGAGAACATGGTCCTCGAAGTGTCTGATATGACGGGCAAGACGGTCATGTCGCAGGAGATTGCACAAGAGAACATCGTCGGTGGCAACCGGATCGTAGTGAAGCACAGCCTCGCAGCTGGCAACTACACCGTTGCAGTGAAGCACGCGAAGTTCTCGGATGCTCAGACGATTGTGGTTACCCGCTAATCGATCTTCACCAGACATTCAAAAAGGGGGCTCCGGCCCCCTTTTTTCATGCCCAAACGCAGGGGCCTCATGTACCTTGCGCCCATGGGAACAAGGTCAGGACATCTGGTTGTCGCCTTCGGGGTTGTTGCGTGGTTTTGCTCGTGTGCAACGCATGTACCCGTCGATTCTGCTCTGCTCGCGCTCAAGGGGGCGCCGATGTGGGGCCATGTGGATATGCGTTCGGCGTGGTTGCAGGTGGGAATCACCGGGCAGGGGGAGGTGACCTGTGTGGTTTGGCCCCTGGATACCGTCTGCGCGCCGCGGGAGTTTCGTCCGAGCGAAGTTGATGTGCGCTTCGGCACAGCCAAATTTGAGCTGTCCGACCTCGATCCAGGGACGCGCTATGCTGCGTTGCTCAAGGAAGGGAACCGCATCCTTTCGGACACCTTGCGGGTCCGCACCCAAGTGCTGTGGGATTACCGCACCGATCCACCGCCGTTTACCCTGCTCGCGGGCAGTTGTGCGTTCTTGAACGAGCCGGAATACGACCGGCCGGGACGCGCATACGGCGGAGAGTACGGCATCTTTACCGCGATGGCCGCTGAACAACCGGACATGATGCTCTGGCTCGGCGACAACATTTACCTGCGTGAGGTGGATTTCGGAAGCAGGTCCGGGTACCGCCACCGGTACGACCAAGCGCGGGCGCTGCCCGAATTGAAGACCCTGTGGTCTGCGTGTCCGCACTATGCGATTTGGGACGACCACGACTACGGTCCGAACGATTGCGATGGGGCCTGGATCCACAAGGATTGGGCGCTGGAGGCCTTCAAAGCGTATTGGCCTAACCCGGGGTATGGCGTCTCAGACCGCGTAGAAGGCATTGCCACCGCGTTCCGCTTCAGCGATGTCGATTTCTTTTTGCTCGACAACCGATGGAATCGGGTCAATGCAGGAACACAAACGCTTCAGCCCCAGGTGCTGGGGGCAGACCAAATCGATTGGCTCATCGCCAGTTTGCGCAACAGCCGTGCGCCTTTCAAACTCATTGCGGTGGGGGGGCAGGTCCTATCGGACGCAGCCATCTACGAGAATTTGGCAAACTATCCGGCAGAACGCACCGCATTGCTCGAGCGCATTGCAGCTGAGGGCATCCGGGGCGTCGTGTTTTTGACGGGGGATCGGCACAATACCGAACTCACCCGCGCCGAGCTTCCCGGAGGCCTAGTGGTGTACGATCTGACACTCAGTCCCCTGACAAGCACGGCCCACGACCATTCTGAGGAGCCGAATACACTTCGGGTTCCGAACACGATGGTGGGCGAGCGGAACTACGGTGTGCTCCGATTCAGTGGTCCCCGCAAAGACCGTGTACTCGCCATCCAGGTCAAGAATGTCGCCGGTGAAATCAAATGGGAACGCGCCATTCGGGCATCCGAACTCGCGTCGCCCCGCTGATTACCACTCGTCTTCCATCCAGGACTCCTTGAACTTCGGGCGCTGGTCGATCTTGATGAGGTAGGCCACCCCATCGTAGTTCATTCGGACTGCCCGATAGATGAGCTTCTTGTTCGGTACTTCGAACTCGAAGGCCACATCTTCATACCCTTCGGGGTACATGGCATGGAACGCGCTCCGGAGGGTTTCCGGCAGCTTTTTGTAGGAGATGATCAGGTTGCGCATGGGTCAACTGCTTGGATCTTGCCCGCTCTACGTAGAGGATTGCCATCAGGTTTCAAGCGGTATTGCGAACTACCTTCGGGCTCCATGGACGGAGCGTCACTCATTGATGTGCGGAAGGACTACGCATCCCGGCGATTGATCCGCGAAGATTTAGCTGCCACCCCGTGGGAACAGCTTGAGGCCTGGCTTGCTGAAGCGGCGGAAGTAGATCCGGAGGACTACAACGCCGTGCATTTGGCAACAGTAGGCTCCGATGGAATGCCTTCGGGGAGGGTGGTCCTTGCGCGCGGTGTGTCGCCCGAGGGCATCACCTTCTACACGAACTACCGTTCCGCGAAAGGACAGGAACTTGAGGCAGCCCCGCGTGCAGCGATGACCTTTTTTTGGAAAGAGCTCGAACGCCAAATCCGCATCCAGGGCCCCGTGACGCGGGTTCCGGAAGCGGAGAGCGACGCCTACTTCGCAAGCCGTCCGCGTTCAAGTAAACTCGGTGCATGGGCATCCGAGCAAAGCGCGCACGTTCCAGAGGGGGAGACACTGGAGGCGCGGCTGGAGGCTGTGCAGCGCAGGTTTGGGGACACCGACCACATTCCCCGTCCGCCGGACTGGGGAGGATTTCGGCTCGGCTTCGGAACGATGGAGTGCTGGCAGGGGCGGCCCTCCCGGCTGCACGACCGCTGGAAGTATGTGCCTTCGGGCGCGGGCTGGCAGCCGATGCAGTTGTTTCCCTGAGGTTCAGACCACGACTTCGAGGAGCAGTCCCTTGAGGTATGCGCCTTCCGGATGGGCACAACTGACCGGATGGTCAGGAGGTTGATGCAGCCGGCGCAAAATCCGTACCTCCCGACCCGAATCCATGGCAGCCGAGGCAATGGTGTGGGCAAAGAGGGCCTCATCGACGGCTTGGGAGCATGAAAAGGTGAAGAGCAAGGCGCCCGGGTCCAGGGTCCGCAGTGCAGCGAGATTGATGCGTTTGTAGGCCTGTACCGCCCGGTGGCGTGCACTGTGGTTTTTCGCAAACGCCGGCGGATCCAGTACAACCACCCCAAATCCAGCCACGCCATTCTTCAGAAACTCCATCGCGTCAGCCTGAATGATGTGGTGTTTTTCATCTGCAAATCCGTTGCGGATGACGTTTTCTCGTGCGAGGGCCAGCGCTGCGGCAGAACTGTCCAGGCTGGTGACTTCCAGTGCGCCGCCTTGAAAAGCCGCCACCGAAAAGCCCCCCGTGTAGCTGAAGACATTCAAGACCTTTTGACCGCGGGCATAATCGCGCACAAAATCCCGGTTGTCGCGCTGGTCGAGGAAGAAGCCGGTTTTTTGGCCACCCACCGGATCGACCAAATAGATGCGGCCACTTTCCTCGGCCACGAGTCCACCCTCCGGTGCGCTGCCGACGACCCACCCGTCGGTGGACGGAGCATCTGCTCGGTGGTGCAAGGCTTTTGCACTCTTGTCGTAAATGCTCAGCTCTAGGGGCGCACAGGCACGCTGCAACCCCGCCACCGTCCAGTCCCGGAGGCGGGCCATGCCCCAGCTGTGGTGTTGGAGCACGGCACAGGACCCGTACAGGTCCACCACAAGGCCGGGCAGACCATCGCCTTCCCCGTGGACGAGCCGGCACGCGGTTTGGCCGGTCACGCCCCACAGTCCCCAGCGCTTCCGGGCATGCACGGCAGAGGCAATGCGGTCCGCCCACCAGTCTGCATCCGGTGCCGCCCCGGTGCCGAACGTAAGCATCCGCACAGCGATGCTCGCATCGGCAGCAAAGAGCCCGTAACCGAGCGGCTCGCCGGAGGCACTGCACACCTGGACGAGGTCACCGTCGGAAGGGGAGGTGGACCACCGGGCGATGGCGCCGCTGAAGAGCCACGGATGACGGCGTCGGAGCGAGGCGTCTTTGTCACGCCGGAGGGTAGCACAGGGGTAAAGCACGGCCCCAAGGTACGGGCTCAGCAGAGGTACACGGTGTGGCCGCTCGTGGTAAGCGCATGCTCCTCGCGCAATGCACGCAGCTCTTCAATCAAAGCGTCGCGGTCGAGAGGGGAGGCCTTACCGATGAGCACCGTGGCGTCGATGCCGGACTCGGGCACGGCGTTACGGATCCAGGCCCGAATCGCCTGGGCATCGAAGGTGCACCGGTCGCAGACTCCGCAGGGTTGGGGATCGGATTCACCGAAATACCGGTCGAGGGCGGCGCTGCGGCAGGTGGTGGTGGTGCAGTAGGCGAGGAGGTCTTGCCATTTGGCCTGCACTGCCCGGCGGCGCTCGGTGCCGAGGGAGGACGGAAGAGGCAGGGAGGCTGCGGGGATGCGGTGGCGCAACCACGTGATGCGCAAGCCGGGCGGGGTAGGCTTCCACTCCAGCACACCCCGGCGATCAAACCGTTCGAGCAGCTCCCGGATGGCAGCTTCGGGCACATGCAATCGGGCAGCAAGGTGGCCGGGATCGAGCGCAAACGGGGTTTGCCGGTGGGGCAGGAGGGTGCGCAAGAGTTCGCGGGCGATGGGGTCATCTCCGGCGACGGTGCTGAGGTCTGAAGCGCCGATGAACAGGACGACCTCGCCCGCTCGCCCGTGCGGAGTGGCCCGCACGGAAAGGTAGCCGGCCCGGGCACAGGCCTCGAGCGCGGCACCTGCGGAGGTGACGGAATGGCCCGCAGCATGGGCCCAGCCGTGGAGATCGAAGGGCGTCGGACGGTCGGGCAGGTCGCCGACGGCTACTTCGCCTTGGTTCGCCGCGGCTTGGTAGACCGCGCGGAGCAGCGACAGGTCCGGGAACCGCTCTTCGGTGCGCCGTTCGGTGCGCCGCTGGGCGTGCTCCGTGGGGAAGAGGACGCACTGTGCAGGCTGACCGTCTCGTCCCGCCCGTCCTGCTTCTTGCACGTAGCTCTCGAGGTCGGGCGGAAGGTGCGCGTGAAACACCCAACGCACGTCGGGCTTGTCGATGCCCATGCCGAAGGCGCTGGTGCAAGCCAGTACGCGCACCGAGCCGTCGAGCCAGGCCTTCAGACGCGCGTCTTTCGTGGACTTCGGAAGTCCAGCATGGTAGGATTCTGCGCTCAGCCCCGCGGATTTCAACCGCTGGGACCACTTCTCGGCATCGACGCGGGTTCCGACATAGACGAGTCCCGTGCCTTGCGCTCCAGCGGCTGCTTCAAGCAACGCTACCTCGGGGTCCCCGAAGCGAACCGTGCGGTAAGCGAGGTTCGGCCTGCGCATGGGAGACCGGTGTACGGTTGCATCGGCAAGGCCCAATTGCTGGAGGATGTCCTGGATGACCTCGGGGGTAGCCGTTGCGGTGTACGCGCCCCACACCGCGCCGGAAAGCACGTCACGCAGCGGAGCGATGGCCCGGTAAGCGGGCCGGAAATCGTGTCCCCATTGCGAAATGCAATGGGCTTCGTCCACGGCTACCGTCCGGATGGGGAGAAACGGAAGGCGTTCGAGAAAGTCCGGATGGGCGAGGCGCTCCGGGGCGACGTATAGAAAGCGCAGGTGGCCAGAAATGGCCAGGTCGTACATCCGGTCGGCCGCCGCTCGGTCGAGCTCGCTGGTGAGGGCCGCGGCACGAATGCCTCGGGATTTGAGTCCCATGACCTGGTCGTGCATGAGGGCAAGCAAGGGGCTGATGACCAAACACAACCCGCCACGGAGCAATGCGGGGAGCTGAAAGCAAATCGACTTGCCGCCACCGGTAGGAAGGACCGCACACACATTGTTTCCAGCCCACAGGTCGTGGACGGGGGCGACCTGGTACGGCCTGAGTTCACCGAACCCCCAATGGGAGAGCAGCGTCGCGCGGAGCTCCTCCACGTCGGCCACGGGGATGGTGTACTTTTGGACATCCATAGCTCAAAGGAAATGCGGAAACTCGTTGTCGGGAATTGGAAGTCCCACAAATCTCTGGCCGAAGCGCAGGACTTTGTAGTCGCATTGAACGCACGTCTGCAGGAAGGAGATGAAGCGTGGATTGCACCTCCTGCTCCCTATCTCGCGTCGCTCGCGGCAGGCCCACACAACGCGACCGCAATCCGCTGGGTTGCCCAGCAGGTCTCCGCCTACGGGCGGGGAGCGCATACCGGCGAATTCACCGCGGACATGCTTGTTTCGTGCGGTGTGCATGCGGCACTCGTCGGCCACTCCGAGCGTCGGGAACGCTTCGGAGAGTCGGATGATGTCGTGCGTGAAAAAGCCATGCGTTCCCTCGAAGCGGGCCTGATTCCGATCGTGTGTGTCGGCGAAACGCGGGAGGAACGGGAGGCCGGTCGTGCTTTTGAACGCGTGGAGCATCAAGTCAGACATGCGCTTACGGCGCTGCCGGAGGGCGAGATTTGGGTGGCGTATGAGCCCGTTTGGGCCATCGGAACGGGCCTGACGGCCACGCCAGACCAAGTCGGCGCGATGCACTCCCACCTGCACGAGGTGCTCCGGGCGGTGCGTTCCGATGTGCCTCCCATCCTCTATGGCGGCAGCGTAAACCCCGCGAATGTGGCCGAACTCTTCAACGTGCCGCACGTGGACGGCGGCCTGGTGGGAGGCGCTTCGCTGGAGGTCGAGTCGTTCGTTCAGCTCTTGCAGGCCGGGCGATGAGCGCGTTCCTGGAGGTGCATCTGACGTTCGCGGATCCTGATCCGGGCCGCGAAATCGCGGTGGCGTTGTTAGCCGAGGCGGGCTGCACGATGTTTCGCGAGGACGGAAATGAACTTTGGGCGTATGCGGCCGCCGGCGAGGCGGACCCAGAAGCCGTTGAGCAGGTGCACGGCGACCTCAAGCACCTGGGACTGCTGGCATGGGAAGTGAACGAGGTGCAAGGGGAGAACTGGAACGCGCGGTGGGAAGCGGAGTATGCGCCGGTGGAGTTTGGCGGGAGGGCTACCGTACGGGCGCCCTTTCATCCCGCCCCGGTACAAGGTATCGACGTGGTCATCCGCCCGGAGATGTCCTTCGGAACAGGCCACCATCCGACGACACGCCTCATGGTCGAGGCCTTGCTCGATCGTCCGCCGGTGGGAGAACGGGTGCTCGATATGGGAGCGGGAACAGGTGTGCTGGCCATCGCAGCGGTGCGCTTGGGCGCGCGGGCATGCGTGGCCGTGGAAATCGAACCGGGTGCGGCAGAGAATGCCCGGGAAAATGCCGTCGCAAACGGCCTGGAGCAGGCCATTGAGGTGCGCTGTGGGGGCGCTTCTGTCCTTCGCCCGGAGGACGGGAGGTTTCACCGCGTACTGGCGAACATCAACCGCAATGTGCTGCAGGCGGACTGGGCGGCCTACGATCAGGCGGCTGAGACTGAAATTGTGACGAGCGGTTTCTTCCCGGCGGATGTGCCCGCACTCGCGGCCTGCGCATCGGCATGGAACTGGGAACCGGCGGAGGTGCGCACACACGAAGGGTGGGCCTGCGTGCGTTGGAAACGCATTCATCCATGAAGCGTGTTCGTGTCTGGGGCGTCGTGTGGGCATGCCTGGCGTGTTCGTCGGTTTTGCGCGCTCAGAGCGAGCCACTTCCGGTCGGCCCATGGGCCGCGGAAGTGGCCAAATGGGTGGAAACCACGGATGCCGAAGCCGCCCGGTGGATCCGCAAAGACCTCGCTGAGAAGTGGGAAGAAGGAGCGTTACCGCCGGGGCGACTCGATACCCTACAACGCACCCTCGCGCTGCTGCAGAAGGACAAAACCTTCAAGCCCGCCGCGGGCATCGACTACCTCAGGACCGCGGACGCGCTCGCTGCTGGTGTTCGGCGAGATGCGTGGGGCAGCTGGCATGGCGTCGTACAAGCGCTCGCCGGGTCGAAATCGGGCAAGAAAGCGCTTCCGGATTTTTTAGCCGGGTCGCTCGCTTTTTTCGACAAAGGCATCCTTTCCGACCGGCCGCAGGCCGTTTGGCGACTGGAAGGAGCGGGCATCGATTTCCGCACAGACAGCGTCCCTTTCCTTCCCCTGCAGGGTGTGACACTGGTCGGAGAATGCACCGGTGATCGGTTAGAAATCAATGATGTGTGGGGTTCCTGGCGCATAGCAGACGGAGAAGTGCGCATCGACAGTGCCCGGATGCAGTGGCAAGGCACCGAGCTCGATCCGGCCACCCACACCGCACGCCTAGGCGCCGGAACCTTGCCTTTGGACAAAGAAGGATTCGACATCGAACAGGCAAATCTCGTCACCGACTGGTTTCCCGAAGGATTAGCTGGATCTGTGCGCATTCGGCTGGTGCGTAACCGCAACCCGGAAGATGTGGCCTACCCGCGGTTCGATTCCGAAGAGAAGTTCCTCGTACTCGACTCCATCCAACCGGGCATGCGGTTCATCGGGGGCATTTCCGTGCGGGGAGGAACCCTGGCTGGGGTGGGAGCAGAAGGCTATGACGCCACGATCGAGGTCCTGCGTAAGGACACCCTGTTGTTTCGGACCCGTGCGTCGGAGTTCCGTTTCGATGTCCGCGGATTTTCTGCGGTGCACGCCTCCATGGCGATGTATTGGGAGGACGATTCCGTGTACCATCCGGATTTGCGGGTGCGCTATGCCCGACAGGGTGCGCGCCTGACCTTTCTCCGAGAACGCGATGGCCTCGGCATGCGTCCGTTTTCTGACACGTACCACGACGTGGTGTTCGAGGCCGATGCGGTCTCGTGGGTGTTGGATGCTGCGACTGTTGAGGTCGGGAGTTTGCCGGGAACGGCGGACCGGCGCGCTTCGTTCCGGAGCACCGGGTTTTTCCGGGAGCAAGCCTTCGATGCAATGCGGGGCATCGACCCCATCCATCCGCTGGTCGAGCTGATGCAGTTCGTGCGCAAAACCGGCCAAACGGAATTCAGCACCACGGCGTACAGCCGCCACATCAAGCTCAGCGAGACACAAACCCAAATGATCCTCCTTCGGCTTGCCCTCGAAGGATACATCGAGCTCAACCTCGATACGTGGCGCTGCTCGGTGCTTGACAAGGCCTCGGCCACGCTCGACCACGCGCGGGGAGCGCTCGATTACGATGTGCTCGCTTTCGAATCTCAGGTTCGGAGCGGACCGAACGCGGCCTTCAGCCTCCTCAACGGCCGGCTGAACCTCGAAGGCGTCGAGGTCGTGCAGGCCAGCGATTCCCAATCCGTTCGCATCTACCCCCGAGAAGGCCGCTTGTCCCTCGGCCGCAACCGGTCCTTCACCTTCGAAGGAACGGTGCGTGCGGGCAACCTCGAGTTCTCGGGCCAGGGCTTCACCTTCGACTACGAGCAGTTTTTGATTCAGTTGAACCGGGTAGATGCGCTCCACCTGATGGTCACCGGCACGGAACGGGACGCCCGGGGCCTGCCCGTCCGTACCCGCGTGAAAAATGCCCTCTCGGAAGTGTCGGGTACCCTGGCGATCGACCATCCGCTGAACCGTTCGGGGACCCGGTCGGCGATGTATCCGGACTTTCCCTACTTCACCAGCGACAGCACAAGTTTCGTGTACTTCGATGAAGCCGGTTTGCGCCAGGACCGCTACGACCGCGACCGGTTTTACTACGCTGTCGAGCCGTTTGCGCTGCGCCAAATCGACCGCCTCGAAGCCGCGGATGTGCGCTTCAACGGTACCCTGGTTTCTGCCGACATCTTCGCCGACCACGGCGAAGACCTCGTCCTCATGCCGGACAACTCCCTCGGATTGCGTTGGACGACCCCACAGGCAGGCGAGGCGGTGTACGGTGGCGATGCCCGCTGGTTCGCCGAAGTGACCCTTGACCTCGGAGGCCTACAGGGCAAAGGCGCTTTTGCCTACCTCACGGGAAAGGTCGAGACCGACCGAGCGGTGTTCTTGCCGGATTCCATGCGTGCAGCGGAGGCCCTCTGCACGAACCGGCTCGATCGCTCGCTGCACGTGCCGCAAGTCCGAGGCGAGGAGGCCGCCGCCGTCTTCCGCCCTGCCTCCCGTGAGTTGCACTGGCTCTCCGGAAAAAGCGGGTTTGCTTGCCTTGCAGACAGCGTGCGGTTTGACGGGGATCTGCGGCTTTCGCCTACCGGCTTGCTCGGATCGGGAGAGCTCGCTTACCGGGAAGGCCTGGTCGAGATGGAGCGGGGCAGGTTGCTTGAGGACCGGGTCCGGGCAGACGCCGCCGCCTTCCATTTGATATCTCCCCGCACCGCCCGCGAAGTCCTGTATGCGGAAGACGTTGTTGCCGATGTGGACTTCGCCAGTGGATGGGGGCGGTTCACCTACGGTTCTGGGGAACGGGCGGTGGAGTTTCCCGACCACCGGTACCGCGCGTGGCTCGACCGGTTGGACTGGAACATGAACAGCGCCCGCGTGAACTGTACGACGAATCGGACCTTCCCAGAAAGCAGTCCGTGGAGTGATCCTGTTCGCAAAATGACGGCGAACTTCATCAGCACCGCCTGGGCGGATACGTTGAAGTTCTTCGCCCCGCTGGCCACGTTTGATGTCGCAGAGAACCGACTTGCGTGCACCCGTGTTCCGGAATTGCTCGTGGCCGATGCACGGCTGGTCCCGCGAGGGGGCGATGTAGGCATTCGGGAAAATGCCCGGCACGAACCGCTCATCGGTGCAGAGTTGTTCCTGCCCATCGCTGCTCCGGTGCACCGCATCCTCAATGCCTCGCTCGAGGTCCAGAACGGAAATGCGTACACCGGTTCGGGGGACTACGTCTTCGAGGACGGCTCCGGGTCGGGGAGGACACTGCCATTGCGCACCCTGGGGGTAGATGAGGCAGGTGCTTCGTTTGGCACAGGGAAGGTGGAAGAGAAAGACCTGGTCTACTTCGACCGCGCGTTCCAATTCAAGGGCACCGTCCGCCTGAATGCCGCGGAGCCGCTGCTGGAATTCGATGGCGGCGTGCAACTTACCGCAGGATGCTTGTGCTACGACCGGTCCTGGTTGCAGTTCAAAGACCGCATCAACCCGTCGCGGCCGGCCATCCCGGTAGGTCCGCGTCCGACCGATTTGAAAGGCGACCCGCTCGCGTTTTCGTGGACCGAGAGCGTCGGCGAACCCTACGGTGTGCGGGAACGGTTCATGTCGGAAATCGACACGACGGAAGACCGGCCCCTGTTCCGGCCGACCGGGTGGTTGCGGCACAGCAACGGGGTCTATACCGTGGGCGACACTGCGCGTCTCGTTCCCGCCGCGGCGCTCGTCGTCGAAGGGTGTAAGGTGACGAATCAGGGCGAGGCAGATCTGCGGTTAGCGACACCGGGCATCGTCTACCGATTCGTCGGTTCTGGGGCTTCGGACGGCAACTCTTCCCTGAAGCTCCAGGGCGTCCTCTCGGTCAGCATGCCGGTCGATGCCAAACTCTGGACCTCCGCGAGCCGTGCCCTCCCCATGTTCCAGACGGCCGCCGATCCCGACCCGTCCAGTTCGGGAATGACCGATGCCATCGCCGCGTGGGCCGAACCGAAAGACCGGGAGGATGCCGCTGCGGAATGGGGCCTCGCCGGTGCGTTTCGCCGGATTCCGAAAGGGATGGAGGCGACGTGGATGCTGACGGGGGTGCAGTTGGTTTGGGACGCGCGCGAGGACATGTGGGTTTCCCAGGGCAAAATCGGCGTGGCCTGGCTGGGCGAAGAACAGGTCCACCGGGCGGTGGCGGGCAAACTGGAACTCGCGCGCGGCAGGGCAGGAGATGGCCTGCGCTTCTACCTGCATGGCGACGATTCGAATTGGTATTTCTTCGACTACCGGCTGAATGCGCTCGGCATGTCGGCCAGCGATGTTGCCTTTCTGGAGGCCATCGGGGCCATCAAGGAAGAAAAGCGGTCGACCCAGCTCGACGGCGATGCCTCGTTCCGTTACTTTCCCATCTTGCAGCGCAAGCGCCGCGACGACTTTGTGGACGCCTACAGAGAATTCGAATGACCGCCTATCCCCATCTGTTTGCCCCCCTAGACCTCGGACCGTTTGAGGTCCCGAACCGGGTGGTCATGGGCAGCATGCACCTCGGGCTTGAGGAGCAGCGTGGAGGGTGGGATGTGATGGCGCGGTTCTATGCCGAGCGCGCTGCTGGTGGAGTAGGACTCATCGTGACGGGGGGCATTTCCCCGACGTGGGAAGGTGCGCTGGCACCGGGCGGCGCGTTCCTCCGGTTTGGCTTCCAGGTACCACGCCACCGGAAGGTCACGGAGGCGGTGCATGCAGCCGGAGGGAGGATTTGCCTGCAACTGCTGCATGGCGGTCGGTACAGTTTCCATCCCCTCGCGGTCGCGCCGTCCCCGTTGCGCTCCCCCATTTCCAAATTCACCCCCCGGGCGCTCTCCGAACGGGGCATCGAACGGACCATCCGTGGCTTTGCCCGGGCGGCACGACTCGCCCAAAAGGCAGGATACGACGGGGTGGAGGTGATGGGGTCAGAGGGTTACCTGATCAACCAGTTCCTCGCTGCGCCGACGAACCAGCGCACCGACGCGTGGGGCGGTTCCATCGAAAGGCGGATGCAGTTTCCGGTGCGCATCGTCCAGGCCATTCGTGCGGCCGTCGGGCCGGATTTCCTGGTGATTTTCAGGATCAGCGTGCTCGACCTCGTCCCCGGCGGGGCCACACGAGAAGACGTCCTCGCCACGGCCCAGGCCATCGAAGCGGCGGGTGCGAACGTGTTGACCACCGGCATCGGTTGGCACGAAGCGCGCATCCCCACCATCGCCACCGTGGTGCCGCACGGCGCGTTTGCCTTCGCCACCCGAGCGCTGCGTGAGGCGGTGGGCATTCCGGTGATCGCCACGAACCGCTTCAACACCCCCGAGGCGTGCGAAGAGGCCCTGGAACAGGGCGATGCGGACCTCGTTTCCATGGCCCGGCCCTTTCTCGCCGATGCCGACTGGGTTGCAAAAGCTCAGCAGGCAGCCGCTTCGCGCATCAACGTGTGCATTGCCTGCAACCAGGCGTGTTTGGACCGCATTTTTACGGGTAAAACGGCTTCTTGCCTCGTAAATCCGCGCGCGGGGAGGGAAGGCACCTGGCCGCGCACGGCGCGCGCCACCCGCTCGCTCCGGGTGGCCGTGGTGGGCGGCGGCATGGCCGGGATGAGCTGCGCGGCTGAAGCCGCGGACCTCGGCCACGAGGTGACCCTGTTCGAGTCCAAACCCACCCTGGGAGGGCAGTTTCGCCTGGCCATGCGCGTGCCCGGCAAGGCCGATTTCGAAGCATCGCTGCAGCATTTTGCCTCGCGGCTGGACGGGAAGGTCTCGGTTCGCCTCGGGTCCGAGGTGACCGTGGAGGAGCTCCACGGATACGGTGCCGTAGTTGTGGCCACGGGGGTGGTTCCGAGGAAGTGGTACCTTGCGGAGACCGGTGACCCGCGGGTGGTCAGTTATCCCGACGTGCTCGAAGGACGCGCAGTCCCGGGGCAGGTGGTGGCCATCATCGGGGCCGGTGGCATCGGGTTCGATGTCGCTGATTTCCTGACGCACGACGGCGACGCAGCCGGCTTCTACGCCGTGTGGGGCATCGACCGTGCGCTGGCGCATCCGGGGGGACTGGTTCCGCCGGTCTCCCGGACGCCCGCGCGGCAGGTCCATCTGTTTCAGCGTTCGGCGGACAAGTTGGGCGGACGTTTGGGCAAAACCACGGGCTGGATCCACCGGGCGACGCTCAAGGCCCGCGGCGTGCAGTTCCACCCTGGCGTCAGCTACGAAGGCCTCGGACCGGAGGGGTTGCGCTGGAAGGATGCTGCCGGCGCTGAGCACTGCCTGGCCATCGACCACGCCGTCGTCTGCGCCGGCCAAACCTCGGTCGACCCCTTCTCCTCAGCCCTTCGCTCTGCCGGCATCGCCGTCCACGTCATCGGCGGCGCCCGCGAAGCCGGCGAGCTCGACGCGGAACGCGCCATCCGCGAAGGCATCGAAGCCGCTTACGCCCTCGCTCCCTGGACAGCGGCGCGCTGACCAAGCCGCCTCACAGCATCCTCCGCCGCCTGCCGCACCCGCTCGATGGCTTCCGGCGCATCCGACTCCGGCGCCTCCAGGGGAGCTCCGACCACCACGTGGATCCCCGGCGTGCGGCGGAACGCCAGCGCCCCCTTGGGAAGCAGGTCCCGGGTGCCTTCCACGAAGAACGGCACCACCGGCAACCCCGACGACGCCGCCAAATGAAACGCGCCCTTCCGGAACGCCCGCACCGCACCGTCGTCCGACCGCGTCCCTTCCGGATAGACCACCACCGACACCCCGCTGCGGGCGTTGGCCGCGAGCTGACGCACCGCCTCGCGGGCCGACTCCGGATTTCCACGCTCGACGAAAACCGTTCCGACCCGGGCGTTGATGGCGCCGAGCAGCGGCACCTTCCGGACACCGGCTTTGGACAAAAAGACAATGGGCCTCGGCAACGCTGCAAACGCGGCATTGATGTCGAGCAAGCTCGCGTGGTTGCCTACAAAAATGGCCGATGGCGGCAGCTCCGCGTCAAACGTGACCCGCGGCCGACCTCCTCCCACCACGCGCAACAGCACCCGGCTCCACATCCGGTCCCCGATGCGCGTCAGCACCCACGGCCCCGATCCCCGCCGCACAGCCAGCACTGCAAGCCCTGCAGCACAGCACACCGCGGTCCAAACAACCGCAAACAGCGTTCGAATCATCGCATTACGCCAGGCCGAACGCTTTCTTCGAGAGTCGCCTGGATTTCGGCCGGTGTGAGCTCCCGCCACTCCCCGGGCCGCAGGCCCAAATCCGCCAGACGGAGCGTCCCCAGACCCACCCGAATCAGCCGAAGCGTGGGAAATCCCCAGGCCGCCGTCATCCGCCGAACCTGGCGGTTTTTCCCTTCCCGCACGACCACCTCGATCCAGGTCGTGGGAATGTGGGCCCGCTGCCGGATGGGCGGGGTGCGTTCGGTCACTTCAGGTTGCGGCAACAGCACGTGGGCTTCGGCCGGCGCTGCGGTAAATCCACCGGACAGGGGCGTGGCCCCACCGGCCTGCAGCAGAGCAGCATCGTCTGGAGCGCCTTCGACCTGGGCCCAGTACATGCGCAGGTGGCCGTTCACCGGATCAAGCAACCGGTGCTT
Organism: Flavobacteriales bacterium; assembly: GCA_044341475.1. Taxonomy (GTDB): domain Bacteria; phylum Bacteroidota; class Bacteroidia; order Flavobacteriales_D; family Sanyastnellaceae; genus CAMCYM01. Next base: position 14,450 of record JBIIRP010000002.1, on the reverse strand, counting down.
GTAGGCAGAATCGTTTGTCAGCAGCAGCAGGCCTTCGCTGTCCCGGTCGAGCCTGCCGACGGGGTAAACATCCCGCGGAAACGCCTTCGCGCACGAACTCAGTCCCGGATGCCCGGCTTCCGAGGTGAACTGGCTCAGCATGCCCCACGGTTTGTGGAGCGCAATGGTGCGGTAGGCCATCAGTCGATCCAGTCGGCGATGAACAAATTCGTCGACCGGGTCCGTCCGTTGTTCCGGTTTGAAGCGAACACGAGGCGCTTGCCGTCGGGCGAAAACATGGGGAATGAATCGAATGCGCTGTCGAAGGTGACTTGCTCAAGACCTTGTCCATTCTTGCCGATCAGGAACAGGTTGAACGGAAATCCCCCGGTGTGGTGGTTCGTTGCGAACAGGATGCGGCTACCATCGGGCGTGAAGAATGGCGCCCAGTTTGCTCCGCCCAAGGTGGTGATTTGACGGGCTTTGCGGCCATCTGCTCGGGCCACGAAGAGTTCCATGTCGGTCGGCTCGACGAGGCCTTGGCCCAGCAGCCGGAGGTATTTTTCGCGCTCGGCGTCCGTGGACGGCCGGCTCGCGCGCCAAACGATCCACTTGCCGTCCGGCGAGAAGAAGGCCCCTCCATCGTACCCGAGGGTGTTTGTGATTTGGCGGACATCAGAGCCATCCAAGTCACACGTGTACAGCTCCAAATCGCCACTGCGCATGCTCGTAAAGACCATACGGTCGCCCCTCGGACTGACGGTGGCCTCGGCGTCGTACCCAGGTGTGTTTGTCAACCGCACCGGCTCGCCACCGCGCACAGAGGACACGAAGACATCGTAGTCGGCGTAAATCGGCCAAACGTACTCGCCGCTCGGACCCCGGGCTGGAACTTCCGGACACTCCGGATTGCCGAGGTGGGTCGAAGCGTACACGAACGTGGTGTCACCCGGAAGGAAGTAGGAGCACGTTGTCCGACCTAGACCAGTGGACACTTGGGTGGGAGGAAAGGTTCCCGAAGCTTTGCCCGCACTGTCGAGCTGGAGGATGTAAATCTGGTCGCAGGAAACATTCCAGGCGGGATTGTTCGATTGGAAAATGAGCCGATCTCCGCCGAAAGACCAATACGCCTCGGCGTTGTCGCCTCCGGAGGTGAGCTGCCGGACGTTTGCGAGGTGGACTTCCTGGGGGTAGTGGACGGTTTGGGCCGCGCAAGGCGCGGCACCGCACAAACTTCCGACGATTGCAAAATGGCGGGACCAGAACGGATACATATGCACGAATTTTGCAGCCAAATGTACTCCGCCTACCCGACCCGGCCCGCGGCGTTTTGCCGACCGTTCCCCGGCGCATCCCTGTGGGCGTGCGCTAGCCTAGCCGTGCTTGCCGGTTGCGGCACCCCCGAGGAGTCCCGGATGCCGGGTTGGGTCGCAGAGTTGACCGAACCCCGCATGGAAGGGCGCGAAACGGGGACGCCCGGCGAACGTGCCGCCGCCCACTGGGTGGACAGCGTACTGACCTCGCTCGGCCTCGAACCGGCAGGAGACAGTGCCGCCTACCAGCAGTTTTCCTTTAAGCCTCATCCGCCTATGCAGGTGCATGGAGCAGACAGTGCGGCAAGCATGGGCATGGCGTTGGTTCGCGAAATCACCGGCCACAACGTGCTGTTCCGCATTCCTGCTCCCCGGCCGAAGGCCATCGGGGTCTTGGCCGCGCACTACGACCACCTCGGCTACGGTGGCGAAAATTCGCTTCACCGGGGATCACCTGAAATCCACTTCGGCGCAGACGACAATGCTTCCGGCGTTGCCGTAATGTGCGAAGTGGCGTCCCGCTTGGTGGAGCGACCGATTGCAGATGAGGTGCTCGTGGCTGCCTTCAGTGGGGAAGAAAAGGGACTGTGGGGGAGCAACTACTTCTGTGAGCACCCGACGGTGGATTTGGCCCGGGTGAAGTACATGCTCAACCTCGACATGGTGGGCCGCATGCGGGGAGACACGCTCGCGGTGTACGGTACAGGGACTTCACCCGGCTGGATGAAACTCCTGGAATCATGCAATACAGATAGCCTGGTTCTGGTAGCATCTGAAAGTGGAATCGGCCCCAGTGACCACACCTCATTCTACCTCGAGGATATTCCTGTGTTGCACTTTTTTACCGGCCAGCACCCCGAGTACCACAAGCCGACGGATACGTCAGACCGGCTGAATTATGAGGGCATGCAACGCATCGCGGACTTCGTGGAGCGGGTGATGCGTGCGCTGGATGGCCAACAGGAATGGCCGTTCACCGCGACGAAAGAGGAGGCGTCTGATACGCCCCGTTTCAAAGTGACGCTCGGCGTGGTACCCGACTACCTGTTCCAAGACAAAGGCATGCGCATCGATGGCGTTACGGCTGACCGACCTGCAGCGCGGGCGGGGCTGCAGCGCGGTGATATCGTGGTGCGCATTGATACCATCGAGGTGGTCGACATGCAGAGCTACATGAAGGCCCTCAGCGTGTACGAGCCCGGAACGGGTTCGGAAGTAACCGTGCTCCGCTCGGGGACTCCACTTTCGGTGCGGGTAACGTGGGATTGACCGTTCGCAACGTACTTCACCGCTCCCCGCAGGGGGAGAGGAAAGTCCGGACAACATAGGGTACCGCACTCTCCGAAAGGGGAGGAGCACCTTCGGGTGCGACAGAAAGTGCTGCAGAGATTTAGACCGCCGATGGCCCGCGTGCGGGATCAGGTAAGGGTGAGAAGGTGGGGTAAGAGCCCACCAGCGGTCGGAGTGATCCACCGGCTCAGGCAAACCTTGCGGGTTGCAAGGCCATGTACACTGGCGACTGAGGACGACCCGTCCGAGCCAGGGGGTAGGCCGCATAGATCAATGGTGAAGGCCCTTCGGGGTACAGAATCCGGCTTACAGCGTACGAACGGTGAAACGGGAAGGCATGCCTTCCCGTTTTTTTGTTGCCAAAGTGTCAAAATTTTTGTTGACGAATAGGATTAAACGTGTTGCATGTCAAAAAAGGTTCTATTTTTGTCACACTCAACTGCACCATTTTCAAGGTTGAAATATGTTGCATGCGGGAATAAACCGTTCACAACACACGCTTTTCTATGGAATTTGATCAAAACGAACTTCAGGAAATGAAGCGCTTTTACTCCGGTGAGCGCTCGCGCCTGATTGGGCAGTTAAATCATGTCGAATCGATGCTCGCGAAGCTCACAGGCACACCGTTGCCTCCGCGCCGTGGACGGGGCGCAGGAGCGCTGTCGACGGGCATTCAGCGTAAGCGTGGACCGAAGAGTATCTGGGGCAGCTTCATCATCAAGCGGCTGCGTGCGCGCAACCGGCCGATGACCTACACGGAGCTGATTGAAGATGCAATGGCCATTCACCATTTGGCACCGGAGAAAGAAGCATCGACCCGGGCGAGCATCCTCAACTCGGCATTTCGACTGCGTTCGGTACACGGTCGGGTGGAAACCATCGGTCGGTCCGGCAAAAAGGAACGGTACTTGATTTTAACCAAGTGGCTCGATTCGGATGGCATGTTGACCCATCCGTACGACGAAGAATTCAAGGCACTCGCAGGAGGCAAGCACGTTGCGGTAGATATGGCTTCGCTGCCGACTCCGCGGTACGACGACGATTTGCCAGGGGATTCAGAGGGCGAACACGAGCCGCTGGCGGAGGCCGCGGAGTAACTCGGGAAACTTTCTCTCATGCGAAAAGGGGCAGTCTCAGTGAGATTGCCCCTTTTTCGTGTGAAGATGGGAAGACCTTCGATAAAGATCAGCCGAGGTAGGGGTAGCGGTAGTCCACCGGGGAAACGAGGGTCTCCTTGATCGTCCGCGGGCTGGTCCACCGAAGCAGGTTGAACAGGCTGCCCGCCTTGTCGTTCGTACCGGAACCGCGTGCTCCACCGAACGGCTGCTGGCCTACCACCGCCCCCGTGGGCTTGTCGTTGAGGTAGAAGTTGCCTGCGGCTTGGCTGAGGCGTTCTGTTGCCCGGTCGAGCGCGTAACGGTCGCGGCTGAACACGGCTCCTGTAAGGGCGTATTCGCCCGTGGAGTCGATGAGGTCAAGGACGGCATCGAACGCGTCGTCTTCGTAGAGGTAGACGGTCAGGACCGGCCCGAACAGCTCCTGTTCCATCGTCCGGAAGTGGGGGTCGGTGGTGAGGATGACTGTGGGTTCGATGAAGTAGCCCACCGAGTCGTCGGAACCTCCCCCCGCGAGGATGCGCGCATCGGGGTGCGCAGCGGCATAGGCGATGGCTTCCGTGATGCGGTCAAACGCCTTGCGGTCGATGACGGCATTGACGAAGTGCGAGAAGTCGCGCGGAGATCCCATCCGCACGGTGCTGAGTTCTCGCAGCAACAAGGATTCAACCTCCGGCCAGGTGCTTTTGGGGAGGTAGGCGCGGCTGGCGGCGCTGCATTTTTGGCCCTGGTACTCAAAAGCCCCGCGGATCAGGCCTGTGACCACCTCCGCAGCTGGCGCAGAGGGATGGGCAAGGACGAAATCCTTGCCGCCCGTTTCGCCGACGATGCGGGGATAGGTGCGGTAGCTGCCGATGTGTTCGCCAATGGTCTTCCACAGGTGCCGGAACACTCCCGTGCTCCCCGTGAAGTGCAACCCGGCAAAGTCCCGGTGGCGGAACACGACATCGCCGGCCACCGGCCCGTCTACGGCGACCAAATTGATGACGCCCGGGGGAATGCCCGCCTCGAGGAAGAGCTCCATCAGCACGGCCGCGCTGTAGAGTTGGGTGTCAGCGGGTTTCCAAACGACCACGTTGCCCATGAGCACCGCGGAAGCCGGAAGGTTTCCTGCAATTGCGGTGAAGTTGAACGGAGTAACGGCAAACACAAAGCCTTCTAACGGCCTGTATTCCAGGCGATTCCAAACCCCTGGTGAACTCTCCGGCTGGATGTCCTGGATTTGCTGCAGGTAGTATGCGTTAAATCGAAGGAAATCAGCAAGTTCGCATGCAGCGTCAATTTCAGCTTGGTGGGCGTTTTTCGACTGGGCCAGCATCGTCGCGGCGTTCAGCGCGTACCGGTACGGCCCGGCCACAAGGTCCGCAGCGCGCAAAAAGATGCCTGCGCGGGTTTGCCACGGGGTCATCACCCAGGCCGTGCGTGCCTCGAGGGCAGCGTCGATGGCGCGGGAAACGTGGGAAGCATCCCCGAAATGGGCGTATCCGAGCACTTTGCCGTGCTCATGGGGAGGCGTGAGCGGCCGACGATCGCCCGTGTGCACGCGCTCGCTGCCGATCCACAGCGGGACTTCCACGGGGGGAGCCGCGTAGCGTTGGTCGTATTCGGCTTGCAGCGCAGCGCGCTCTGGGCTGCCCGGCGCGTAGCTGCGGACGGGTTCGTTGACAGGGGTGGGGACGCGGAAGGTGCCGTTCGACATGGCGGTTTTTTCGGCAAAAATAGGACGCTCGGCGGGCCGGCGGACGGAAGCGGGAATGTGTGATTTTTGCCGCATGAAACAGCGCAGTGTTGTGGCGGTGGTTGGGGTGGGTTTGGCCGTGGCGGCGGGCGGGGCCCGCGCGACGGCCCAAACACTCTTCATCAACGAACTCCTCGCCTCGAACCAGACCGGCATCTTCGACGACTTTTTCGAACGCGAAGACTGGCTGGAGATTCACAATGCGGGCAGCATCGCGAACCTCGCGGGCTACTACCTCACGGACAACCCGGATTCTCTGACCAAATGGATGGTGCCCTTCGGCGATCCCGGGGTCACCACGGTGCTTCCCGGAGGCAAGTTCCTGGTGTGGTGCGATGGCGATGTGGACCAAGGCGCGGACCATGCTTCGTTCCGGCTTGCAGGCACCGGCGAGACGGTGCTTTTGGTCGCGCCGGATGGCACGACGGTCCTCGATGAAGTGGCCTTCGGACAGCAGCAAGCGGACATTTCCTTCGGGAGAACCTGCGACGGATGTCCTGATTTTCAATTCTTCAATGTGCCTACCCCGGACGCCCCGAATGCAGATACCCCGGCGGAAGTTGCCTATGTGTTCGTGAACGAAGTTCAGACCGCGAATTTCCTGACCTGCATCGACCAAGCCCTGGAACAGGAGCCGTGGATCGAGATTTTCAATCCGTATCCGTTTCAGGTCAACCTCGCGGGGATGGAGGTGGAAGTCGATGGTGTGAGCTGGACATTGCCGAACGACCGCCCGTGGGAAACAGCTGTGGCTGCTGAGGGCTTTCGGGTGTTGTGGCTCGACGGCGAGACCTCCGAGGGCGGTGACCACCTCGGCTATGGCGTTCCGGCGGGGTCGTCCTTCTCGGTGCGGTTGATTGCGGCGGATGGAACGGTGGTGGATGACGTGACCGCGGAAGCGGCAGCGGCGGGCACCTCGTGGGGCCGGACCGCCGATGGCAGTGCTGCGTTTACCCTGTTCTCCGTGCCCACCCCGCGGGTGTCGAATACGTCGGTGTTTTTGCCGGCGGCGCCGGTGGTCTTGAACGAGTATTTGGCGGTGAACTACACGGATGCCGTGGACGGTGCGGGAGAACACGAAGACTGGGTGGAGGTGTATAATGCAGGGAATGTTCCGGTGGATCTTGCGGGCCACTACTTCACCGATGAGGTGGACAATCCGACCAAATGGCAGGTGCCGACCGGCTTTCCTGCTGAAACCGTGCTCCCTCCCGGGGGCTTCATGCTCCTGTGGGCCGACGAGCAAACCGGCGAAGGCTGGGACCACATGACGTTTCGGTTGTCTGAACTCGGTGAGCACATCGCCCTCCGCTCGCCGGACGGGTACACGGTGCTGGATTCCTTGCATCCCGGACCTTCGTGGCCAGATATCAGCCGGGGACGGCTGACGGACGGAGGGGAGCCGTGGGTTTCGTTTTCCCAAACCACCCCCGGTGCCAGCAACAACGGCGCGACCGTCGGGGTGGCCGCTCCGGACCTGCCCGACTCGGCGCCTCCGCGCCGGGTTCGCTTGCTTCGCCCGGGTGCGTGGGTACTCGAGCCGGGACCCGCGGACCTCTTCACCTCCGCCGGCAGGTGGATTGCCCACCTTCCCTCAGGGGCTCCAGGACTTGTGGTTCCCGACGAGGAGGGGAGCTACCTGCTGCGCCGTGGAGACGGAACGGTGCTGGGACTTTGGATTGTGGGGGAGTGAGCTAGGTGGTGGGAATCGGAATTTGATGTACTTTCGCGGCCTGATTTTTAAACGGGCCTGCGGGGAGGTCCGATGTTTCACCGTCCGGAATCCCCCGAATCCGGAACAAGTATCGGTTTCATGAACGAAGAAACCCACACCCCGGCAGAAGAGGCCTCTGAGGCTGCTGCCCCTGAAGCAACGGCGGAACTTGCCGCGGCTGAAACCCCAGAAACGACCGCACCTGAGGCGGTAACCCCGGTAGCTGAGCCCGTTGCTGCAGCACCGGCAGCGAGGCGTGAACCCCGCAAGTTGTCCGCCCGGCCGGAACTTGCGACCCCGGGAGAGTTCAACTGGGATGCCTTTGAGGCCGACTCAGACGATGTCACTGGCGCAAGCCGGGCTCAGTTGGAATCGGTGTACGAAAATTCCCTCAACCTCATCCGCGAAAAGGAAGTGGTTGATGGCACCGTCATCAGCATTTCGAAGAAGGAGGTGGTCGTCAACATCGGCTACAAGTCGGAAGGCGTCATCAACGCTTCTGAATTCCGCTACAACCCGCACCTCAAGCCCGGCGATGTCGTTCCGGTGTTCGTCGAGCGCCAGGAAGACAAGAACGGCCAGCTCGTGGTGTCACACCGCACTGCCCGGATGTTCAGCGCGTGGGACAACATCACGAAGGCGAAGGACGAGGATCTCATCATCCAGGGCGAGGTCAAATGCCGCACAAAAGGCGGCTTGATCGTCGACGTGTTCGGCATCGAAGCGTTCTTGCCCGGTTCGCAAGTGGACGTGAAGCCCATCCGCGATTTTGACATCTATGTCGGCAAGCAGATGGAATTCAAGGTTGTGAAGATCAACCAGGAGTTCAAGAACGTGGTCGTCTCCCACAAAGCCCTCATTGAGGCCGAGTTGGAGGAGCAGAAGCGTCTCATCATCCAGGGCCTCGAAAAAGGCCAAGTGCTCGAAGGCACGGTCAAGAACATCACCACCTATGGGGTGTTCGTCGATCTCGGTGGTGTCGACGGTTTGGTCCACATCACGGACATGTCGTGGGGCCGAGTCAACCACCCGGAAGAACTGGTGGAGCTCGACCAAAAAATCAACGTGGTTATCCTCGATTTCGACGACGATAAGAAGCGCATTGCTCTGGGCATGAAGCAGTTGACTTCACACCCATGGGACGCACTCACCGAAGAACTCGCCGAGGGATCGAAGGTGAAGGGACGCGTGGCTGTACTGGCGGATTACGGAGCATTCATCGAAATCGCCCCCGGCGTGGAAGGCCTCCTGCACGTTTCGGAAATGAGCTGGTCGCAGCACCTGCGCAGCGCCCAGGATTTCATGAAAATCGGCGACGAAATCGAGTGCATCGTCCTGAACATCGACCGCGAAGAGCGGAAGATGTCGCTGGGCTTGAAGCAGCTGAAGTCGGATCCATGGGCAGAAATCGAAGCCCGTTACCCGGTGAATTCGAAGCATTCGGGCACCGTCCGGAACTTCACGAACTTCGGTCTGTTCGTCGAGCTGGAAGAAGGCATCGACGGTTTGGTTCACATTTCGGACCTCAGCTGGTCGAAGAAAATCAAGCACCCGAGCGAATTCTGTTCGGTGGGCGATGCCATCGACGTAGTGGTCTTGGAATTGGACAAGGAAAACCGCCGGATGAGCTTGGGCCACAAGCAGCTGGAGGAGAATCCATGGGAGGTCTTCGAGACCATCTTTGCGGTGGGATCCTCGCACAACGGCACCGTGGTTCGCATCGACGGCAACCAGGCCACCGTTGCACTCCCCTACGGTCTCGAAGGTTCGTGCCACACGAAGCACCTGCAGAAAGACGACGGCGGATCGATGCTCGTCGATGAATCAGGTGAGTTCACGGTGCTCGAGTTCAACCGCAACGCCAAGCGCATTACGGTGAGCCACTTGCGGACCCACGAAGAAGGACCGAAGAAGAAAGAAACGAAGGAGCGGAAGACGCGTCCTGCCACGACCGGCGGTTCTACCAACTCGCGTGCACTCGAGGAAATCAATGCGACAGTGGAGAAGTCCACCTTCGGCGATTTGTCGGTGTTGAGCGCGTTGAAGGAACAAATGGAAGGTGGAGAGCGCAAGGCGAAGGCTGCGGCCGTTGCTGAAGTCGAAGCGAAGGCAGCGTCTGACGCCGAGGCGAAGGCTGAGGAAAAGGCGCCGGCTCCGAAGAAAAAAGCACCTGCAAAATCGAAGGCAGCCGCTGCAGAAGCAGAGGCGCCAGAAGCACCGGAAGCAGCAGCTCCCGAGGCCGAGGAAGCAAGTGAAGGCGAAGCAGCTGCCGAGGCAGAGAGCTGATTCGCAGTAGACATGAAACGACGCAAGGAGGCTCCCCGGGGCCTCCTTGTGCTTTTCCTATCTTCGCGGCCACATCCATGGACACGCCTATGCTCGTAGACCCGGTTCGGTTTGAACGCATCATCGACCGGATGGCCCACCAGCTGTTGGAGCATCACGACTTCAAGGACACGGATGTAGTGGGTTTGCAGACCCAGGGTGCCCGATTGGCGGAGCGGCTTCAAGAGCGCATTCAAGAGCTTTTGGGGGGCCAAATCATCCGCTTGGGCAAGCTCGATGTTACGTTTCACCGAGACGATGTGCGCATGCACGAACGGCCGCTTTCGCCCCAAACGAACGACATGCCTTTCCTTGTGGAGGGCCGGCGGGTCATCTTGGTGGATGACGTGCTGTACACCGGCAGGTCGGTGCGGGCGGGACTTGATGCGCTGTTAGCGTATGGCAGGCCACGGTCGGTGGAATTGCTGGTTCTCGTGGACCGGCGCTTTCATCGGGAACTGCCGATCGAGCCGCAGTACGTAGGCACCACCGTGGACAGCTTGGATGCCCAGTACGTTCGCGTGGAATGGCGCGAGGAGACGGGCAGGGATGCCGTGGTACTTTTGCAGTCGAAACCGGAATGAAGACGCTTTCAACGGCCCATTTGACGGGGATTGCAGGTTTGGAGCGCAGCGACATCCATACCTTGCTCGATACTGCCGCCGAGTTCAAAGAAGTTCTCAACCGGCCGATCCGCAAGGTGCCTTCGCTCAGGGACTTGACTGTGGCGAACCTGTTCTTTGAGAATTCGACGCGCACCCGGCTGTCGTTCGAGCTGGCGGAGAAGCGGCTTTCGGCAGATGTGGTGAATTTTTCGGCTTCCGGCTCTTCGGTGTCCAAAGGCGAAACACTGGTCGACACCGTCAACAACATCCTGGCGATGAAGGTGGACATGGTCGTCATGCGCCATCCGCATCCCGGTGCTGCGCGGTTTTTGGCCGAGCGCATTCCGAAAACGCCGGTCATCAATGCCGGAGACGGCACCCACGAGCATCCGACCCAGGCCCTGCTGGATGCGTTTAGTTTGCGCGAAAAACTCGGGGATTTAGAGGGAAAGAAGATTGCCATCGTCGGCGACATCCGGCATTCGCGCGTGGCCATTTCGAATATCCTCTGCCTGCAACTGCTCGGGGCGCAGGTCCGGGTTTGTGGACCTCGGACACTCGTTCCGCGTCACATCGGATCCCTCGGTGTGGAGGTGTCGCATGACCTCGATGCTACGTTGCGGTGGGCGGATGCGGTGAATATGCTCCGGATCCAGCTCGAGCGGCAAGGCGGGGAGGGGAGGGTTCCTTATTTTCCTTCGCTTCGCGAGTACGCGCGGGAGTTTGGTGTGGACCGCGAGCGGCTTGAACGGCTCGATCGGGTGCCGTGGATTTTGCATCCTGGCCCCATCAATCGGGGGGTCGAAGTCACCAGCGAAGTGGCAGACGGGCCGTGGTCGGTGATTTTAGATCAGGTCGAAAATGGGGTTGCCGTGCGCATGGCTGTGCTCTATTTGCTCGCACCTGTCCGTCCTTGAGGGATTGGGTTATATTTACCGCACAACTTGCGATTCATGAAATTTTCAGTTCAGCAGGGAGAGGGCATTGCGACGGTGACCTCCCACGTGGAAAAACTCGATGCACTGCATGCTCCGGATTTGAAGGCCGAGTTCGTGCGCCTGTCGAAGGAAGGCATCACCCGGATGATCCTCGATCTCACCAGCTCGTTGTACTGCGACAGCAGTGGATTGAGTGCCGTGTTGATCGGAAACCGCGTCTGTCGGGATGCGGGTGGGACCTTTGTGCTGGCGGGATTGCAGCCGACCGTGGAGCGTTTGGTCCAAATCAGCCAACTCGACCGGGTGCTCACCATCGTGCCCACGGCGTCGGAGGCCTATGATCTTGTGGTCATGGAGATGACTGAAAATGAACTCGGCTCAGACTCAAACGATCTTTAAATCATGCAAAAAATTGTCGTTTTCGCCGCTGTGGCCTGTGGATTGTGGGCCGGTAGCACCACCGTTTCGGCACAATGCTCCACGGATTTTGACTTCGGTACCGCAGAATACGGCGCTTCGCCTGACGCTTCGTTGGGCGAGCAGTTCGCTCAGGGAACCGTGGGAGTGGCCTACTCGGATGTGTTCCATGTCCTTGTACCGGTCGATGCTTCTGCGATTGACCCCGCGTTTGCGCTGCCTCTGGATTCTGTGCAGCTGATTTCTGCTACGCTCATCGATCCGAATACCGGAAGCCCGATGGATTTCGGAGCGCTGGGCATGACCATCACCTGCAACAACGGAGGAACAGCCGCAGATCCGTGCACCTTTTTGGCCGGTGGCCAGTACTGCGCTGACATCGCTGGCGTTCCCACCCAGGCGGGATCCTACCAAATGAGCTTGGATGTACTCGCGTGGGTAACCGTATTCGGTATTCCCATCGGCCAGCCCTATCCCTTTACCGGCTACACCCTGGAAATCCTGCCCTCCGGCACGAATGAGGTAACCGAAGCAGGGGCGACCCTGGGCGTGCGGGCGTGGCCGAATCCGAGCGATGGGTCGAGCTGGATCTCGTGGAATTCCACTGGCCCAGCACAGGTGGAGGTGTACGATGCGTCCGGTCGCAGGGTCCACTCGGAAACAGTCACGGTGAATCAGGGCCTTTGGAACGTTGCCGATGCAAATCTTCAGGCAGGAACGTACACTGTAGCCGTGACCGAAGACGACCGCCGGAGCACTGCGCGCGTGGTGGTCCGGTCCAGCCGGTGAGGCCTCCCTGTCGGTGTCGGATTTTCGCGTGGTTGTGCTCGGATCGGGAGCTGCTGTCCCGACTCCCGAGCGGGGTACGACGTCCGTATGCGTCCTGTTCCGTCAACACACGTTTCTCGTAGATGCCGGAGAGGGAGTTCAGTTAGCGCTGCGCAAGGCCCGTGTGCGTTTTCACGGAGTTTCAGGGGTTTTAATTACCCACTTGCACGGAGACCATGTGCTCGGTTTGCCGGGGCTACTGAGTAGTTTGTCCTTGCTCGGTCGTACCCGTGCATTGCACGTGTGGGGTCCCGCAGGACTTGAAGCCTGGGTTCAGGCCACGGTGGCGACTACGCGCACTCACCTGGGATATCCGGTAGAATTTCAGGTGTGGCCGGAGGAAGCTGGGGTGTGCTGGGAATCGGAGGATTTCAGGATTTCCGCGTTTCCCGTGCGCCACCGCATTCCGTGCTGGGGCATCCGGTTCGATGAACGTCCTCGGCCGCAGCGGTTGAGAAAGGAAGTGGTCCGAAGCGGAGCACTCTCCGTCGAAGCGATGCGGGCTCTCAAATCCGGTGAGACCGTGCTCGATACAGGTGGTAGGACTGTCCGACCCGAGGAAGCCTTGCTCCCGCCCGAGGTTCCGCGCTCCTTCGTCTATGCATCCGATACCCTTCCTTGCGATGCGGTGAAGGAACATGGACGCGGTGCTGGGTTACTATTTCACGACGCTACGTTTGCAGATGCGTTGCGAAAACGGGCCAAAGAGACAGGCCATTCTACGGCACGCCAAGCCGCAGAAGTGGCCGCTGAGGCCCAGGTGAAGTCCTTGCTCCTCGGACACATTTCCGCGCGGTATCCCGGTCGTGCAGATGTTTTGGTAGAAGAAGCCCGTTCCGTTTTTCCAGAATGCACTGTTGCCTGCGACGGGATGATTTGGGAGGTTCCTCGTGGACATTCCGTGGACAAGTTTTGACTTCCACAGGATAAAGTGTCGCATGCCTGGCGGTAGTTTCGCATTCCCATTTCGACCATGACCGCATCCCCACTCCGCATTGTGACCGCGAGTTCCTCCACGCTCATGCGTCGGGGAACGCGAGCAGTGCTCTCCGAAGTGATGCCCGGGTGCGATTGGAGGGAGGCTGCGACGGATGAGGAGCTCACCGCGCTTTGCGAGGAATGCGCGCCGGAAATCGTCATCAGCGATCCCTGTTCCCGGGGATGTTCGCTCGCCGTACTGCAGCAGATGCGAAGGGTGCATCCGAACATGCGGACGCTTGTGGTGTCGGACGGATTGCACGGGTTCCACTTGCTCGATGCGGTGCGTTCGGGCATTGAGGGTTTTTTGCGCGCGGACTGCGATGCCCAGGAGATCCGGGATGCGCTCACGGCGTGTGCCGCGGGGGCGAGTTTCATGTGTGGCCAAATCCTCGCCGCCCTCGGCGAGGAGGGGGTAGACGTCGAGGCCCTCCGCTGCGGAGCGTGGTCGTGCGAGCCCGTTTGGCTCACGGAACGGGAGCGCGAAGTGCTCACCCTCATCGCGGAGGGACTGACGCACAGCCAAATAGCGGAAAAACTGCACGTCAGTAGCCACACCGTAATTGCGCATCGGAAGAACATGCAGCAGAAGTTGGGCGCCCGGAATACGGCTTCGCTCGTGATTTCAGCCGTGCGGCTGGGCCTTGCAGCCCCGAACCGCTTCCTGTTCAAGGCGTAGACTGAGCCCGGGAGGTTTGGTGGGCGGAGATGCAATCCCGACCTTTGCGGAAACCTTCGGAAATGCTCGATACCCTTGACCCGTTTGTCCACATCCCGGTGGCGCAAAGCCGCCTCCCCGAAGTGGACTTCGACCGGTTGCAGTTTGGACGGACATTCTCCGACCACATGTTCCTGCTCGAGTATGCAAATGGCGCCTGGCAGCAGGGCCGCATCGAGCCCTACGGACCGTTTACACTCAGCCCTGCATCCATGGTCTTCCACTACGGTCAGGCCATTTTTGAAGGGATGAAGGCGTACCGCCAAACCGACGGCACGGTATCCTTGTTCCGCCCGGGAGCGAACATCGCCCGGTTCAACCGTTCTGCAGCGCGCATGAGCATGCCCGCCGTGCCGGAGGACGTTTTCATGGATGCCCTGACGGCGTTGTTGCGTGTGGATGAGGCGTGGGTGCCTTCCCGTGAGGACAGTTCGCTGTACCTCCGGCCCTTCATGATTGCGACCGACCCGTTTATCGGGGTGCGACCGAGCG
>JBIIRP010000188.1:0-3586 GCA_044341475.1 Flavobacteriales bacterium | reverse complement strand
CGTGATGGCAGAGCAAACCTCGGTTGACCGCGAAGGTCAGGAAGTCAAGTGGGCAGGAACCGGACGCCACGACCCGTGTGTGCTGCCACGGGCCGTTCCCATCGTCGAGGCCATGGTCGCCCTTGCGCTTGCCGATGCGATGCTCGTGCACCGCGCCGCACGGCTTGCGTAACTTGCCCGCCATGAAAGGAATCGGAATGCATTGGCAAGTCCTTATCGGACTGGTCGGAGGAGCGGGTTTTGCTTGGTTGAGCATCGTGTTCGGATGGAACAGCTTCACCCTCGGTTACATCCTTCCGCTGGGCCAAATTTTCGTCAACATCCTCAAGATGATTGCCGTCCCCCTCGTGCTCTTCAGCATCGTCGGGGGGGTCGCCAGCCTGGGCGACGTGCGCAAGCTCGGCCGGCTCGGGGGAAAAACGCTCGCTCTCTACCTCATCACGACCATCGGAGCGGTGGGAACCGGCCTCGTGCTCGTCAACCTCTTCAAGCCGGGAAGTAAGGCGGATGCAGAACTTGTTACCGACAACCGCCTGCGGTATGAGCTTTGGCGCGATGCGAGCGGTGTACCGGCGGTGGACGACATCCGGCGGGTCGATGATCCTGCACTTGCAGAGCGCATCGCCACCCTCCGCTTAGACGAGGGCGTCAGCGATCCCTGGCTCACCGACAAACTCGACCAAGCTTCGAAGGCCACCGAGCAAGCTCCGCTTCAGCCGCTCGTCGATCTGGTCCCTTCGAACATCTTCGAAGCGCTCGCGGACGTTGAGATGCTGCAAATCATCTTCTTTGCCATCTTCTTCGGCGCCATCGTCACCGGGCTCTCGGAAAGCCGTAAGAAGGTCGTGCTCGACACCTTCGATGCCCTGAATGAAGTGTTCATCCGCATGGTGCATGCCGTAATGAAGGGCATGCCGGTGTTCGTGTTCGCCCTGATGGCAGGCCAAATCGTCAAATCCGCCGGGACCGACCCGGCCATGTTCCTGGAGTTGCTCGGATTCCTTCTCCGATATGGCGCGGTCGTTGTGCTCGGGTTAGCCATCTTCCTGTTCATCGTCTACCCCAGCCTGGTGGCGCTCTTCACGAAGGAAGTGAGCTACCGCGGCTTCCTGCGGAGCATGCGGGATGCCCAGCTCACGGCGTTCTCGACATCGAGCTCGATGGCCACCCTACCGGTGACCATGGAGTGCGTGCACGAAAAACTCGGGGTCAGCCGGCGTGTTTCAAGTTTCGTGTTGCCCATCGGAGCGACGGTCAACATGGACGGCACAAGTCTCTACCAAGGGGTAGCGGTCATCGCCCTCGCCCAATTCCACGGCATCGACCTCACCTGGGCTCAGCAATCCGGCATCCTTTTGACGGCGACGGCAGCGAGCATCGGGGCGGCAGCCGTGCCGAGCGCAGGCCTCGTCATGCTCATCATGGTGCTCGAGTCCGTCGGACTCAATCCTGCGTGGATTGCGCTCATCTTCCCCATCGACCGCATCCTGGACATGTGCCGCACGACCGTGAATGTGACCGGGGATGCTGTGGTGGCCTGCATCGTGTCGTCGGGCGAAGGCGAGCTGCATCCGAAGGCACAGTAACCATGCGCGTTGGGTTTATGATCGCTGTGGTGATGTGGGGGGCAGCAGCCGCTGCCCAAACCGAGCCCTGCCCCGACGCGACCCACCCGAAAGCCCTGAAGGCCCTGGAGCGCGTCCGAACCGACAAAAGTCTCGAAGTCGACGAGCGGCTGGTGCTGCTCGAGAAGGCTCTGGAGGTGGATGCGGAATGCATGGCCTGCCGCTTCGAAGCTGCCCGTCTGTATTTCCGCAGAGCCAAAATGGGCCGGGCAGGTGGCGCGGAGGCGCTGGCCTTGCTCACACCCCTTCTCGAGGATTGCCCTGATTTTCATGCAGATGCCTGGTACATGGCGGGTGGGCTGTACTATGGAAGCCGGGACTACGAAAAAGCTAGGGAACGATTCACACGGTTTCTTGACTTCCCATCGGACGACCTGGAACGGCTCGGAAAAGACTACGACGAGCACGCCCGGGAGATTCGTGAAGTCCTCCCGAGGATAGCCTTTGAGCTCGAGTTCGTGGCCTATGCCTCAGCCCCACCGCCTGCTCCCGTGCCTGGGGTGAATTCCCCGTCGGACGAGTTCTTACCGGCCTTGTCCCCGGATGCGACTTGGATGTGGTTTACCCGTAGGATGACGGTCAAGCCGAAGGGCGACCTCGTGGGACGCGAAGTGGAGATGCTTCACGAAACCCGCCGGGACCGCACGTCGGAGGCGTTCGGAGCGCCGGAGCCGGTGGGCACGCCGTTCGATGCGGGAATGCGGTTTGGAGGAGCGAGCATCGCCCTCGACCACCGCGAGGTCTATATCGCAGCCGGACGGCCAGCCCCCGGCAATCCGGACAACATCGATTTGATGCACGCGGTGTATGCCGTAATCGGACACGATAGCTCTGGCCGACCGGAGTATGCCTGGGGGGAACTCGCCCCGCTCCCGTCGCCCATGTCCACCCCGGACGGGTGGGAAGCGCAACCTTCGCTCTCACCGGATGGAAAGGAGTTGTTTTTTGCCGCTGTCGATGCACAGTCCACTCCCGACCGCGACGGAAATCCCACCATGGACATTCGGCGGTGTTTGCGGAAGGAAGACGGAACCTGGGGAGCTCCCACCGCCTTGCCTGAACCGGTGAATTCGCGGTTCCACGACAAGGCGCCCTTTCTCCATCCCGACGGCAAAACCCTGTACTTCGCCAGCAACCGTTCACCGGGAGGGGGGGGATTTGACATTTGGGTGAGCCGCCGGGATTCCAGCGGAACGTGGGCCGCGCCTCACAACCTCGGCGCCCCGATCAACACCGTCGGCGATGAACACGGACTGGTCGTGGCAAACGACGGCCGTGAGGGCTTTTTGGCCGGACGACGGCAGGGAACCCAAGCGCTTGACGTACTCTCCTTTCCCCTGCCTGAGGTGCACCAGGCCGAGGCGGTCGAAATCATCCGAGGAGCCGTCACCGGAACAGACGGAAGACCCGTGGAAGGGGCAAGTGTCGTTCTTTCAAGACCGCTTGAGAACACGACCGAGCTCATTGACGTCCGAGAAGACGACGGTTCATTCGCACTCGTACTGCGCGCTGAGGAACGGGAAGACGCGCTCCTCGTGGTGGAGGGCGAAGGCCTCGCATTCGATGCCGTTCGTGTTCCGACGCCGGACGAAGCGCATGAGGTCCGATTGGTGGCGGAAGAACTGGCCCCCGAAAGCCGGTTCGAATTGCGGGGCATCACCTATCCGACGAACGGGAGTTCGATTGATGCAGACTCGGAACTGCTGCTCATGGGGTTTGCGGCGTGGTTGCTGCGCAACCCCAAACTGCGGGTAGCCGTCGAAGGCCACACCGATGATGCCGGTGATGACGCCACAAACAAGCTCCTTTCCGAGCGCCGTGCGGCGACCGTCTGCGCTTTTTTGACGGCGCGTGGGGTGCCTGCACAGCGATTGATCTCACGGGGATACGGCGAAACGCGGCCACGTGCGGACAATGCCACGGCCGAAGGACGTGCCGCAAACCGTCGCACCGAATGCGTG
>JBIIRP010000187.1:0-3608 GCA_044341475.1 Flavobacteriales bacterium | reverse complement strand
TGTCCAGCCCATGGAACACCAGGTCCCACCGGGCATGGCGGCTCGGATCGACCTCCCACCGACACCGGTACTCCCAGCTCCGCTCGTCCACCCACGCCGACTCCGTCTCCCGGTTCCCCCGGAACGGCTCGAGCCCCAGCTGCAGATGCACGGTTCCCGGCACCTCCACCCCCCGCCAAACCCCGCTCGTATCCCGCAGCTCCCACCCCCCGAGGCGCAGCGTATCCGGCGCGCCACCCGCCCACGCGACCCCGGCGGCACCGAACGCCGCGCACGCCGCCAAAACAAATGCAATCATCCGCATCACGGAAGGCGAAGCTATGCCCCGCGGCGGTAGTTTTGCTGCACCTATGGAAAGCTTAATGCAGCACCCCGGCTTGATCGCCGGGTTTGCCGGAGTGGTGGTGGCGCTGTTGGCGCTGGATTTGGGGGTGTTTCACCGGGGCAGCAAGGCGATTTCGAACCGCGAAGCCCTTGTGTGGAGTGCGGTGTGGATCGGGCTGGCGATGGCGTTCAGTGGTTTGATTTACAGCCAAATGGGCGCAGAATCCTTCGCCCGGTTCCAGTCCGCCTACTGGATCGAAAAGGCCCTGTCGGTGGACAACCTCTTCGTCATCCTGCTCGTCTTCCACTACTTCAATGTCGGTCCAGAACTGCAGCATAAAGTGCTGTTTTACGGCATTTTAGGCGCGATTGTCATGCGCGCCGTCTTCATCTTCTCCGGCGTCGAGCTCATCCGGCTGACCTACCTGCCGGAATTTGAACTTGCGGGCCAAACGCTGCGCATCAACGCCGTGCTCACCGTCTTCGGCCTCGTGCTGATCGGCGCCGGGTGGAAGTCGTGGTTTGCCACCACCGAGGACGACGGCGAGAAGGACTTCGCAAAAAGCCCGGGCGCGCGTATCATCCACCGCCTGTTCCGCGTCTCCGAACACTTCGACGGCGACAAATTCTTCACAGTGCAGCAGGGCATCCGCATGGCCACGCCGCTGCTCGTGGTGGTCGCGGTGGTGGAATTCACGGATCTGGTGTTCGCCATCGATTCCATCCCCGCCATTTTTGCCATCGCGCCGGACGACCCGCTCATCCTCTACACGTCGAACATCTTCGCCATCCTCGGCCTGCGCTCGCTCTACTTTTTACTTGCAAACTCCCAGGACCGCTTTTCGCGGTTGAAGTACGGCCTGGCGCTCATTTTAGCATTTATCGGGGCCAAAATGGTCCTGGCCCCCCTCGTGCACATCTCCTCACAGGTCAGCCTCACCGTGGTCGGCGTGGTGCTTGCCGGGTCCGTGCTCGCGTCGTTGCTTGCCCCGGTGCGCTCGGCCTGACCCGGTCACGGCACGAAAGCGCCCGGAAGCGCCTCGACGGTCCAGCCCGCATGCTCGAGCAGCTCCAGCACGCCCTCGGGTCCCGGCAAGTGCGCCGCTCCGACCGCATAGAAGGTGGAGAGCAACGTCGAATAGCGCTGCATCTCCGGAATCCACGCCCGGTTACGGTCTTCAAGAAGCTTGCGGTTCAATTCTGGAAACTCCTTCATTTCTTCGGCCGTGAGGCGCTGGAGCTCCGCGAGGTTTTCGGCGAAGTAGAGGTCCACCATGCGGTTGAAATCTGCGATCCCGAAGGGGTCCGGCCCGTCGAGCATGGAGAGCTGCTGGTCGTCCGGAATGCCGGCGAGGAGGTTGATTTGGAAGGCGGCCGTTTCCAGGCCGTAGACGGGCAGGTGGCGCTTGACGGCTTTCTTGTGGAGGACGAGGTCCACCCCCTCGGTGCCGTCGAGGGCCGCTTGCACCACCGCCGGAACCAGAAAGAGGGGCTTCAGCCGGGCGTACCGGTCAAATTTGCGGCCCTTCACCCCGAGTGCTTCGGCTTCGGCACGCAGCGCGGTATACCGCTCCGGGGCGATGCGCTCCTGCAGCGGTGGGTTCATGATAACCTTGCCCGCGAGCGCGAGCTGCTCCGACACGGGAATGTCCGGATTGATTTCCATTACGAACACCTCACTGGCTTCCAGCGCGGCGGTCACCGCGGGCGCAAACCGCATGCGGTCTTCGGGCACGAGGTGCATGGTACCGATCAGGTGGGAGGGCTTCCCGCCCGGCGGGGTGATGCGGTAGAACAGCTGGCCGAAGCCGGGCACGCACAAGAATCCGCCGAGTAGTGCAAGAAGAAGTTTCATGGCCAAAAGATGCGGCAGAACCCCAAAAATTACACCCCTGCCCGCGTAGCTTCGCCGCATGGATGCCCGGATGGAAAAGGCGCTGGCCACCTCGCGGTTCAGCATTTGGGGCAACATCGCGCTGGCCGGGGTCAAGTGGGCGGCGGGCATCTTCGGCAACTCCTACGCACTGGTGGCTGACGCCATCGAATCCACGACCGACATCGGCGCTTCGGTGCTGGTTTGGGCCGGGCTGCGGTACGCGGCGCGGCCTGCCGACCGCAACCACCCCTACGGCCACGGGCGCCTCGAGCCGCTGGTGACCTTCCTCGTCGTGGGATTCCTCATCGCCTCGGCCGTCTGGATTGCTCACGAAGCCATCGTCCACATACGCACGCCGCACGAACTGCCGGAACCCTGGACCCTGGCGGTGCTCGGGGCCATCATCCTGTGGAAAGAGGGGTCCTACCGGTGGGTCATCCGGCGGAGCCGCGAAACGCGCAGCAGCTCGCTCGAAGCCGACGCCTGGCACCACCGCAGCGACGCCATCACCTCCGTAGCCGCCTTTGCCGGCATTTCCGCCGCGCTCGTGCTGGGCCCGGGCTTCGAGGAGGCAGACGACTGGGCTGCCCTGTTTGCGTCGGTCTTCATCCTCTACAACGCCTGGCTCATCTTCCGTCCCGCGCTCGGCGAGCTCATGGACGAGCACCTCCACGACGAACTCGTCGACGCCATCCGGACCACGGCTTCAGCGGTCGCAGGCGTGCACGCTACGGAAAAGTGCCACGTGCGCAAGGCCGGCATGCGCTACCACGTAGACCTGCACGCCGAAGTCGATGGGGAATTGACCGTGCGGGAAGGCCACGACATCGCCCACAGCCTCTCAGACGCCATCCGATCCGCGTTTCCCGAGGTGGCCCAAGTTTTGGTCCACATCGAGCCCGTCCCACTCCCTGACCCCTCACGGACAGTTCTCTCGAACGAGCCGGACTCAGTCAAGGGCGAACAGAATCGGTAGCGTCATCCGGAACGGGACGAACTCCCCCGAGATACGCGCGGGGATGAAAATGGGCATGCTTTCCACGATGCGTCGGGCCTCCTCGTCGAGCAAGTCGTGCACCCCCCGCAGCACTACCGCGTCGCGCGCAAAACCGTCGACCCCGATGGTAAAGGCGATGAACACCTTGCCTTCGATGCCTTGCTCCCGTGCAGCTTCGGGGTACGAAATGCTCTTGCGCACGTGGTCCATGATCTTCTCATTCGTGCAGTCTTGTTGGGCTTGGAGCGAGGGTTGACCGGCGCACATGGCCACGATGGGGGGGATTTCTGGCGTCGGAAACGTGTCAGAGGGAGCGGTCGCCGCCAGGCTTCCGATGAAGAAGGGGAGGAGCAAGGTGTGCATACGCCAAACTTAGCACAGAACCGCCCCGTGCTGCCGCCGGGTTAATCC
>JBIIRP010000186.1:0-3611 GCA_044341475.1 Flavobacteriales bacterium | reverse complement strand
TCCCCACCCTCATCCTCCCCTTCAACCTCAACCTCAACCTCAATCTTCATCGGCCCCCTCTCCCGCCTCCCGCACCCCTCAATCTCGTCCTCAACCTCGGCCTCAACCTCAACCTCGTCCTCAACCTCGGCCTCAACCCTCGGCCTCGTCTCCGGCCCAGAACCCCACCGCACCGGGATGGAGGAGGCATTGCGGTCCTGGATGCTGAACCGAACTGACCAGGGCACATGCCTCATCATCGCGGGCAAGCCGGAAGGTGGGGTGCGAGAGGATGGACAGGTGACGACGTGGTACGACCCGACTTCGGAAGAGCTGGCTCACGCACTAGCTACTGCGGATACCGTGGTGTGCAGGTCGGGGTATTCCACCTTGCTTGATTTGGCGGTGCTGGGACGGACGGCGGTGCTGGTGCCTACGCCGGGGCAGCCTGAGCAAGAGGATTTGGCCCGGCACTGGGCGCGCGCCTTCGGGTTTGCCACGTGCAGTCAAACCGATTTGGAGGCCGGGCGCGTGCCCCAGCCGGCAGGCAATCCCCCCCATGTTCGGCCGAACGAAATCGCCATCGCACGGCTCCGCGCTTGGACAGGTATCTCCACCCTTGAATCTGCACACTGACGATGGAAGTCCAAAACGATGAGCATTTTATGCGGCTTGCTCTGGCCGAAGCCCATGCTGCGGGAGACGCCGAAGAGGTGCCTGTGGGAGCGGTCGTCGTCGCCCGAGGCCGGGTAATCGGTCGCGGCCACAACCTCTGCGAGCGCCTGCACGATTTTACAGCCCACGCGGAGATGCAGGCGTTCACAGCGGCATCCGAGTTTCTCGGGGGCAAGCACTTGAATGAGTGCACCTTATATGTCACCATGGAGCCCTGTCCGATGTGCGCCGGTGCGGCCTATTGGACCCGGGTCGGTCGGATTGTATTCGGCGCATCTGATCCGAAGCGGGGATTTCGGCGGTGGGGTGAGACGCTCGAAGGCCGCATCTTGCACCCCACCACCGTGGTCGAAGGCGGCGTGCTCGCGGAAGAATGCGGCGAGCTGGTGCGGGCTTTCTTCCGGGCGCGGCGCTGACCCCGGTGTTCGTGGACGCCGTACCTTTGCGGCGCGATGCTGCACGTAGATAAGGCCTATCTGAAACTCGTCCGCGACCGACTCGAAGCAGGGCTTGACAGCGAGCTCGAGGCGATGGTGGTGGATCTGCACCCCACGGATGTGGCGGAGGTGCTGAGTGCCTTGCGTACAGACGAAGCGCAGTACCTCTTCCGACTCCTGGAAAACGACCTCAAGGCGGAGGCGCTGCTCGAACTCGAAGAAGACCTACGCACGGCGCTGCTGACGGGGATGACGGCTGCCGAAATCGCCGAAGAAGTACTCGAGGAGCTGGATTCGGACGATGCTGCGGACGTGATGGCGGACCTCCCCGAGTCGAAAGCGGAGGAAGTCATCAACCTGCTGGACGATGCGGAATACGCGTCGGATATCCGCGACTTGCTCGGGTATGAGGAGGGAACAGCTGGGGCCATTATGGCCAAAGAGTTGGTCCGCGTTCACGCGGACTCCACCGTTGCCCAAGCCATCCGGGCCATTCGCCGCCAAGCTGCCGAGCTGGACAACGTCTACACCGTCTATGTCGTGGACGACGAAGGCCGCCTGACCGGGCGCCTGAGCATCAAGAACTTGCTCCTGAGCGCGGCCACCACGCGCACCCTCGTCAGCGAACTGCAAGAAGACGACGAGCTGGTGGTCATCCGCGCCGACGAGTCCTCCGAGCGCGCGGGCAAGCTCATGGAACGGTACGATTTGGTCGCGCTTCCTGTGGTCGATGCCGAGGGTCGGCTCATCGGGCGCATCACCATCGATGACGCCGTCGACGTGATCATCGAAGAGTCTGAGCGCGACTACCAGCTGGCCAGCGGCATCTCGGAAGACGTCGAATCCCGGGATAGCGTATGGACCCTCACCCGGGCGCGGCTTCCGTGGCTGCTGATCGGACTCGGCGGAGGACTGGGCGGAGCCTATGTTATCGGGGCTTTTGACATCCAGCACAACCCGGAAATGGCCCTCTTCATTCCGCTCATCGCGGCTATGGGCGGCAATGTGGGCGTGCAGTCGGCGGCCATCGTGGTGCAAGGCTTGGCCAGCACCTCGCTCGACACGTCTGACCTCTCCGCCCGCCTTGCCAAAGAACTCAGCGTCGGTCTGCTCAATGGCCTCATCTGCTCCCTCCTCATCCTCGGCAGCAGTCTCCTCCTCAACTTCAGCACTGTCCTGAGCATCACCGTGAGCATCGCACTGCTCTGCGTCATCGTCTTCGCGGCCCTCTTCGGAACCTTCGTGCCGCTGATGCTGCACCGCTACCGCATCGACCCCGCCCTGGCCACAGGACCGTTCATCACGACCGCAAACGACATCATCGGACTGATGATCTACTTCGCGGTGGGCATGCTCATCTTGAACCTGCTCGGATGACCGTTGCGTGGCTCGATACGGTCCATGACATCTTGCGCGAGCGGTTGCAGGAAGCCGGCATGACCTGCGTCGATGCGACGGGGGTTTCACGGCACGAACTACTCGCCGGTGCCGGTCGACACTGGCAAGGCATCGTGGTGCGGTCGCGCATCTCGCTGGACCGCGAAGCGCTCGAGGCCCTTCCCGGCCTGCGCTTTATCGCCCGCAGCGGGTCGGGCCTCGAGAACATCGATGTTGCAGCCGCTGCTGAACGGGGCGTGCAGGTCTTCAATTCGCCCGAAGGTAACCGCGATGCCGTCGCCGAGCATGCCATGGCTTTCGTGCTCTCCATGCTCACGCGCCTGCCTGAAGCGGACCGGAGCGTGCGGGATGGGCGCTGGGAGCGGGAGGCCCACCGCGGGCGCGAGCTCGGCAGCCGCACCGTGGCGGTATTCGGGTTCGGACACACCGGCGAGGCCTTCGCGCGCCGTCTGCGGTGTTTCGGGTGCCAAATTCTCGCTGTGGACCCCTACCGACCTGATGCCGCCCCAGCCGCCGAAGCCACAGGTGCTCGGTTGGTGGATGCTGCTACCGCGCTTCACGCCGCAGACATCATCAGCCTCCACCTCCCGCTAACTCCGGAAACCCACGGAATGGTGGATGCAGCCTGGCTCGACCAAATCCGACCAGGCACGCTGCTCATCAACACCTCACGGGGACCCATCGTCTCCACCGCTGCCCTGCTCGACGCCCTGGATACGGGCAAACTTTCCGGGGCTGCACTCGATGTGTTAGAATTCGAAGAGACCAGCCTAGAAGCGATTCGGGGCGGCTCCACAACCTACGAACGGTTGCTTCGCCACCCCG
This sequence comes from Flavobacteriales bacterium, assembly GCA_044341475.1. Classification (GTDB taxonomy): domain Bacteria; phylum Bacteroidota; class Bacteroidia; order Flavobacteriales_D; family Sanyastnellaceae; genus CAMCYM01. The sequence continues at coordinate 297 of JBIIRP010000186.1, read as the reverse complement.
ATGTGCTCCTAAGTCCACACGTTGCCGGATGGACTGTTGAAAGCTATATCCGGCTCAGCTCCGTGCTGGCCGACAAAATCCTGGCTGTGTTTCCGCAGTAAGGGTTCATTCTTCTCCGGTCCGCTTCCGCCCCGCCGTAGAGTAGAGAACCTTCAATGCTGAAGCATAGCGAAGTTCCTGCTTGACCTCTGTGACGATGCCCATCTTCGTTGACTTATCGACCTTCAACGAAACCCACATCTTCGATTGCTCTGCTTCCGGAAGCGTCAAGCGTTCCTTCGCGATCCAATCTTGAAT
>JBIIRP010000001.1:0-39950 GCA_044341475.1 Flavobacteriales bacterium | reverse complement strand
CAGCAGAGCCTGCCCCCGCGACACCCAGTACGACCCCCCAGCACCATCCGGTCATAGCCCCAGCAGCGCCAGCAACCGATCTAACTCGTCGTTGTCGCGAAACGGCAACTCGATGCGCCCCCCCCCCGCGGTGTCGGGCTTCAACGCGACCCGTGTGCCGTACTTCAGCCGAAGATCTGCCTGCACCTGCTGCCGGTCGAACGTCAGCACCGGGCCAGCTCCACGGGGATTCCGCGCCTTCGGCCGTGCGAGTTCTTCGACCTGACGCACGCTCAAGTCGTCGGCCAGGATGCGCTGGAAGATGGACCGCTGGCGGCTGGCATCGTCCACAGCGACGAGTGCACGGGCGTGGCCCATGCCGAGCCTGCGTTCGCTCACGGCAAGCTGGATGTCTGCGGGCAACCGCAGCAACCGCAGGTGGTTCGTGATGCTTGAACGGTCCACGCCGAGCCGCTTCCCGAGGGCATCGTGGGTATGCCCACACTCCTCGATGAGGCGGTGAAAAGATTGGGCGAGCTCGATGGCATGCAGGTCTTGGCGCTGGATGTTCTCCACCAGGGCCATCTCGAGCACGGTTTGGTCGTCTGCCTCGCGGAGGTAGGCGGGCAATCGGTCGAGACCCGCGAGTTGTGCCGCCCGAAACCGGCGCTCTCCGGAAATGATGCGGTAGCGGTGTGCGGCCACGCGCTGCACCGTGATGGGTTGGATGATGCCGAGTTCGCGGATGCTGTCGGCCAGGGCCTGCAGCGCTTCTTCATCAAAATCCCGCCGGGGCTGGTCCGGATTTGCTTCGATGCTGCCCACAGGCACCACGGAGATGGCCCCGGCCATGAAGGCGACCACCTCCGGACGCTCCTCGGCGGGCGGGGTAGGAACCGCAACGGACTGTGCCGGAGCGGACGTGGTGTCCCTGCGGGGGGCGGAGGAGAGCAGGGCTTCGAGCCCGCGACCCAGCGCTTGCTTCTTCGACATGGTCAGTTCTCTTGCACGGGGAGGTGCCGCTGGTCTTGCCGGAGCCGCGTCATGCGGTTGCGCTGCAGCAGTTCCCGTGCCAGGTTCAAGTAATTCACAGATCCCTTCGAGGCCGCATCGTGCACGATGATGGATTCGCCGAAGCTGGGGGCTTCCCCGAGTTTCGTGTTGCGGTGGATGATGGTATCCAGCACCAGCTCCTCGAAATGCGTCCGCACTTCCTCAACGACTTGATTTGCAAGGCGTAGCCGGGTGTCGTAGAGGGTCAACAGGATGCCTTCTACCCCGAGCTCGGGGTTCAAAGTGTCCTGCACGATGCGGATGGTATTCAGCAACTTGCCGAGGCCTTCCAGGGCGAAGTACTCGCACTGCACCGGGATGAGTACCGCATCCGCCGCGGCAAGCGCGTTGACGGTGATGAGGCCCAAACTCGGAGAGCAGTCCACCAGGATGAAGTCGTACGCATCGCGCACGGGAGCAAGGGCTTCGGCGAGCCGCATCTCGCGTCCTTCCATCGAGATGAGCTCGATTTCTGCGCCCACGAGATCGATGCGTGCGGGCAGGACGTCGAGGTTCGGCGACGTGGTCGCCTGAATTGCACCGGCGTCGATGGTGCCGCCCAGCAGGGCTTCGTAGGTTCCGAACTCACACGCCGCCGGATCGATGCCGAGGCCGCTCGTCGCGTTTGCCTGCGGGTCGGCATCGACGAGCAGGGTTTTAAATTCGAGTGCACCGAAGCAGGCCCCGAGGTTGATGGCGGTTGTGGTCTTGCCGACCCCGCCTTTTTGGTTTGCAATCGCAATAATCTTTCCCATGCTGGCCGTGTCAATCAAGCGGGTACGATGCTCCGATGTCCCAGAACGTCAGCGACCTGCCGTCTGCGCGGAAGGCGGCTTCGGCCGCGCGTTTGCGCTCGTCCGAGAGGGAAATGGGAGGGAAGGTGTCGAAATGAAGCGCAAAGGCCCTCGTGCAGTGCAGCAAGCGCGCCGCATGCAGGGCGTCTTCCGGGCCCATGGTGAAGTGATCTCCGACGGGAAGCAGGGCCACGTCCGGCGGCCAGAGGTCCCCGATGAGGCCCATTTCCGCGGAGAGCGCCGTATCCCCGGCGTGGTAAAGGCGAATGCCTTCGGATTCGATGAGGTAGCCTGCAGCCACGCCGCCCGGCTTGCCGTCCGGAAGGGTGCTGGAGTGCACGGCGGGCACCATCCGCAACCGGCCACCTTCCCAGGAGAGGGTGCCGCCGATGTTCATCCCTACGGGGTGCTGCGCGCCTTGCGCACCCAGCCATTCTGCCACCTCGTAGCAGGCGATGGTGCGGACTCCCGGTCGGACCGCAAACTCGAGCGCATCCGCGAGGTGGTCCTCATGTCCGTGGGTAATGAGCACATCGGTGACCTCGAGCTCTTCCGGCCGGATGGCCGCGGCCCAGGGGTTCGGCCGAATAAACGGGTCGATGAGCAGCCGCCGGTCCCCGGCAACCACGAGCACACACGCATGTCCGAGGTACTGAATCCGCATCACAAACCCAAAGATACTTCCGGGCTCAGGTGCAGCCCCGGAAAGTTATCAACCTATGCGAGCCCGCGCTCAGAGGTCGTCGAACTCCACATCCCGGCGGGCTTCGCCGGTTTCAGCAGGCCCACCCTCGCCTTCGTCGGTCGTGTGCTCGAGGGAAGGCCCCTTGAATTCGCCTGTGGCGACGAGTTCCTGGATTTTGTCGACGGCATCGAGGAAGCCCTCTTCGAACTTATCGAAATCCTCTTGGTACAGGAAGATCTTGTGCTTCTGGTAGTGGATGCCCCCGCCGTCGTCGAAGTGCCGCTTGCTCTCCGTGATGGTCATGTACAGGTCCTTCCCGCGGGTGGCCTTCACATCAAAGAAGTACGTCCGCTTTCCCGCGCGCACCGGCCGCGAGTAAATCTCCTCCTTGTTCGAAAAATCGCTCATCTGGCTTGGACTTCGTGGCGAATATACAAATCCGCTCCGGGGATGCAACGGGTTAGCGAATGACCTGCAGGGTTCCGGAATGGGTTTGGGGCTGCAGGACCTGGTCCTGCAGCCAAACCTTCCAAAAGTAGACCCCGTCCGGTACGTAATGTGTCCCGTCGCCCACCGACCCCAGCCACGGAATTCCCGGACGATCCGCCGACCAAATTCGCTCGCCCCACCGGTCGAAGATCTCCACCCGGTAGCCCTCGGTGCCCAGCGCGACCGGCAGCCACACGTCGTTTATGCCGTCGTTGTTCGGCGAGAAGGCGTTCGGCGCATAGAAAATGGTCCCGTTCACCGCGACCTGTCCCACCGCGGTCGAGGTGCACCCGGCGGCGTTGACGACCGTTTGGGTCACATCAAACAGACCACCGTCCGTGTAGGTGTAGATTCCATCGCACGCTGCAAGGCTTCCGCCATCGCCGAAGTAGTAAAAGCACTCCACGCCCTCCTCTGCGAGACTCGTCACGGTCACCACGGGATTCAGCAGATCCACTTCGTTCGGTTCGATGTCAAAGCCCGCCTGCGGAACGGGCAAAATGTCGATAAAACCGGGCATTTCCAGCACCAGGTTGCGCGGACAGAAGCCTCCCGTGGTCATTTCGAGGGTCACCGAAAAGTTCCCGGAAGTTGTGTAGACGTAGGATGGGCTGGCCGCAGGAGACGTGCTGCCGTCTCCGAAGTGCCACAGGTAGCTTGTTGCCGTTTCTGTGGTGCTGAGGTTCGTGAACGAGACGGGGTGAGGCGGACATCCGGACACCGGCCCCCCGGTGAATCCGATGGTCGGATCGGCAATCGCCCAAACCGTCTCGGTGTGGCTCACATCGCACCCGTTTGCCGACGCCGTCACCGTCACCGCGTACGTCCCTGGCTCTGCGTAGTGCAGGTTTACGACCGTCCCGCCCTGTATGTTCACATCGTCCACCGGTCCGCCGAAATCCCACGCATACTGGGTTTCCGGGATGTTGCTAGCGACAACTTGGAAATCGAAGGCATGGTTCGAAAAGCAGTCCGGCACCGGCGCGGTGAACAGGGGGTCGATGAGGGGGAAGATCTCCACCGTTGCGAAAGCGGTGTCGGGACAGGTATATGGCGCACCGGCAATGAGACGGACGGTGTACACCCCGTCGGTAGGGTACGTGTACGTCGGCGAAGTCAGCGCACTCACGTCTGCGGTGCTTCCGGTCACGCCGAAGTCCCAGGCAAACGATTCTGCGTTGACACTCAGGTTTTCGAAGTCAAACGTAAAGCCTTGGCAAAACGAAGTTTGGTCGGCGATGTCGGCGAAAGGCTCAGGCGGGGCCGTCCACGCAAAATCTGTTTCCGCCGAGCAGCCGAAATGGGAGGCCTGCAGATCGACACTCCACGTGTTCGCGTTGTTGAAGTGCACCCAACCGGTGCTCAGCGTGGAGGCGGCGCCGACGGAACCTCCGGGAAGCGTCCACAGCAGGTCGGTCGCCGCGTTGAACGCGCCATTTGCCGTGAGTTGGAAGTACTCGAGGCCCTCGCTGCACTGGAAGTTGCTCACTTCGATGGAAGGCTGGATGGGCTCGTAGACGTAAAACGTCGTGCTCGTCGTATCCGCACACGGCCAGGTCGGGTTCACGATGAGGGTGACGACATAGGTCCCGGTGTCCGGATAGGTGTAGGACGGGCTTTCGGATGTGCTGATGTCGGAAGAAATACCGGCTACGCCAAAATCCCACAAGTACGATTGGGCCCCGATGCTCTGCTCGGTGAAGGACAGCGTTTCACCGACGCACAGCTGCTGGGCGGTTTGGGGGGTTACCGCCGAAACGATGACCGGGCTGCAGTTCACTACGTTGAACTGGAAGTCCCGCATAACCGTGGAAATCAGCACGCCATCGCGGTATTCGCTGACACAAATGCCCATCACGTAGGCCCCGACTGCCGTAGGGAAACCGGTGATCTGGCCGGTCACCGGGTCGATGGCCATGTTCGGATTCGCGGGCATGGGGTCGGTGGCGCTGAACGCCCCGGACCACGGAACATCGACAAAGGTGGAGGCGGGAGAAGGCGCGGGCGACGGATCGTTCGGCGTTCCCCCTTGCAGCGGGTTGCAGAGCGAGTACACGAGCTGGTCCCCATCCGCGTCGGTGGCGCTTTGGTTGAGGAAGAAATCGAAGTTCGCGCAGATGGCGGCCGGCGGGATGGTGTTGAACACCGGGCTGGAATTCGGATTCGCATCGCCGGTGTTCGGCGGGATTTGGGTCGTGAGGGTGATCCCGATGTCGTCGGGGTTTTGGATGTTTTGGATGCCCGGGTTGCGGCAGCACCGCTGGAACACCACATCGTAGCCGACGGAAGACGGTGCGAGGGTTACCACCGCGGAATACCGCAGGCGCTGCATGCACAGGTTCGGCGGCAGGGTGCCACAGGGGTTCTCGAGCACCGTTTCGACGGGGGTGATGGAGCTTTCGGTCAGGGGCAAGGTGATTTGGGTTTCTAACCCATTCCCTTCAAAAATCCCCACCTGAATGCTCGGGTCGAGGTTCGTGCCTCCCTGCTGCCATCCGGGCGGTTCCACGGCATTTGTGAAGCACTCTCGGTAGAAATAGACGGTAATCCGGTACTGGTTGCTGCCGAGGTATTCGTAGATCATTTCCCCCCCGAGGGCATGGGCAGCTGCCGCGTCGTGGGCCCCTCCGGCAAGCAGCCAAACCGCCCACCCGGCGAGGAGGCGGCGCACAACGGAAGGGAGGTTCGGACGCATGGGCGGGTCAAAGTTCGGGCGAATGCATAGGATACGCATCACCGCTCGTGTTCCTTGAACAAGAAAAGGGGGCTTCAGGTTGCGTCCTGCCTGCCCTACCTTCGTGATGTGGAAAATCAGGTTCGGTTTGAGGAGATGCCCTTGCATCCAGATGTGTTGGATGCCCTTGCGGCGATGGGATTTAACAACGCAACGCCCATCCAGGCCCAGGGCGTGCCCGCGGTGCTGGCCGGCCGCGACCTGCTCGGCATCGCCCAAACAGGCACCGGCAAGACCGCTGCCTTTCTTTTGCCGGTCATCGACCGCATCCTCGACACCCCGGAAAACGGCAAGGTCAAGGCCCTGATTGTCGTTCCGACCCGCGAGCTCGCCCAGCAGATCGACCAGGCGGTGGAAGGATTCGGTTACTATGCGAACGTCACGAGCTTGGCCATTTATGGCGGAGGATCAGGTCTCGACTTCACGCGCGAGAAAAACGCCCTCGTCCAGGGAGCAGACATCATCATCGCCACGCCCGGCCGCTTCCTGTCGCACCTGAACCTGGGCTATGTCGACCTGAGCGAACTCCGGTTCCTCATCCTCGACGAAGCGGACCGCATGCTCGACATGGGCTTCGTGGGCGATATCATGCGCATCGCCGAGCACTGCAAGAAAGACCGCCAAACCCTGCTGTTTAGCGCCACCATGCCCGACCGCATCGAGCAACTCGCCCGCGAATTGCAGCGCGATCCCGTCACGGTGAAACTTGCGCTGTCGAAGCCCGCGGAGAAGATCAAGCAGGGGGCGTATTTGGTCTTCGACCACCAAAAAGATGACGTGCTCGTCCACATCCTGCGCGAACGCAACGTCTCCAGCGGCATCGTGTTCACCTCGCGGAAGCGCACTGTGTCGACCATCGTCCGCGTCCTCCGCAAGGCCGGCATTGCGTGCGACCGCATCTCGTCCGATCTCGAACAAAACGAGCGCGAAGAGGTCATGCTGGCCTTCCGGCAGCGCAAAATCCCCATCCTTGTCGCCACCGACGTCGTCAGCCGGGGCATCGACGTCGACAACATCGAGCTCGTCGTGAACTACGACGTTCCGCCGAACGAAGAGGATTACGTGCACCGCATCGGACGGACGGCGCGGGCAGATCGCGAAGGCGAGGGCATCACGCTCGTCTCGCCCGACGACCAACGCCGCTTCATGCGCATCGAAAAGCTCATCGAGCGTACAGTCGAAAAGCGCCCCCTCCCGGAAGGCGTCGGACCATCGCCCGAATACACGGGATCCCACAAAGCGGCTGGCCGAGGCGGCGAACGTAGCCGAGGCGGCGACCGCGGCCGAGGCGGGGATCGCGGTAGGGGAGGGGACCGCAACCGGCCTGCAGCCCAGACGGCCCCAGCACCCACCTCGGATGCCGCCAAACGCAGAAAAAAGCGCCGCAACCGCAAACCGAAGGCGGACCCGTCATGAACCCGCTCAGTCCTGAGGCCCACCGGGTGCTCCGGGAGGGCGGGACGGAGCGGCCCTTCTCCTCGCCGCTCTGCGACCATTTCGAGGATGGAACGTACCGGTGTGTAGGCTGCGATTCGGTGCTTTTCGAAGCCGACACGAAGTTCGCCTCCGGGTGCGGTTGGCCGAGCTTCGATGCGGCCCTGCCGGGTGCAGTCACCTTGCACCGCGATCTTAGCCACGGCATGATTCGCACCGAAGTGCGGTGCGCGCGCTGCGGCGGCCACCTCGGACACGTGTTCCCGGATGGCCCGACGGACACCGGCGAGCGCTTCTGCATCAACGGTGTGTGCCTGGCCTTCGCGCCTCCTCAGTGACGGGGTGGGGGACCGCCGCGCCGCTCCCGAATCTCCTCGGCCACACGGACCCGGAATTCACGTTCGGCAGCGGGAAGCCGCAGCGCACGGGCGTACCCGATGGTCGTTGCCGCATCGCGGATCAGCAGTTCCCTACGCTCGAGCTCTGCGCGGTGGAGACTGTTCAGTTGGGCATAGATTTCAGTTGCCCGCTTCTCCGACACGCCGGCCTTGACTTCATCGTACAGGGCATCGATGCGCGACCGCAACGATTCGAGCTCGCGGTGGTGCACCCGAATCGCGGGCCAAAACGCCTCACTTTCCTGAGGCGTGAGCTCGAGGCGCTCCGTCACGAAGGCGATGCGCAGGGATTCAATGCGCGGATTCGTGGCAGGTTGTGCTGCCGCTGCACCAGCGCAAATCAGTCCGGCGAGCACGCAAAGGGTTCGGGCGAGGGCCATGGGGTTCGGCATTAGAGATCCTCGGTGAGCACATCAAACGCTTCGGGGTCATCCGCGAGTTCCTCGAGCACGGCGTCGTGGAGCAAATCCTCCGTCGCAGTGGTTTCGAGCAGGCAGGCGAAGGTCGCACAGGGCTTTTGCCCGCCTGCCGGCACGGGCAAAATCGCCCACGCAATCCACCCGGCCGCAAGTGCTGCTGCAGAAGCCCACACCATACGAAGCCGACGCGTCCGAGTGCGCGTGCGACGGACGATGCGTTCAGGGAGGGCATCGAAGTAGCCGGGAGGGGTCGAAAACGGATCCATGGGTTGAAGCGATGACAGCGGAGGTGGGGTTCAGGTTTAATCGATGGGCAGAGGAAGTGCCGTGACGAAGCGCCGGACTTTCTCTGCGGCATGGTGGTAGGAGGCTTTAAGGGCTCCTTCGGTGACGCCCGTGGTGGCAGAGATTTCTGCATAGGGCACCTCGTCAAAGTAGCGCAACACAAAGACCTGGCGCTGGCGCTCGGGAAGGGCGAGGACGGCGGCGTGAAGCGCGCGTTCGGCCGCGTCGCCGTGGAACAGCGGGTCGGCAACGAGTGCTCGCTCCGCCTGGTCGTAGGCCAGGTCGAGACTCAGTTCGCCTGAGCGCCGCCGCGCGATGAGGTCCAGGGCTTTGCGTCCGGCGATGGTCAGGATCCAGGCCCGGAACGGAGCTTCGCGCCGAAAACTGCCGATGGAGCGGTGCACCTGGATGAAGGTCTCTTGGGTGGCGTCGTCGGCGTCCGCGTGGTTGCCGAGCAGGCGCCGGACGTGGCGGTAGACCGGGAGTTGGTACTCCGCAATGAGCTGGCGGAAGGCCCGTTCCCGTGCTGCGGAGGAGCGCGGATGCTGCAGCTCTTCGAGCCAAACGGGCTGACCGGTCATGACCGGAGGACGGCCAGCGGGCGCCGGGGTTTAACCGCGTACCGGTGGGTGGGGAGGAACTGGCCGGGGCCGCTTTCGGAGCACCGCGATCAGCACGATGCCGCCGAGGGCGGTCAGCACCGAGATGATTTCCGCCTGCGTCAAGTTCAGTCCCGAGCCGGTCACCGGCGGATTCACGCGGATCTGTTCAATGAGAAACCGCTCCACCCCGTTCGCAATGAGGTAGGCCCCGAAGAGCATGCCGGGCACGGCGAGCCGTTTGCGGAGCAGCCACAACACCGCAAACAGGGCAGTGGCCATCAGCGTCTCGTACAACGGCGTCGGAAAGACCGCCGGGTCGAGGTAGGTTCCGTAGCCCGGAAAGCTCGGCCACGGATCTGTCGGCAAGATCTCCCGTCCCGTGTAGCCCGCCTCGCGCGGACCCCACACGCCGTTCACGTTGTTCGGGTACGCATAGGCCCACATCCAGTCGGGCGCCCATGCGAGGAAGTCCGGCTTCGGGTGGGGATTCGGGATGCCCCAATCGCCGTCGCCGCTCACCTGGCACCCGATGCGGCCGATGCCATAGGCCAGCATCATGCTCGGAGCTGCAGCGTCGGCCAGCGGCAGGAACGGCAGGCCTTTGCGCCGCGCAAACCACGCGACTGCCAAGGCTCCGAGGATGAGCCCGCCATAAACGGTCAGTCCGCCCAGGAAGTTCGCGGGCGACGGCTCGCGGAAGAAGCGCACGAATTCCTCGGGGTACTCGAGCAGGTGGAAGAGTTTGGCCCCGGCCAAACCGCCGATGGCAGAGGCCGTGACGATTCCCCCGACGAAATCGGATGCCGGTAGCCGTACGCGTTCCGGCTGACCGGGGCCCCGCGCTACGGACTGCTTCCCTTCCCACCACCGGTAGCCGGCAAAAGCGGCCGCCAGCACCACGCCCCAGAGCAAGCTGCCCTCCCCGCTGAACAGGTGCTCCTGCGGCAACCGGCCGTCTTGAAACAGCACAGAGGCATTGAAAATCAGGTAGAGAAACTTCCAGCCCATCACGAACCCGATGAGTGCCTGAACGGCGATCTCGCCCGGCCGCGCCAGCCGTCCCGGTTCGATGAGCACTTCCGGGCCGCGGAACCAGCCTTCGCGCTCCTTGCGCCGCATCTCCACCGCGAGCAGCCGCGCGGCGACCACGAAGGCCAGGGCCACGAAGAAACCGAAACTGTTGACGAGCTTCAGGGCGGGGAATTCCGCACCGAACAGGTCGTAAAAGGCATGGTACAGCGTAGGATACATCGCTTACGGTAGCAGGGTACAGGTGGCATGGCCTACCGCTTGGATGCGCTCAATGCGCACGGATGTAGGCAAATTCGGGCGGACGGCTTCAGCCGGAGCAGCGATCCGGACATATTCCGGAGTGAAGCCGAACCTGAGCCCGTCTTCTTCCGCGTGTTCGAACAGCACCGGACGTTCTGCCCCGACAAAGCGTTCCCAGTGGGCACGTTGTTTCTTCAGACCGAGCTGTCGGACGGCACGGGTGCGCTCGTTGCGCTCCGGGACGGGCACCACGTCGTCGAGCCGCAAGGCCGTGGTCTTCGCCCGTTCGCTGTACGTAAAGGCATGCAGGTAGGTCACATCGGTCGCCTGCAGGAAGTCGAGTGTGGCGGCAAATTCCGCGTCGGTTTCGCCGGGGAAGCCGGAAATCACGTCGCAGCCGATGGCGGCGTCGGGCATGCGGTCGCGGATGCGCTCGATGCGGCTGGCGTAGCGCTCGGTGCGGTAGCGTCGGCGCATGGCGGCAAGGATGCGGTCGGAGCCACTCTGCAGGGGCAGGTGGAAGTGGGGCATGAAGGCGCGGCTTTCCGCCACGAAGTCGATGAGGGAGTCCGTGAGCAGGTCCGGCTCGATGCTGCTGATGCGGAACCGGTCCACCGCGACGCGGGCGTCCAGCGCGCGCACCAAATCCTCCAACGACTCGCCGTGCTCCCGCCCGAAATCACCGATGTTCACGCCGGTCAGGACGATTTCCCGAGCCCCAGCCTGTGCGGCCGCCTCAGCTTGGGCCACTGTTGCTTCTACTGTCGCGCTTCGCGATCGCCCGCGGGCGAGTGGAATCGTGCAGAATGCGCAGAAGTAGTTGCAGCCGTCCTGGACCTTCAGGAAGGTCCGGGTTCGGTCTCCAGAGGAGAATCCCGGAACAAACGTTCGCAGTTCCTTGATCTCGCCCACGTGCACCCCACGCGATCCGAGGTGGGCGACCAGGTCGAATTTCTCCGCCGCCCCGAGCACCACATCCACACCTTCGATGGCGGCAATTTCCTGCGGCTTGAGCTGGGCATAACAGCCCACCACGGCCACGAAGGCGTCGGGGTTTGAGGCCCGGGCACGGCGCACGGCATTGCGGCATTTGGCGTCCGCATGGTCCGTGACACTGCACGTATTGATGACCACCACATCCGGGCGGTCGTCCACGGACACGCGGGCGTAGCCTGCCTCATCGAGCATCCGCGCAAGCGTGCTCGTCTCGCTGAAATTCAGCTTGCACCCGAGGGTATGAAAGGCAGCGGTTCCACCGAGGGTCATGACGGCGGCGAAGGTACAACGCTCGCCCGCGCAGACGGGGGTGGAGTCCTGCAGGAAACTGCGTACCTTTCACGCCAACCTTTTCGCAAGAAGTTGAACTTTAACCACTTTCCCGCATGAAACACGTGCGACTTCTCCTGCCCGCCGTAGCGCTTTCGACTGCGGCCTTCGGCCAAACCTTCACGAACGCCTCCGCGAACCTGCCCGGCACGTTCCGAAGCGGTAACTGTGTGGGCGTCACGGACATGGACAACGACGGCCGCGATGACATCGTGGTCCTCGACCAGTCGAAAACAGTGCGTGTGCTCTACCAAGGGGCGGACGGTGCGTTTACCGCCGTGAACTACGGAACGGTTTCGAACTCGAACCAGTGGGGCATGGTCATCGCCGACTACGACAACGACGGCCACAAGGATGTGTTCAGCGGCGGGTCGTACGACGGAGTGCACGTGAAGCACATCGACGGGGTCGGTGTGGCCTCCGATATGCAGTTGACGAACGGCCAAATGTTCATGCAGGCCTGCAACTTCGCCGACATCGACAACGACGGCCAGCTCGACGCTTTCGGATGCCATGACGACGGCCTCAGCCGGATGTGGCGTGGCAACGGCACAGCACTGACTCCGGCACCGGAGCTCATCGACCTGACCGATTATGCCCTCCAAAACTACCCGGGCAACGACCACAGCGGCAACTACGGCACGGTGTGGAGCGACTTCGACAACGACGGCGACCTCGATCTCATGATCGCGAAGTGCCGCCAGTTCGTCAACGACCCCTTCGATCCCCGCCGCCAAAACCAGCTTTGGGTGAACGACGGCACGAACTTCTACACGGAAGAGGCCGATGCCCGCGGGCTCGTGTTGAATGAGCAAAGCTGGACAGCCGACTTTGCGGACGTCGACAACGACGGCGATTGGGATTGCTTCATCACCACGCACTCTGCGACGATGAAGCTCATGATCAACGATGGAACCGGGCACTTTACGGACGGAACGGCCGCCAGCGGTCTCGGCGTGAGCGGATTCTGCCTCCAAGCAAAACTTGCGGACTTCGACAACGACGGCTTCGTCGACGTCGTGCTCGGCGGGGGAATCCACCGCTACTTCCACAACAACGGCGACGGGACTTTCACAGAAATGACCATGTTCCCGGCAACGGACACCATGCACAGCTTCGCCTTCGGCGACGTCAACCGCGACGGATTTATGGACGTGTATGCGAGCTATGGCAACGGCTACAACAGCCCGGACAACGCAAACGCGGACCGGCTGTGGCTGAACGACGGGAACACGAACCACTGGATTGCATTCGATTTGCAGGGCATCGTGTCGAACAAGGATGCGGTAGGGACGAAGGTGACCATCACCGGTCCTTTTGGCACCCAAATCCGCGAAGTGCGGGCGGGCGAGAGCTACGGCATCACGAACACGTTCCACTGCATGTTCGGAATCGGCACCGCGACGGAAATCGATCAGGTGACCATCGAATGGCCGGCGGGCTTGACCACGGTCATCGAAAACCCGGCCATCGACCAGTACCACAGCCTCCTCGAGGCAGAATGCACCGTTGCAGTGGCCATCGAAGCCAGCGCGACGGAAGTCTGCCCAGGCACCACTGCGACGCTGACGGTTCCGGGTACGTTCGAGTCCATCCTCTGGTCGAACGGCAGCACCGACGCCGTTCTGGAAGTGGGAACGGCAGGTGTCTATTCGGCAACCGTCTATACGGCAGAAGGCTGTGCCGGTGTGACCGCCCCGGTTGAGGTGGTCGTCGTCGAGCCCGGTGTGCCGCAAGTGACGCTGGTAGGTGAATTGGAATTCTGCTCGAGCTCCTCGGCAGAACTGATTGCCCCGAACGGCACGGCTTGGACGTGGTCGAACAACGCCACCACACAGTCCATCACGGTGACCGAATCCGGAACGTACTCGGTGTCCATGGTGGACATCTGCGGCAACGCTGGATATTCGGAAGAGTTCACGTTCACGGTGTTCCCGAGCCCAGCAAATCCGGTGGTGCAGGGGGCTGAAGTGAATGGATCAGGTTCTGTCGAATTGACGGCCACAGGTTCAAACCTGCGCTGGTACGACGCGGAAGCAGCCGCGACTCCCATTTTCGAAGGCAACCCGTTCGTCACACCGGTGCTGACGGAAACGACCACCTACTGGGTGGAAGATTTTGCAGGATCTGAGCCGGTTACGGCAATGGGCGGTGAAACCACCACGGACGCAGGCCAATACCACGACAACAGCACCCGCTGGCTGATTTTCGACGCCCACGAAGACCTCGTGCTCGTGTCGGTCAAGGTGTTCGCAAATGGTGCCGGGGAGCGGGAAATCGGGGTCATCGATGCGGGCGGAAACCCGGTCGGGAACAACGTGACTGTGAACGTGCCGGATGGCGAAAGCACGGTGCAGTTGGGCATCGAGGTGCCTGCGGGAACAGGCTACGGCTTGCGGTGCTACACGGGCAATCCCCAGCTGTGGCGTGACGGTTTGGGTTCGACCTTGAACTACCCCTACGCTCTGGGCGAGTTGGCGACGATTACCCAAAGCACAGCAGGACAGCAAAACGCCACGAATTACTACTACTTCTTCTACGACTGGGTGGTCGAGACGCCTTCGGTGTCCTGCCCGTCGGACCGGGTGCCGGTGACGGTGACGGTGGTGGGAGTGGAGGAGGCTGCAGCGTCGCTGCTGCAGGCCTTCCCGAACCCGGCATCGGGTGAGGTAGTGATGACCTGGCCTGCGGTGGAAGCCGTGCGCGAACTGGTCATCGCAGATGCTACGGGCCGCCTCGTGAATCAAATTCCGGTGGCGACCGCCGCTGGACGGACGGTACTCGATGTGAGCGGCTGGGCTCCGGGTGTGTATTCGGTGTCCGCCGGCACCAGCGTGGTGCGCCTGGTGGTGCAGTAAGTTTTCCGGGAGGCCGGTTGAAAAGCCCGCTCCGATGCGTCGGGGCGGGCTTTTTGTTGCGCAGTACCTTCGGCGGCGTGAAATCGCTGATTGCCTTTTTTACACGGTTTGTTCCGCGCCATTGGCTGCAGCCGATCACGCGGTGGACCGTGGTGCTGGTCGCGTTTGTTTGGCGAGGAAACCGCTTCGAAGACCCGATTACCGGCAGGACCTACCGCAAGTTGCTGCCGTACGGGCGCATCTCACCCCGCCTGAACGCTATAGCCCCGCACAGCCTTTCCCTGGAGCGCCACCGCGCGGTGTGGATTTATCTGCGCGAACAAACGAGCTTCTTTACCGAGCCCCTGCGGTTCTTGCATCTCGCTCCGGAGTACTGCTACTTGCGCTATTTCAAGCGGTTGAGGAATTTGGACTACATAACCGGCGATTTGAATTCCCCGTGGGCGGAGCACCACTTCGACTGCCATGCGATTCCGTTTCCGGATGCGTCGTTCGACGTGGTTATGGCAAACCACCTGCTTGAACACGTGGCCGATGACCGCCAAGTGATGCGCGAGTTTTTCCGTGTGCTGCGGCCAGGAGGCTGGGGCATTGTGCTCGTGCCTATCAACGGACAAAATCCGGATACCGCAGAAGACCCGGCGGTCACCGATCCGGCGGAGCGGGAGCGGCTGTACTGGCAGCGGGACCACGTCCGTCTCTACGGCTATGCGGACTATCCGCAGCGGTGGAGGGATACAGGATTTGAGGTCGACGTAGTGGATTTGACCAAACTCGTGGGGGAGGATCGCTGCCAGCGGTATGCGCTCGGTTGGGATCGCACCTTGTACGTGATTCGCAAGCCGCGCTGATTCGCTTCAGAGCGGTGCCTGCTGGAAGCTTGCACGCACCCCGAAAGCCGCAAGCGGTGCCAAACTGGATGCAGCCCCAGGATGCTGCGATTGCGGCAGGTATACCTCGAGGCGCGCTGCCGACCCCGTGAAATCGGGCGCTCCCGGCGTCCCATTCCATTGCTTGACCAGGCGCATCACCTCTCCGATGCGGTCAAACGGAAACTCGATGGTGCAGCGCACGAGCACGTCCCGTTCGACGATGATCGCTCCGGCTAGCGCAGCGACGGTTGCCTCGCGGTAGGCCTCGATCAGCCCGGGGATGCCAAGCTTCGTCCCCCCGAAGTACCGAACTACCGCGGCCACCACGTGGGTCAGTTCGCGGCTGCGCAGCACGCCGAGGATGGGCGTTCCCGCAGAATGGGCCGGTTCACCGTCATCCGACGCCCGCCATACGGCGCCATCAGCACCGAGCCGGTAGGCAAAGCAGCAATGTACGGCCCCGACATGGGCGCGGCGCAAGGTCTCCACGTGGAGTAGGGCCTCTTCCGCGGTCGACACCGGGAAGACAAAACCGAGGTGCCGCGAACCTTTGGCCCGAAACTCTCCGGTCGCCGGTCCCTCCAGGGTGCGGAATCGGTCCGCCACAGCGGGTTAGGATAGGGGATTCAGGTTAACAGAAAACACTGTGATGCTGTGCACATCGCGCCCGTAAAAGAACTTGTCGAGGGCGGACAAGATCGTGGGGGCAGAGAAATACGAGGTATGCAGTTCGGGGTCGTCGAAGGCACGCCACTGGATGGTGTACGAGGGCTCGAGCGCCCGGTGCTCCCGGATGTATGCCAGGAGCGCTTCGAGAGCCTGAACGGCGGTGGCGCCTTCGGTTTGGTGAAACAGAAACCGCTGGTTGTGGCGCGGGTTTTCAGTGACCAAAGCCAAACTCACCCGCCCGTTCTGTTCGACGTAATCAAAGCGAGGTGCATGCGGCAGGAAGTAAGCGCGCACCGCATCTTCCAGCCGTACCTGTTCTGTCCGGGGATCGCTCGTCATGGTGCGAAGGTAGGGGTGTATTCCGGTACCCACCGATGAAGCACATCTCGGGCATCTGCGTCCCCAGTCCCCCCCGCAGCCCAGGCATCGAGGGCGTCAAGCAGGTGGGTTTCGTCCTCGGTCGATGCGGTGTGGGCAGCGCGTAAGATTTTCGGATGGTGGGTCGGCAGGAGGCCTTCTGAGGCGGCAAGCAGTTCTTCGTGGAGTTTTTCTCCGGGGCGTAAGCCGGTGATTTCGAGCTCGATGTCGCGGTCCACTTCGCGTCCCGCGAGCTGAATCATCTTCCGGGCGAGGTCGACGATGCGCACGGATTCGCCCATGTCGAAGACGAACAGGTCGTCGCCTCGGCCCAGTGCTGCCGCCTCGAGCACGAGGGCCACCGCCTCTGGGATGGTCATGAAGAAGCGGGTGACGTCGGCGTGGGTCACCGTGACGGGTCCACCGGCTTCGATTTGGGCGCGAAAGCGCGGAATAACACTGCCGTTGCTTCCGAGCACATTGCCAAACCGCGTCGTCACGCACCGGGTCGTTCCGCGGGCCGCCTGCAGGTGGACGCATCGTTCGGCCAAACGTTTCGTCGCGCCCATGACGTTCGTCGGATTGACGGCCTTGTCGGTGGAGACGAGCACGAAGGTGGCACACCCGGAAGCTTGCGCTGCCCGCAGGACGTTGAGTGTCCCCCAGGCGTTCGTGCGCAGGGCCTCCGCGGGTTGCGCTTCCATGAGCGGCACGTGCTTGTACGCGGCGGCATGGAACACGACATCGGGCCGGAAGGCGGCACAGAGGGCGGTGAGGTCTTCGGGGCGCCGCACGTCCGCGATGCGCAGGTCGAGTCCCGGGCCCGCCTGGCCGCTGAACTCGAGCATCAGGTCGTGGAGCGGCGTTTCGGCCTGGTCCAGTCCGCATACCGCTGCGGGCCGGTGGGCACAGATTTGGCGCACGAGCTCGGAGCCGATGGAGCCGGCAGCGCCGGTGACGAGGATGCGGCGGCCTTCCAGCACCGAACCGGCGTGGGCGGCGTCGAGCTGGATGGGAGGGCGACCGAGCAGGTCTTCGATGCGGAGTTCGCGGATTTGGCGAGCGGTCAGCTCGCCGCCCACCCACCGGTCTACCGGGGGAACATCCAGCGGACGCACGCCGTGGGCCAGGGCCAGATCCACGAGTTGCCGCCGGCGCTCCGGATCAAGCCGCTGCACCGCCAAAATCAGCCGGTCCACCCCGCCTTCCGCGAAGAGATCGCCCGCCTCCGTCGCATCGACAATCTGCACGCCGTCGAGCACCTTGCCGGCCTTCCGGCGGTCGTCGTCAAGGAAGGCAGCCACTTGAAGACCAGCGGCTCCAGGTTCACGTTCGAGGGCGCGTTTGGCAATCAATCCCGCATCTCCCGCTCCGAAAATGACCACGCGGACCACCTCATCTGGCGACCGCCGCGACGCCTGGTACAGCCACTTGACCACAAAGCGGCTCGCCAGCAACCCGCTCGCCGTCAACAACCCCTCGATGACGGCGATGGAAAACGGAACGAAGTAGGCGCCGTCGCCCCAGCCAGCGCGCGCCAGATTGCCCGCCGCGAAAATTGCCGTTCCGACACCGGTCGCCGCGAGCAACCGCCGCGCGTCGTAGGCACCGGCGTGTCGGATGACCCCAGCGGAGGTCCGAAACAGGCCCATTGCTGCCAGCCGGACAGCGAGAAACAGCGGCAAAAAGGCCACCAGAACCCGCCACTCGCTCGGGGGAATGGCGAACTCGAACCGCAGCAAGGCCGCCATTCCGAGGGCGCCGAGGGCAAGTCCTGCATCGAAAACGAAAATGGCCCACCGGGGCATGAACCGCCTCGCCGCTTGCAGTTGCCATTCGAACCGCTTGCGCCGCAGTGTGCGCCGCAGCCAGCGCGATCGGGGCACAAGCCGCAGTCCCGCCTGTGGCATCACCCTTCGAAGCAGAACGACAGAATGAACGTGCGCGTCCGCAACCGATCTAGCGGAGCGGAATAGGTGCTCTGGTCTTGGATCAGTACGTTCCGCGTTCCGAGCTGGAATTTACCTTCTACACTCAGCTTGAAGAAGGGAAGGAAAAAGTCGGTCCCTGCGCCCACATCGAGGGAGCGGTTGCCGCGTTCCAGCCGCAGGATGAAGTCGTCTTGAAGCTGCTGGTTGACATCCGATTGCGACTGCATATCCCGGCTCCAGGTGCGGCCGATGAGTCCGTAGGCCGCGAAATTGCCCACGCGGGCGGTGCGAAACTTCAGGAGCAAGGGGAAGTCCAGGTACACCGATTCGGTCCGCTTGAGGGTAGTTTCCTCGCCGTCTTCTGCCTGAAAGCGGTAGGAGAGGCCGCGATCTTGGAAAGAAAGTCCGGGTACGAACCGAACACTCAAGAACCGGTTGATATTCCACGAAGCGAGCAGGGCCAAATTGAACCCTGCCTGCGGGACATTCGAGATGCCCAGCAAGCTGTCCGTCCACACCGGTTCAGCGGCGCGATCAAAGCGGAAATCGGCCCGATTCCCCGACAGCAAAAATCCGAAGTGGTACGGCTTCGTGTCGAACGCAGGAAGGTTGCGTTTCCCGGCGAGCCCCTGCGCCTGAGCACTGAACGTCAGCACCAGCGCAACGGCGCACACTACACAACAACGAAGCGAATCTCTCATGTGCCGGGAATCGTCCCAAATCTACAACGCAGGCCGCCCCTTCCACAGTACCTCACCCCCCGAGCACAAAGCGCCACACCGCAGTCATCACAGCCGCGAGCAACGCTGCCCCCCATGCCAGTCCCAGCACATTCATCCCGATGAATACCCCCGGATGGTCGAGGGCTTTCACGGCTTCGAGCTGCTGATCTCGCGCCAGCTCACGGGGAACCCCCTCGGGCGCCCCGGTTTCTGCTCTCCAGTGCGCGTAGGTGGCATCGGTGGCAAACGGAGCGGCAACTGCCGCGGCGCGTTCGGCCTGGATGCGGTCATGGAGGTCACTTCGCACACCGTAGGTCCACACCGCAGACGCCGCGGTCCCGAGCACCGCATAAACGAGTCCAGGCTGCACGGCGTGTTTGAACGACTCCAAGATTCCGACCTTCCTCAGGTGCGCTCCGGAGGCCTGGGCCCCGTACACCGCGAGCACCGTCAGGCACGTCAGATGCAAGACACCTCCAACCAGTGCACCCTGTGCGAGCGGCACCGCTCCGATGCCGAGTTCACGTCCGATAAGCCAAACTCCTGCCGCACCAGCAGCCGCAGCCCACGCACGCATCAGCCATTCATCGAAGCGAGGAACTCCTCGTTCGTCCGGGTCTTTTCGATCCGATCCCGGATAAACTCCATCGCCTCCACGGGGTTCATGTCCGCAAGGTGTTTGCGAAGGATCCAAATGCGCTGCAAGGTATCCTTGTCCAGGAGCAAATCTTCTTTCCGGGTGCCCGAAGACAAGATGTCAATGGCCGGGTAGATCCGGCGGTTCGAAATGCGGCGGTCGAGCTGCAATTCCATGTTGCCGGTTCCCTTGAATTCCTCAAAAATCACCTCGTCCATCTTAGAACCGGTGTCGGTCAAGGCCGTCGCGATGATGGAGAGGGAGCCACCGTTTTCGATGTTCCGGGCCGCACCGAAGAACCGTTTGGGCTTCTGCAGGGCATTTGCCTCGACGCCGCCGCTCAGGATCTTCCCGGAACTCGGGCTCACGGTGTTGTAGGCGCGTGCCAGGCGGGTGATAGAGTCGAGAAGGATGCACACGTCGTGGCCGCATTCGACCATGCGCTTCGCTTTTTCGAGCACCAGGTTCGCGATGCGCACGTGGCGGTCGGCAGGCTCGTCGAAGGTCGAGGCGATGACCTCGGCGTTGACGCTGCGCTTCATATCTGTGACTTCTTCTGGCCGCTCATCGATGAGCAGGACGATGAGGTAGGTCTCGGCGTGGTTCAGCGAAATGGCGTTCGCAACGTCTTTCAGCAGGGTGGTTTTTCCCGTCTTCGGCTGCGACACAATCATGCCACGCTGGCCCTTGCCCACGGGAGCGAAGAGGTCCATGAGGCGTGTGGAAATGGTGCTTCCCCGCGTGCTGAGTTTGAACCGCTCCTGTGGGAACAGGGGCGTAAGGAACTGGAACGGAATGCGGTCGCGCACCCAGGAGGGATCGCGACCGTTGATGCTCTCCACATCGGCGAGCAGGTAGTATTTGTCGTTGATCCGCGGAGGGCGAATTTTTGCAATTACGGTGTCGCCTGTCTGCAGGCCAAATTGCTTGATTTGGCGAGCAGTCACATACACATCGTCCGGAGAATTGAGGTAGTTGAAATCCGCTGAACGGAGGAAGCCGAAGCCTTCCGGCTGGATTTCTAACACCCCCTCCGAGGCGATGATGCCGTCGAAGTTGTATCCGTGTTCTTCCGGATCAGCGGGCCGCTCGTGCGGTCGGCCACCGCCGTTTTGCATCGCCGGATTCCGTCCGTCGCGTCCGTCGCGGTTCTCGCGTCCGTCGCGGCGGTCGTTCCGGTCGCGGCGGTCATTCCGGTCGTTCCGATCGTTCCGGTCGCGGCGCATGTCGTTGCGGTCTCCGCGTACGTCGTTGCGGTCGTTTCTGTCGTTCCGGTCCGGCCGATCGTTGCGGTCCGGCCGATCGTTCCGGTCCGGCCGGTCGTTGCGGTCCCGCGGGGCAGGAGGCACAGGCGCCTCTGCTTGCGCGGGAGCCCCGGTTTCAGATGGGCCTTCAGGACGTTGATCGCGCTGCAGTCGCTGGCGCTCGCGGCGGTTGCGGATGTGGTCTCCGGGCCGGCGGGGTTCGCCTGGCTCTGCTGCAACCGTTCCAGCAGGAGCTGCGTCGGTGAGAGGGGCCACTTCGAGGACCGGAGCGGCAGGTTCGGCACCGCCGTTCGCCGGCGGTCCTGGGTTGCCACCGCGACCGCGCCGGGAGCGACCTGCGGGTTCCGCAGGTGCCTTGGCGGCAGGGGGAGTGGATTTGGCCGACACCGCTTGGGTGTCGAGGATGGTGTAGATGAGGTCCTGCTTTTTCAGCTTGTCCCCTCCGTCTACCCCCATGCCTTTGGCAATTTCGCGCAAGTCGTTGACCTTCTTGCTGTTGAGGTCTATGATGTCGTACATCAAAAATACGAGAATGTCAGTGGTGTGGAATGTTTGGATGTCCCCTCAGGACATCCCGCCCTTCAACGTCGTGACAAACTTAGCTGATTTTCCCGCGCAAACCCAACTCCACCGCCTCCATTCCGCGGATTTCTCCCTCCACGACCTCCATACGCAACAGCGTGCGCATCCGGTGGAACCCGTGCGTGCCTGCCGCCCCCGGATTGATGAACAGTCCGCCCCATCGGGCATCGCGCTCCACCCGCAGGATGTGGCTGTGGCCGCACAGGAAGATGTCCGGGCGTTCGGCCTCGAGCCAGGCGCCTATGCCCGCGGCGTAGCGGCCCGGATGTCCGCCGATGTGGACCATCGCACACCGCAATCCGGCGCAGTCCCAAACGAGCCGTTCCGGGCAAGTACTCCGCATCCGGTGGTCGTCGATGTTTCCATAGACGGCCCGGACAGGAGCCACCGCGGCAAGCCCGTCGAGCACCTCGAAGCTGCCGATGTCGCCGGCGTGCCAGATTTCTGCGCAGCCCTCGAGGTGGTGGAGGATGCGGTCGTCGAGGTAGCTGTGGGTGTCGGAAAGGATGCCGATGCGCATGGTGGCGAATTTGGCCCGATTTTCGGGCCCAAACACACGCCATGCGTATTCTCTGCTCGCTGCTGGCCATCGGCCTTCCCGTGGTGCTCGCGGCCCAACCCGGTCGGCCTTCGCTCGGCGCTTCGGACGACCGGCGGGCCACCAAACTCTGGGACGAAGCGATTGCCCACTACTCCCTCGGCGAGTTGGCGGCGGCGGAAGCGGCCTGCAGTGCTGCGATCGCGCGCGATGCGTCCTTCTTCGATGCATGGATGGTCCGTGCCCAAGTGCGCGAAGACGGCGGACGGTGGGCGGAGGCCTGCGCGGACGTAAAGGCGGCGTGCGCCGCCCGTCCTGAGTTAGTCGATGCCCGGCTTCTGGCACTGCTCGTGCGCCTCGCCTACCGGTCGGGCGATTACACAGAAGCCCTGCAGGTGCTCGAACGTCTCGGTTCGTGGCGACCGGCAACGGCGGAGGAGCAAGAGGCGTGGGATCTGCTGGTGGCATCGGTTCGGTTCGCGGATGGGGCGGTGCGGGAGCCGGTACCTACGGAAGCTGTCCTCCTTTTGGGCGATGTCAACACTGCGATGGCGGAGTACTATCCGGCCTTGACCCTTGATGGCAACCGCATGCTCTTCACCCGGGAGATCCGGACAGAACGTCGAAGCCAAGAGGACTTTTTCTGGGCAGAGCGGCAGGAGGGAACCTGGAAGGTCACGGGCCCGGTGGTGGGCGTGAACACCTCGGGAAATGAAGGGGCCCCGGCACTTCGTGGCGACGGGCGCGTGCTGGTTTTCACGGCGTGCGAGGAAGTCGGCGGGGACTATGGACCGCGTGAAGGCCTGGGGTCGTGCGACATCTTCGAGACCCGCTGGGTGGAAGAGGCCGGGCGGTTTGGCCCTGCAACCCATGTCGGTCAACCGAACTCGAACGCATGGGAAAGCCAACCCTCGCTGAGTGCCGACGGCAAAACGCTCCTTTATGTGCGGAGCGCACGCGGATCCGATGGCCGGCGGTGGCAGGATATTTTCGTGGCTGACCGCGAATCCAGTGGGCGTTGGGGCCCAGGCCGTCCACTTGCCGGACCCATCAACACGAGCGGCAGAGAAGAAAACCCCGTGCTGCACCCCGACGGGAAGTCGCTGTATTTCGCCTCCGATGGCCACCCGGGACTGGGGGGAATGGACCTCTTTGTCAGCCGGATGCAGCCGGACGGAAGGTGGGGGGCTCCCGTGAACCTCGGCTATCCCATCAACACCGCCGCGGACGAAAACAGCCTGCTGGTGGCGCCGGACGGTCGGCTTGCGTTGTTTGCCTCCGACCGGGATACGCCCGGGAATTTGGACCTGTGGACGTTCGAGTTGCCTGAGGCCGTGGCTGCGGTGCCACAACGTCCGTTGATGGGGCGGGTGATTGATGCAACAACCCGGAAGCCGCTCGCGGCAGAAGTGGTTCTTTTGCAGGCAGATGGAAGCATGCATGCACGCGTGGCGAGCGACCGCGCGGACGGCAGCTTCACGTTGCCGCTCCCGGAAGTGGGCAGTTTGCAGTTCGTGGTGGACCTGCCGGGGTATGCATTTTTCTCCCAAACGGTGGCCGACACCACCTTCCGCGAGTCTTCCATCGAAATCGCGCTGCAGCGCTGGAAGATCGGCACGACGCTCACCTTGCGCGATGTTCGTTTCGCCACGAATTCTGCGGAATTGCAAGCCACCCACCAGACCGAGTTAGACCAACTCGTCGAGTTGCTCGCTCCGGGGACCGAGCGCATCCGCATCACCGGCCACACGGACGCCACAGGCGCTGCGGCCTTGAATCTCGAGCTGAGCGAGCGCCGTGCAGCCGCCGTGAAGGACTACCTCGTTGCCCGAGGAATCGATGCTGCTCGCTTGGTCACCGCCGGCCGTGGCGCGGCAGAACCGGTCGCCTCGAACGACACCGAAGAAGGGCGCGCATTGAACCGCCGGACGGAAATCACGGTCATCGAGTAAACACGCAGGCCAGGAACCAGGTGCGCGGTGCGGCCGGGTTGTAGTACCGACCACCTGGGGCATTCACGGACCACCAGTCCGTGGTGCGAACGTCTAGGGCGTTGCGTACCCCGGCCGTGATGGTCCACGGACCTAAGGTGCGGCCGAGCTCGGCATCTACCCGGGACCACGGCTCTGCCACGTCGGAGTTTGCATCGTTCAGTGGGGTTTCGCCGGTGCGGCGGACATGCACCTCGGCCCGCAGATTGCGCCACATTCCTGTCGCATCGATGCCCACCACGGACCGCGGCGACCCTGGGAGGAGCAGGGTGTCTGCCTCGAAAATCCGGTGCTGCTGCAGCGCAGCGTAGCCACGGACCTCCCAGTGCGCTCCGCGGGCCGTCGCCTCCCATTCCGCCCCGGCAAGGGCCGCGGCTGCGGCATTTTCCAGCACCGCCGCATCGGTGCTTCCTGGGACTTGGCGGATGGCATCGACGACCCGGGTGCGGTACAGCGTCAGGTCCGTGGACCAGCGGGATCCCGCGGCTTGCAGGCCCGCCTCGTACCCGTCCGCCCGTTCCGAGCGCAAGGTGTTCGGCAGGAAGGTTTCTGGATGCACGAGTTCGAGGGAGGCGGGATGTCCGATGCCTTGGGCGAAGGCCGCGTGTCCTGCAAGCCGCTTTCCGATGGGCTGCTTCCACGAGGCCCGAAGGAGGGGACGTGCGTCGGAATACCGTTCGCGGTAAGGGTCAGGAATGGCGGTAAACGAGCCCGCGGTGAGTCGGTCGAGGCGCTCCATGCCGATGCCGACTGCCGCTCGACTGCCGCGGGTGCCGAGCCAGTCGCACCCCGCTCCGGCCCACAGGTTGAGGGCGTCGGTCAGGAGGTCGTAGCGCAGCGAGCGGTCTTGTGGCGCGGCGAGCGTGTCCCATTCCGTCACGGCCAGCCGGTCCGCCCGAACGATGGTCGAGAGGTCGGCCCGCACCATCCCGCGGTCACCGGAATGCAGCACCCGTACCACCCGGCCGCGCGCGGTGAGCCCGCCTTCGGACTCGTGCTTGTCGCCTTGGTAGAACCGCGAGGTGCCGAAGGGATTGCGTTTCGTGCTGCCGTGGGCGAGGAGCCAAACGCCCGACGCCCCCCGCGGACCTTCCTTTTCCCGGCTCCACCCGACCAGCATCCGGTCCCGCTCCACCCGGGCGGAAAAGGGTGCGCCGGGCGCGGCCGTCGGTGTTGACGCGGCTGTGCTGACATCGAGGGCTCCGGGCAGCTCCCATCGCCCGGTCCAGGCGGCGATCCACAGGGTTTGGTCACCCTGGCGGGACGGCAGGGTGGTACGCACATCCACCTGCACCTTGCGGTTCGCCTCCTGGTCTCGGTAGCCCGGCTGATGCACCGCAGACACGCGCACGGCCGTGGGCAAGCGGGAGGGAAGCGCCACCGCAGCCGCCAGCCCGCCGGCAGGGCCTTCGCCGGCCGCCCCCTCGCCGAGCGTGGCCACGGAGGTACCGAACCGCAGCGCCTGTGCATCGGGCTTCAGCGAAACGGAAACAACGCCTCCGTACCCACCCCCGATGAACGCCCCCGTGGGGCCGGCGATGACTTCCACCCCGGTAAGCAGCTGGGGATCAAGCCATTCGAACGGCGATACGCCATCCGCAGACGTCAGCACGAACCCGTCGGCGAGCAAGAAGGTATTCCGGATAGCAAAGGGCGAGCGGGCATTGCTTCCTCGGATTGAGATGCGCCTCGAACCGCCGATGCCGCGACTTTCCATCTTCACGCCGGGAAGGCGGTTCAGCGCTTCCTGGATATCCGGCAAGGCGCCGGACCTCAGTTCGGTTGCGGTCCGCGACCGCACGAGCAGTCCTGCAGCCGCCGACGGCCGGTCGATGCCCACCTCAGCAGGAGGGAGCACCACCTGCGGAGCGGTCAGCGAGTCGCTCGATGCGAAAAGCGCAGGAAACGCTGAATACCAAACGATTGCGCAGACGAGCGCAGCCCGCAGGCTCACCGCACGACCGAGAACGTCACCGTCCACTTCCGTCCATCCGGGGCCTCGAGGGCTGCGAAGTACAGGCCCTCCGACCAGTCCTGAACCTCGACAACCTCATGCGATGCATCCGCGCGAAACGCCGCGACCTGGCTGCCGGTGTAACTGAACATGCGCACCTCGCTGCCCTGCCATTCCTGCGGAATTTCGAGCGTCAGGAGGTCGCTCGCCGGCACAGGGTAGGCGGAAGGAGCGGGCGTCTCCGCGTGTTCGGCTACGTCCACGCCGAACGAGGCATTCCGGAACTGCTTGATGATGTTCGGTCCCGAGCCAGGGTACGATACGCCGTTGAGCGCGACATAGACGGACCCGTCGTAGGGGTTGACTGCGATGTCCCGGACGCGTTGGTTGAACGAGGAGAACCACTGGTCCTCGGACGTGATTGACTGGCCGTCGGCGCTCAGGTGCAGCACGCTCAAGCGCTCGTACTGCCCGTTTAAGCCGCCGAGTACCGAGAGCAGCAGGCTGTGCTGCCATTCCGGAATGGCGGGGTGGTTGTAGTATTCGAGGCCGTTGACCGCCACACACGGAGTCCACACTTTCAAGGGCTCCATGACATTGTTTGCTTCGCAAAACGTTTGTTCGGAAGCGGTGTTGCACAGGCCTTGGACGGTGGGCCAGCCGTAGTTGCGGCCGGGGAGGACGATGTTGAGCTCGTCGTCGCTGTTTTGGCCGTGTTCGGAGCTGTAAACGATGCCATCCGGTCCCAGCGCGAGGCCTTGGGCGTTGCGGTTGCCGTAGGTGTAGACCGCGCTCGTCGGATCCGGGTTGTCCGCGGGGATGCTGCCGTCGAGGTTGAGCCGCAGGATTTTGCCTTGCGAGCTATTCAAATTTTGGGCATTGCCGGTATTGCCCACGTCGCCCGTGGTCATGAGCAGCGTATTGTCAGGCAGGACGAGCAGCCGCGATCCGTTGTGAATGCCTCCCGCAGAAATGGTCAAAAGAACCTGCTCGTTCACGAGCGAAACTCCGTCCCAATCGAACACACTCAGCCGCTCGCTTCCGGATGCACCTGATCCCGTGCAGTACACGAGGAAGACCTTCGGCGTCGATTCCCATTCCGGATGCATCGCCATGCCGAGCAATCCGGGTTCGCCCGAGCCGTTGTTCATCACGGTCAGCTCGAGCACCGTGGTGTAGATGCCCGTTGCGGGGTCGACGCGCAGTACATCGCCCGGCCGCGTGGTGACCCACAGGTGGTCGTCCGGGCCCCACAGGATTTCCCATGGCAGTTGAACGCCGGTGACGAGGTTCGTTTCCGTGAGGACGGTGGTGCCGAGGTTCCAGGTGGGTTGGGCGTGGGCTGCCATCGGCACGAGTGCCGATGCCCAAACTGCCGCATGCAGAAGGCGTGTGCGCATGATTTCGAAATACAGGTGCGGACCCGAAGGTACCACGACTTTCCTTTGCGGCATGAACGTCCGCTTTCCTTTCCCCACGGTGCTGCTCCTCGCATGTGCGGCCCTACTGCCTAGCGCTTCCCGTGCCCAAACTGCTGTGCCGGATTGGATGTACATGCTTGAGGGATCCTACACCGGAAATGCCACGCGCCCAGAAGATCCTGCTGGCAACCCGGTGAGCCTGTCGGGCAAACGCAACGGCAAAGAAGACGGCTTCGTGCTCCAGTGGCTCGAACAACGCTCGGACGGGACTGTGCGCGAGCACCTCGAAATGTGGAAAACCGGCACGGACAACCGCGTCGAAGTCACCGTCATCGAAGACTCTAAACCCCGCACAGAAACCTGGTTCCACAGCTCTTCCGCAGCCTCGAAAGGAACGCTCGCCCGCGGCTCCGAATGGCAAGGCCGACCGGCCCTCCTCCGCCGCACCTTCGAGCGCACCCCTGGCGCCTTGCGCTGCACCGAATCCATCAACCTCGGCGACGGCGCGTGGACCATCGTCCGCGTCCTGACCCTCAACGAAGCAGCGAAGGCCCCCTGATCAGCCGGCAACCGCCACCGCTCCGCCGACCGGCAGGTCGATCGCCCCGTCGATGGCCGTGCCGTTCCCTGCGAGGATGCGCGGGGCCCCTTCTGGCCAGGTCACACGAACCGGCGCCTCCCCGGAGTTGATGAGCACGATGGTGCGCTCGCCGAGGTAGGTCCGGTCG
The DNA here is from genome assembly GCA_044341475.1 of Flavobacteriales bacterium. Taxonomy (GTDB): domain Bacteria; phylum Bacteroidota; class Bacteroidia; order Flavobacteriales_D; family Sanyastnellaceae; genus CAMCYM01. Next base: position 11,955 of record JBIIRP010000001.1, on the reverse strand, counting down.
ATCCGGAGCAGGCCTGGCGCGAGCACCGCATAGGCCGTCGCCCCGTACATCATCGACATGCGGCTGCGGCGCAGCTTGACCCACGCCGCCGTCCAATCCCGCGTCCGCAGCTCCTCGTCGAACAGTTCCGTGCTCCGGAAGGGCCGCCGGTTGTCGGGATCGTTCGCGCCCACGTCGGCAATTTCGTCGCCGTAGTAGATGCACGGGATGCCCGGCGACGCCATCAGGTAGGCCATGAGCAGGCGCATCCGGTCGAAGCCGCGCTGGTTTGCGTGCTGGATGGAACGCGTCCAGCCGGCGTACTTCGTGTCTTCGCCTGGCGCGATGCTTCCGTCGGCCAGCGAGGTGAAGCGCGGTCGGTCCTGGTTGCCGCTGATATTGCCCATGGCGTGGTCTGCGCCGTACGCGCGCAGGCTTTCCTGCGCCGTCCGGACCAAATCCTCCATCCGACCGCCAGGCAGTCCCAGGGCCGCCACGGCTGCGTCGTAGTGGTTGAAGTCGAACTGCGCGTCGAGCATGCCGCTGTGGACGTAGCTGCGGATGAGGGCTGTGCTGCCGTAGGTTTCTCCGATTTGGAACAGCGGACGGCCGGGGGCCTGCGTCCGGATCTTGCGGGTGAGCATCCGCCAAAATCCCTCCGGAATGTGCTTCGTGGCGTCGTGACGGAAGCCGTCGATGTCCGAATTCAACACCCACCACAACGCACTGTCCGTCATGGCCTCACACACCTCAGGCTTCGCCACATCGAGCGTGGGCAGGAACACATCGAACCACGTGGTCAATCGGTGGTCGTCCCAACGCTCCGTGTTCAGCGAGCCGTCCGGCAGGTACAGGTCCGTGTACCAGTCCGGGTGTTCCTTTACCATGGGATGCTGCTCGTGGACGTGGTGCGCCACGTAGTCCACCAGCACGTTCATCTGTTTGGCGTGCAACGCGCCCACGAGGCCGTCGAATTCCTCCTTTGTGCCGAAGCGGGGGTCGATTTCCCGCAGGCGGATGGGCCAATACCCGTGGTACCCGCTGAACCGGCTGGTCACATCGGTGTCCGGATGCTTCCACAGGCCCCAGGCGTCGTCGGGATTTCGGGTGATAGGTGAAATCCACAACGTGTTGATTCCGAGCGAGTCGAAATATCCGGTCTCGAGTGCTTGTTGAATTCCAGCGAAGTCGCCGCCGTAGCGGTTGGCTTTCGGAGAGATAGAGGCGTCCGGAGTGGGGCCGTCGTTTGCCGTCGAGCCGTTGATGAACCGGTCGACCATCAGGAAATACATCACCGTGGCATGGCGGTCTGTGCGCGTGAGCTCGGCCGGATCGCGCACGATGTGGCCATCCTGCAGCGGAAGCAGCACGACGGGGCTCGTCCCCTCGGCGTTCGCAGCCCAAACGCGGAGGTGGGCCCGGCCGGTTTGGTCCGCAAAGTCCGGCAACCGCACGTAGCCCTTGCCGTCTTCGCCCACCTGCCCCGCGGGCACACGTGAATTCTCCCACCACGCAAAGAGCGACGCCCCGGCCGACCCCGAACAGACAACGACGGTGCCGCTGTCCGTCTCTACAACGTCGGTCGCTTCGAGAACCGGTCCTCCGGCGCCGACCTCCAGCACCGAGTTGAAGGCGCCCATCCCGTTCGGCATGCTGTCGCGGGCTTCTGGATCGAGGCGCCACGCCCCGTCCACCACCAGCCGGTACGGGTGCACCCCGGCCGGCAGTTTCAGCTCGAGTTCCCACCCGCTGGCCGTCTGCACGAAGGGCGTGGCCTCCGCATTCCAGCCGTTCACAGCTCCGGTCAGTGTGACGCTTTGTGCACCCGGGAAGGAGCGGGTGAGGGTGAGGGTTTGGATGTCCGAACGCAGCACCGGCAGGTCCACCGCCCGGGTTCCGCAATGCATCCGGAGCATACCGATGCCGAGCTTCGGTGCGCCGAGGATGGTTACCGTAGGCCCATCCGGCCCGGAGTCTACCGCGAGCCGCGTGTCATCGTCCCACACCACCGAATCGGGCACGGTTCCGTCGGGCAGGAAGTCCGCGATCACCAGCACCGTGGTGTCGGGATTCAGCACCACGGGGAGCAGGGGATACCCCGTTGCAAGGGGGTAGTCGGCGGGACGGAACGCTGGGCCACATCCGACGGCCGCGAGACCCGCGAGGAAAACAAGCGAAATGCGCATGGGACGAAGGTAGAATGAGAAACGGATGGCCGAAGCCATCCGTCTGTAGGGGGTTATTCGCAGTCGAGCAGACTGAGGATTTCAAAGGGTGGAGGACCGGGGGGGTAGGTGAAGCCTTCCCGCACCACGTAGTACCAAACCTCCGAGAGTTTCTCGCCAGGCTGCAGGAAGTCACCGAACAGCTCTTCCGGGATGAACGTATACCGGAACTTCGTCGTGAACGGCATGGCCGTTACCTGAAGCTCGGGATGGGAGGTGACATCCGCCACTGCAGCAATCTCGTAGCTCGTGAACGCGTCGACCTTACCGATCATGTAGAAGTAGCATTCGTCCGGCCCCATGTTTTGGAGACCCTCGCGCGTTTCCTTCGCGTTATCGTACGTAATGCTCACGAAGTCATCGGAGTTACGCAGTTCTGGGAAGACGCAGATGCGGGCTTCGCACAGCTTCGGGATGATGTCGACGTGGATGTCCTCCGTTTTCGCTTCGAAGGGGAAGCCGTCCACGCTGTTTCCATTCTTCAGCTTCGCCAAACACGAGATGCCCCGCGAGAACAAGGCCGGACCATCGACGCCATAGTACGCAGTCGGAACGAAGGTCATCGAGTACAGGCCTGGACCCACCTTCGTCAGCTGCTGGTGGTCGGCGGAATCGTCCCAGTTGCCGTTCCCGGCTGCCGGGCCCGCGGGCTGCCACGTCCACAGGTAGACGGCCGTGTCCGGGAAGGCCTCGAGAATGGCCTTCAAACCGTTGTTTTGGATGCCGTCTTCGCAGTTGTTGAGGTTGATGAACAACGTCATTTCCGCGTTTGCATCCGTCGGCGAGGGGAGGACGTAGGCTTTTTGGGCTGCGGCCGGAAGGGCCGCTGCCAAAACGGCCCCACAGGCCGCCACAAAGGAGGTTAACCGCATGGCCATCAGTTGATCCGGGTGAAGGAGAAGGTGTAAATGACCGTCGCAGTCCCATTGCACGCGCGGCGGTATTCGATGCTCATATCCTGGTCGAACTCGCGCACCATGGCCCCCATGTCGTACACGAGGGTGTCTTCGCCGCTGAACAAGTGGATGTAGCTCGGGAAATCGTCGTCGTCAAATCCCCAGGTGCCGCCCTCGCCGAAGTAGTTGCGGCCGCGTTCGAGCGCGACGGCATAGGTCCGGTCCGCGTTGAACGTGAGTTGCAGCGGCGTGACCGATCCGTCGATGTAGAAGCTGCTGAGGTCGCGCACTTCTTTGACGGGGCTGTTCAGGTCCTGCTGGGTGAACGCGGTGAGCTGCCAGGTGCCCGTGAGGCCCTTCACCTTATCGTAGGTCTCGCCGAGTTCGCCTTCCGGCTCGGGTTTGCACCCGGTGAACAGGGCTGCTACAAGGACCAAAGCCCAGGCTCCGGTCCGAACGAGAGAATGAGGATGTTCCATCGGAAGTGAAGTTACAGGCAACCGCCTTCTTCGTTAAGCACGAAGCCGGCTGAAGTGGTTTCGTTGTTCGGGAATTGCAGCGACATGCCCGGGCAGTTCCAAGAAGCGTCACGGATGGTGATGTCTTCACCCGCGGCGCCGCGTCGCAGGAGTTGGTCCGTCCACGCGCCCTCGCCGGCGGTTTCCTTGCGGTATTCGTCCCGTGCCGCGGCGATGACTGCTTGTGCATCTGAACCCGCGTCTAAGGGATTGTTGCCTTCGCCGAACGCACGGTCGCGGATGGCGTTGATGTCCGCAATGGCGGTCCCCAAATCGCCTCCTGACTCTGCGAGTGCCTCCGCGCGGAGCAGCATCAATCCGGTCAAATGCACTACAGGGACGTTGAAGTACTCCTTTCCGTTGAAGCGGTTGCACAACGGGCGGGCGCCAGCGCTCACCCACGCACTGCGACCGTCGCCCCCGCCGGCAAGGCTCATGAAGAATGCAAAGTCCTCACTGAACGCGAGCTGCGGGTTCGGATTTCCATCTGAACGCAGGTTGTCTCGGAACCAGTTGCTCCGGAAATCGAAGGGCATGCTCACGATGCCGAAGACGGTTTCCGGGTTGACCACATCCGTATCGTACCGGTCGAGATCGCCGTCCAGCGTGTACCGCCCAGAGGAAATCACATTCGTGGCGTGTTCCGCGGCCACGGCGTAGTCCCCCATGAGGAACCTCACGTGGGCGAGGTAGCCTTCCGCCGCATCCCGGGTCGCATACACGCCATTCGTTTCCGGCAGATTCGCCGCGGCAAATTCGAGGTCTTCCACGATTGCTGCGTACACTTCGCCTACCGTGGCGCGGGGCAACGGATTCGACTCTGCAGTGAGACGCAACGGTACCCCGAGGTGGCTGTTGTCTGCCGTTGCCCCGAACGGTTGGGCATAGAGGCGCACGGCCCCGAAGTGGCTCACTGCGCGGACAAAGCGGGCTTCAGCCTCCATCCGTGTGCGGTCTTCTTCCGAAAGGTTGCTGACCAAATCAAAGCTCCCCAATACCACGTTGCACCGGTAAATCGCGTAATAGAAGTCGGTATACACGCCGCCATTGATGCCCGTAAAGAAGGTCGTCTCTCGGTTGTAGACAGCGGTGAAATCCAAACTGTTATCCGGGGCACCGAAGTTGGGTCCACGCAGTTCATTGACGATCTGAAAACGCCCTCCGAAGATGTTTCCGAGCACGTCGTAGGTACTGGTGAGCAGGCGCTGCAGGTCATCGGTGTCCTGGATAGCGTCTTCGGCCAAAATGACATCGCCGGGGGCAAATTCGAGAAAGGAGTCGCAGGAGGCCAGCCCCACTGCGATGCCACATACCGGAAGGAAATGCTTGAGGCGCATCGGTTAGAAGTTCGTGGTGAGGGTAAGGGTGAAGGCGCGCTCCTGGGGCGGAGTGAGGTAGGTCACGTTCGGACTCATGTTCCGATCCTGTGCGTTCTCGAAGTCGCGCACGACTTCGGGATCCAGACCTGGGAAGTTTGTCAGGGTGAACAGGTTCGTGGCATTCAAGGCAATCCGGAACTCGGAGAAGCTCACCGCACCCGCCTTGAAGTCAGGCAGGTTGTAGCCCAATGTGATGTTCCGCAGGCGCAAGTAGTCCGCGTCGTAGATGAACAAGCTCGTGTTCCACCACGGGAACCCGCTGGGCAAGCTGTAGGTCGTCTCGTCCAGCGTGAGGCGGGGGTAGCGCGCCTCATCCCCGGGCTGGCGCCACCGGTCGAGTTTCTCGGTCCGCATGTTCCAACCTGTCACCACACCCAGCTGCCTTTTCGCCGAGGAGTCGAAAATCTTTGCTCCGAGGCTGAAGGTCGCCAGTGCGCTCAAGTCCCAGTTGCCGAAGCGGAAGGTGTTTGTCATTCCCCCGATGAATTCGGGAAGGCCATCGCCCACGTATTTCCGGATGTTGTTGTTGTAGTCGTACGTCTCGTTGCCCTCCAGGTCGAGGTAGACCGGCAATCCCGTTGCCGGGTCGACGTGGCTGTGCTCGACGAGGAAGAACGAGCCCACCGGCTTTCCTACGATGACGCGTGAATCGTTCGTGCCTCCACTGACCGCATCCGGGGTGTAGTTTCCGATATCAACGAGTTCGTTGTAGTTCCGGCTCACGTTGAGGTCGGTCGTCCACTGGAATTTTCCGATCAGGTTGCGCGACTTGATGCCCAGTTCGATTCCTTGGTTGAGGATGGTCGCCACGTTGTCCCAGTAGTTCGTGAATCCCGTTGAAGCCGGCGTCGAAACGTTCATCAGGACATCCCGGCTCATTTTCCGGTACGCCGCGAGTTCCACGGTGATGCGGTCCTCGAGGAAACCGGCCTCGAGAGAGGCATCCCAGGTGGATGAGGATTCCCAGCGCAAGGTGGGGTTGTCCGGCTGCATGGGGTACAAAATGGAATCACCGGCGTAGGTAATGCCATTGTCCGCTGGCGAGTACGTGCCGAAGCGGGCATAATCTGGCAATGCGGCATTTCCCGTTTTTCCCCAGCTGGTGCGGAGTTTCAGGAAGCTGACCTTTTCCGCAGCGAACCACGGCTCGTCGGAGATCACCCAGCCTGCGGACACGGAAGGGAAGAAGCCGTACCGGTTGTCACGGCCAAACCGCGAACTGCCATCCACCCGCGCCGTGCCTTGGAAGAAGTACCGGTCCTTCAGGGTGTAGTTCACGCGGCCGAAGTAAGAGAGGAAGCTGTGCTGGGAGGGCAGGTTTTGGCGTTCGTTGACGGTACCGGCAACTTCTTGCAGGCTATCGAGTTCGAACACCGGTCCCGTGACATTGCCGTAGAATTGCGAATAGCCGTAGTTGTCGGTCCGCTGGAATTCCGTACCTGCGAGGAAGGTCAACGACTGGGTGTCGTCAAGTTCGAGCAGGTAATCGACGGTGGCATTTCCGTTCCAATTCAGCACATAGTTCGCGTAGCGGTTCGCACTTCCGAGCTCTGTCGTGATGGAGAGTGCTCCGGGATTGAAGATGTCTTCGCGGATGTGCATGTAGTCAAATCCACCGCTCAGCTTGACGTGCAGGTTGTCGAGCGGGGTAAGGATGAGCTGGGCGTTGCTGATGGACCGGTCCTCGGTGGTCCGCCATTTCTTGAGCTCGCGCACGGCCACCGGATTTTTCGAGCCACCCCATTCGTCGAACCACAGGAAGTACTCGCCTGCGCGGTGCAGGGTATCGCCGTTCTCGATTACATCGTTTTCGTACCGCACCGGATAGTACGGCAGGGCATTCGACATCGCATCCCCGAGTCCGCCGGACCACGCCGCATCGATGCGGTTGTTACGGCCTTGGCTGAAGGAGGAGCTCAACAGCAGTTGCACGCCGTCGACCGGCGACACATCGAAATTTGCCCGTGCGCTCATGCGCTCGTAGCTGTTGCCGAGCAAAAAGCTCTGGTTGTCATCGTACGATACACCGCCATAGAACGTGTAGCGCTTTCCGCCGTGCCGGGCTCCGAAGCTGTGGGAGTGCTTGACACCTGTGCCGATGGTTTGGCCGACCCAGTCGGTGTTCGTTCCCTGGGCGCGCAAGTAGGCTTCTTTTCGCGTTTCCGGATCATCCGCTGCCGAGGTCAGGTTCGGCAGCCAGACATAGCCTGTTCCCCCATCGTTTTCCCATGCTTCCTGACGCAACGCCAAATACGTGTCGGTGTCCATCATGTTCGGCCGGGAGGCAGCCGTCCCTACCCCGACCCGCGAACTGAACTCGAACGAGGTGCCTTTCCGTGTGCCCCGTTTCGTGGTGATGAGGATGACCCCGTTCGCACCGCGGGAGCCGTAAATGCCCGTAGCTGCTGCGTCCTTCAGGATCTCGATGGACTCGATATCGTTCGGGTTGATGGCGGCTAAGGGGTTGTTGTTCATGGCCCCAGAATTCCCGCGGAGGAAGTACTCTTGGGTAATCGGAATTCCGTCGATGACGTAGAGCGGGTCCCCGCCGGCAGAAACCGAGGCAACGCCGCGCACGCGGATGAGCGATCCGGCACCGGCGACGCCGGAGCTTTGGCTGACTTGGACACCGGCGGCCTGGCCCTGCAGGGCGGCTTCGAACGAGGGTGTCTGTATGCTGGTGATTTGTTTGGCCGTGACCTGGGCGATGGAGCCGGTGACTTCCTTTTTCCGCTGTACGCCATAGCCCACCACGACCACGTCTCCGATGAGCACGGCATCCTCCTTCAACGCCATGTTGAGCGTGGTCTTTCCGGTGCCGAGCGTGACGGTTTTCGATTGCTTCGAGTAACCGATGAAGCTGATTTCCACCGTGTGCTGGCCCGCGGAAAGGGCGATGCTGTAGCGGCCGTTTGCATCGGTGAAGGTGCCCTGTTTCCCGCCGTCAATCCGCACGGAGGCGGAGGGGAGTGGGGTGCCAGAAACGTCCGTGACGACCCCTTCGAGGGTTTGGGCGTGGGTGGCTATGCTCCAGCAAAGGCAGGCAAGACCTGCGAGAAGGAAGTTGCGCATAGAGGTTGCGATTCGGTTCGGTGCGAATGTAGGAAAGGGATGGTGTCCAACGTACACCATGGTCACTGGGCGACCACGAATGGCCGCGAAACGGTACCGGAAGCCGCCGCCACCGTGGCCACGTACAGGCCCTCCGAGCACGCGGGCAATGCCACATCCAGACGGGTTGCGCCTGCCCGGTGCACGGATCGTTGCTCCGCCACTACGAGCCGTCCTGTCAGGTCACGGATTTCGACGCGCACAGGTCCTGGTGTGCCGAGGTCGAAGAGCACGCTCAACCGGTCCGATGCCGGGTTCGGGTAGACGCGCATTTCCGACAGCGCAGAATCGACCTCGTCGACACTGAAGAGCACAGGCGCCGCGATGGGCGCATCGAGGAACACCCGGTATTCGCCCGGGGCAAAAGCCACGGTAGCTCCGAGGTCTGTAACTTCGAAGGACTCGCCGCTGAAGTAATCGTACCACGTCCCGGTGTGGGTGAAGCCGGGTACCATGGAGATGCCGGTCACCTGGAAGTTGACGCCGATTACCGCGTCGAAGTCCGTGCCGGTGAGCCGCAACCGCTTGCCGAATCCGCCCGCATCGAACGTGAAGTCGGACGTGCGGAACGTGCCGGGGTATGCCGTCTTCAGGTGCGCCAGGCCTTGGATGACTTGGTGGATGCGGTAGCGGTCCGCATCGTCGCGGTAGTCCCACCGCACGGGTTTGGCCTCCACGCGGCAGTCGTCGCTGATAGTGACCCCGTCGGAGCAGGTGTTGATGGAGTAGTCGTAGCCCAGTTCTCCGAACTGCCAAATCATACGCGGCCCCGGCAGCGGCACGTTGACGCACTGGATGGCTTCGATGCGCCGGAGCGCCGTCTCGAGTTCCTGCACATCGTAGCTGCCGGCGCTGTTCCCGTACGCTAAGTTCTTGTACATCAACCGCTCCTCATCGTGCGACTCGGCATACCCCACCACCGACGGGGTCGCCATGCCGTGGCTCTGGTAATTCGCCCAGCTCAGGTTCGACGCATAGCCCATGGCCGCTTCCTGGTAGTCGTGGGTGGCATTTGTCCACAGCATGAAACCATCTTCGGCAAGCGCCTGCTCCTCTGCAAATGCACACCAGTGCTCGAGGATCATGTAGACGCCAGGATCCTGTGACCACACGTGTGCGCCGTAGTCGTTCAAGATGTTGATGCGGCTCTGGTCGTAGGAGGGGCCGCCGTTCGGGGTTTGGCTCATGCCCTGGCTGAAGTCCAGCCGGAACCCATCGACGTGGTAGTTCTCCACCCAATGGTCGAAGACCCGCTTCGTAAATCCGCGCGTCGCATTCGACTCGTGGTTCCAGTCGTAGAACCAGCTCATTGCATGCGGTGCGGTGACGTTGAACCAGGGGTTGTTTGCCGCGGGAACATTCGACGCGCTGTTCCAGTACAGCATGAGCATGGGATTCGGCTGGTCGCTGTGGTTCAGCACGATGTCGAGAATGACCGCGATGCCGCGCGCATGGCACGCGTCGATGAGCTCCTTCAGTTTCTCTTTCGGGCCGTACGCCTTGTCCGGAGCGAGGTAAAAGGTCGTGTTGTAGCCCCAGCTGTCGTTCCCGTTGAATTCCATCACGGGCATGAGTTCCAGGGCATTGATTCCCAGCCGTTCAAGGTAATCGAGTGTGTCGATGATGGCCTGGTAGGTGCGTTCTTCGGTGAAGTCGCGCACGAGCAGTTCGTAGATGACGAGGTCTTCTTTCGGCGGACGCGTGAAGCCCGCGTCCGACCAAACAAACTCCGCAGCCCCCGGCTCGAGCACCCCCACCGGGCTATTCTCGGTCAGCATCGTCGGGAAGTCCAGCAAATCCGGGTAGGTCGTCTCCGGAATCCACGGGTCGTTCCACCGATCGAGCACCACCTCGCAGTAGGGATCCGTGACCCGGATGGCGTCGGGCAAGACGTGGTAGTGGAACCGGTACTGCTCCCCCGCAACCAGGCCCGGGATGTCCAGCCAAAACCGCTGACCATCCGGCGTACGGGTCATCATGTAGTCGCCCGTCAGCTGCCACCCGTTGAAGTCGCCCGTGACGAACACAAAGTCCTTGCCCGGCGCGTAGAGCTGGAGCCGCACGGAGGTCGCGCTGGTGTAGGTGATGCCGTCCAGGGTGCCGGCCGGAGCCCAACCGGTCGGCGGGGACTCTGGCAACACAGTGACCGTAACTTCGTCCTCAGCCGTCATGTTGCCCGAAGTGGCCGTAAGCGTGCAGACGAAGGTGCCCGGTTCGGTGGCGGTGAAGGGGAAGCTCAGGGTTTGGCCGCTCGCGGCAGACACCTCTACACCATTGATTTCGAGGGTAAGTGAAGCATCCGACGACGCGATGGCCTCGAGCGTAACCGACTCGCCTACCTCGAGCACCGCATAGCCCAGTTCGGGGGCAATGAAGGACACCGAGAAGGTCCCGTCCGACACCGGCAGGAAGATGTCCGAGTTGTCGGCGTTGCGTCCGACGAGGGTGCCCGAGGCGTTGCGGAACACCATGGCCAGCTGCTCGATGGTCTCGTTCGCGCCGATGCCGTAGTAATCCGCCAGGGTTTGCCCGCCGAAGGTGAAGGCGTGGATGCCGCCCCCTTGCGGCGTCATGACCGCGGCCGGGTCGGCCTGGCCCCAGGAGGTTTGGACGTGTTGCCAGTCGCTGGGGGTGGCGGAAGCGCTGGTGATGACCCCCGTGTGGATGTAGACAGGTATGACTGTGGCGAGGGCACCGTTGCCGAGTCCGGCATTGTAATAGAGTGTGACCTGGTCGTTTGCGGTCGGAAACGGTGGCTCTGTCCAAACCACTTGCGCGGAAACGAGCGGTGCTGCCAGGAGCAATGCGAGGGAGGTGAGGAGGCGCATGGTACGAGAGGTTGTGGGCCGAAAAGGTAGGACAGATCCGGTGTAGGTGTGCAAAGTACACTAACCCGGTCCACCGGCTGCGAGAGCAAGGACACGAATGGGCACGGGACAGGACGCACGGTGGACCACATAGACGCCCGGTGCGCTGGGCGTCCAGGTCCCCTCGGGCGCTGTGCTGCGCCACACCACGGCCCCGGTCATCGCCACCACCTGGGCTGGGCCGTTCAGCGCGACGGGTGTGCCGACGGCCACGGGGTTCGGAACGACGGGTGTGCATGCGGAGCCCGGCCGGGCGATGCCCGCGGGCGTTCCGTTCGGTCCGTCGGGGGTGGGGGGGAGGCCCCCGGCTGAGAACGCCACCCAGTCCGCTGCGCCGTCGGTGGAACGGCCCCAGGAGACATTGGGGAACGCGGCGTCCCACGTGAAGGCGTCTTGGATGCGCAACGCCCCGAGTTCTTCAAGCAGCAGGTACAGGCCTTCCCCCGCGGCATCGAGTGCGAAAGGGGCATGCAGCGGGCCGGCTTCGGGCCGGTCGCCGCACCACAGGAGGAGGTGGTCGCCCGCGTTGAGCGTCACATTCGGCAGACGCCACCGCCGGGGCAGGTCCAGCCGGTCCGTGAGGTAGGCGTTCCCGATGAACCGCGGCTGCGGCCCCGGATTGTACAGCTCCACCCAGTCCCCGTACGTGCCGCTTGCATCTGAAATGTAGCTGTTGTTCAGAGGCATGACTTCGTTGAGCAGCACGAACGGCGTTTCCGCCGGTGCCGTCCACACCCGCACGGGGTCGCACGGGGAATGGCGTACCACGCCGCCCGGGAACTCGGCCACCACCCGGACGAGCGACGACGGCGACGAAGCCGGAACGCTGCAGGCCCACATGCCGGGGGCTTCCTGCGTGCACCCCACGTCGCCACCATCCACTTCCGCTACCACAGCGGTCGCCGGCCCGGTGACCTGGGCGTGCAGCCGCACCACCCCGTCCAGGGTGGGGCCCTCGGCCCAGGCGAGGAGGGAGCGCG